>JBDSNB010000025.1:0-4345 GCA_039915555.1 Chthoniobacterales bacterium | reverse complement strand
TGACCGGTGCGCCGGTGGTGTCGACGTAGAGTTTCTCCACCCAGCCCATGACGCGGCTGTTCAGGGCGGCGGTTTTTTCTTCGTTCACGACCACCTGGCCGACGGCGCGAATGGTTTGGTCGAGCGGGCCTTTGGTGACGGGGACGGTTTTGATATTGATCAACTGCGTTTGCTGATCGGTCAGTTGAACGGGGCCGCGGCCGGGGATGCCCTTGGCTTCGATCGGCTTCACCAGCGTCAGTTCCATTCCGCAGATCGGACAGTTGCCGGGACGATCGGAGACGACGTTCGGGTGCATGGCGCACTGGTAGAGTTCCTTGCCGGCCTGAGTTTCGTGGACGTGCCCGGCGTGTTCGGTGGTGGACGGCTTTTCTTTGCAGGCGGTGAGCGCGAGGAGTGCGAGGCAGGCCAGGCCTAACGAGAGATTACTTTTCATATTGCGCGGCGCGCGTTCTCCGGCTGGAGGTTTGATTGATGTCGGCGAGGTCGACGCCGACGGCGCGCTCGAGCGCGGCGAGGGATTTGCCGAGTTCGGCTTCGTTCAGGACGAGTCCGAGCTGCGCGGCGAGGATGTAACGCTCGCTTTCGAGGAGATCGGTCAGAGGCGCCTTGGCGGCGGCGTAGCTGGACTCGGAAGCTTTGTAGGTGTCTTGCGCCTGCGGAATGATGGAGCGGCGATAGAGCGCGACTTGATCGAGATAGGTTTCGGCCTGCGCCCAGGCATCGCGGACTTCGGCCTGGGTTTGGACGGCGAAGTTGGCGGCGGTCTCGCGGGAGGCTTCGAGTTGCTTCCGCGCCATCCGCTCCTGCGCGTCCAGTTTTCCGAACCAGATGGGGACGTTTACGCTGACAAAGCCGACGACGGCGTCGTGGCCGTTATCGGGCGGGCGGGAGAAGATGTTGTCGTTTACCTGCGTGTAATCGACGCCAAAGGTGAAATCTGGCAGCCGCTCTTTGAGCGCAAGCGCGAGGCCGAGCTGGTCGCGCTCGATCGCCACGCCGGCTTGCTGGAGTTCCTGGCGATACTGCTCCGCGACGGCGAAGAGACGTTCCTGCGCTGGGAGCGGACCTTGCGGAATGTCAGTCACGCCGGCGAGTGGCGTGATGGCGGGTCGGGCGCGGAGCGCGTTCAGCCTCGCCACGATGCTGGCGCGTTGTTGTTCGAGCGTGAGCTGGCGACTGCGCAGTTCGTCGCGGGCCACTTTCGATTTCAGGACGTCCTGCAGTTCGGCTTTCCCCGCCTCAAAGGTTTGCTGCGAACTGCGGGTGATGTTCTCAATCAAGCCGCCTTGTTCGCGAAGAATCTGCGCGGATCGGTCGACGCGGTAGAGGTCGCAGTAGAGCAGCTTGGTGCGGAGAACGGCGTCGCGGATGGCCGCCTGGTATTGCCACATCGCCATCAGCGCTTCCTTGGAGGCGCGTCGCTTTTGGGCGGAGAGCTTGCCGGGAAACGGAATCTTCTGCGAGAGGCCGAAGCGCTGATTCTGTGCCCCGACGCGGGTCTCCACGTTCTGGAAAAAATAGCCGTAGGTCGCCATCGGATCGGGGAGCGATCCGGCGATGGCGGGCCTTTCCTGCATCGCCTCCCAGTTGAGCCGGGCGGCGGCGACGGCGTGGTTCTTCTGCAAGACCTCGCCGAGCAACTGATCGAGCGGCTCAGCGGGAAGAGAAGTCGTTACGATTAAACTGCCAAAAATTAAAAGAATAGTTTTCATGTGATTCGGGAAAGGTTGAACTTTCGAAAAAGCCCGGTTCGAGTGCCGAAAATCGGCACACTGCGCCTGTCAGCGCCCCCGAATCAGATGAGAAAGGTGCAGAAGACCGCGTGCCGCGAATGGCGGGAAAACGGCCGTGAGACATCCGCGACGCCATACGATACTGGCTCCGCGAAAAGCTGGTGCAGTAATACCGTGGCGAGCGGAGCGACCATGGAGAACACGAGCGGATTGGTCGGCGCCGGCGTCAGTGAGTTCGTCGGATTCTGCCTCGGCAGAATGCACGACTTCATCGTCGCGCAGCAGTCGCTGCAGGACATGCCCACAACGGGCTGGCCCATCGCGCAACTCGGCGTCGACGCACGCAACGGCGCCAAGAAAAGCGCCAGGACGAGCAGAAGACCAGCCGTTTGCCGTCGAGCCATGGGCTATCTATAGCACGATCGGCCTGATTCGTCGACGCGATCGGCCTAGCTCAAAGGCCCATCGGCCAGTCCGCGCATCAGGTTGTGCTGCGCTACCAGAACGTTAATCTCTCGGATGTTACTTTTTCACATGCTCTTGGCGGCGACCCCCGCGCCGGACGTGCCTCAGCAAGTGGATTTCAATTTCGGGATGGTGCGGGAACGCATCGATAGCTGGGTCGACGGCGCCACCCGCCTTCTGCCAAACATCGGTGTTGCCCTGATCGTGCTTGCGATTTTTTACGGGCTGGGGCTGCTGGCGCGGTCGATGATCGTGCGTCAGTCGACGCGTCGGCACCGAGATAACTTGGGCGTTGTTCTCGGCGGTTTTGTCAAATCGGCGATCGTCCTGCTCGGTTTTCTCCTCGCGGCCACGATCGTGATTCCCAGTCTGAAGCCGGGCGACTTGATCGCGGGCCTCGGGGTCAGCTCGGTCGCCATCGGTTTCGCTTTTAAAGACATCCTGCAGAACTGGCTCGCTGGTCTGCTCATTCTCCTCCGACAGCCTTTCCAGGTAAACGATCAGATCAGCGTGAACGGTCACGAAGGCACGGTGGAGCGGATCGAAACGCGGGCTACGATCATGAAGACTTATGACGGGCAGCGGATCGTGGTGCCGAATAGCGAGATCTACACCAACGCGGTTCTGGTGAGGACGGCGCACGAGAAGCGTCGCAGCCAGTACGATGTGGGCGTTGGCTACGGCGATGGCATCGGTCACGCCTGCGAGGTGATCAAGAAAGCGCTGGCAAGCGTTCCGGAAGTGGAAAGGGATCCCGCGCCCGAGGCTTTGCCTTGGGAGCTGGCGGCGAGCTGGGTCACGATTCGTGCGCGTTGGTGGACGCAGAGCCGCCGGGCGGATGTGGTGCATGTGCAGGCGGCCGTTATCCAGGCGATGAAAGAGGCGCTCGACGAAGCGGGGATCGACATGCCCTACGACACGCAGGTGCAGTTATTCCACGATCAAACCGAAGCCAGCGAGGGCGACCGCAGCCAGCAACGGGAAGGTTGGCCCGCCGCCAAGGTGGGCAAGACGGAGCCGCGGTGGCGCGCCGAGAAAAACGAGGGACAGGCGCTAACCACGAAAGAACGCGCTGACTCAAGTCGCGCGAGTTAGTCGCGGAGAAACGGATTCACAAGGCGCACGCCGCTCAGTTCGCGCCCATGCTGCAAATCTTCCGTGTAAAGGGCCTTGGCCCCGCTTTCGATGGCGGCCGCGATGATCAAGCAGTCGTAAAAACGAAATTGCGTTTCTTCATGCAGCGCGATGGCGTGAAGGTGCAGCGCTTTACTCGGCAGCGCGCGACAGGCTGGCCAAAGCAAGAGTTGCTGCAATGCTCGCAAATCCGTCGAAGTCATCGGGCTGGCGAAGCGGTGTAACGCGACCGAAGAAAACTCTTCCACCACCTGCCAACTAATGGCCCATGGCCCTTCCGCCCTTCGCTGGACAATGTCCACGGCGCGCTGCCGTTTGACTGGATCGGATTGATCGAACGCGTAGACCAGCACGTTCGAGTCGAGGAAAATCTTAGCGCTCATTCATCTCGTCGCGCGTAAACTTCCGGCCGGCGTCTACCCTGCCCTCCAGCCGGCTAAACAGAGCGTCCACCTGCGCCTGCTGCCCATGGGCACGTCGTTCGGCCATTCCGGCGAGCCAATCGCGGAACATCTGGTTCTAAGTGGTATGCCGATTGCGGGCTTCGGCCCGTGCACTTTCGATCAGATTGTCATCGGCGCTAAGCGTGACATTTTTCATAGTGCAAGATTGTAGTGCGCACGAAGATAGTGCGCAATACCGCTATTTTTCAACACACTACCTGCGACCAGAAATTCCCCGCCCGGCTGACGGGAGTTGGAGGAAATACTGGGACGGCAAGCCCAATTAAACGCTTCATTTAGCCGACGCGAAGCCGAGGTAAATGACATTAAAAGCTTCTTCGACTCGCTGAATCTCTACCGCTTGGCCGGACTCGCGCGACTCCTGTCAGCACCACCTTCGCGTTCGGCGTCCGTCCCTCGTTTTTCAGTGCTCGCCAACGCGGTTCAGTCTCTCCCTTTGTTGGCGCGGGCCAGCCTTCCCTTTGGAGGCTCAGTGCGCGAAGCGATCGTGGGCGAAAAAAACGGTGTGATGGCGATCGGCGTTTTTCGCGAGAAGGCTAAAAATTT
>JBDSNB010000121.1:0-7326 GCA_039915555.1 Chthoniobacterales bacterium | reverse complement strand
CCACGCCGCCCGCGCGTTTCTTCGGTCCGTGCATGCAACACGAATCGAGCTGCACCACGCCGTCGGCATTCGGCAACCCGCCGTAGCCGACACTGGTATCGAGCGGATCCAGTTCCACGATGTTCACGCCTGCGATCAGGGCGTCGAGCACATCGGCGCCCTCCGTCATCATCGTCCAGGCCTGGTGCACGCACGTCATCTCGCCGCCATTCTTGAACTTGTTTCCGTTCGCGGACGAGATCACGACCGGCTTGCTCGATTTCGAACTCATGATGTTGGGACTCTGCGCCAGAAGTGAAGGAGAGGCGCTCGCAGCCAGCGTAGCGCCGATCGTGGTGCGGACAAAATCGCGTCGGTTCATGGCAAGCGATGATGCGAGGTGCGGGCGCGATGTCGAACACGAAGTCGCGTTCAGGCGGAAAGATCGCGCGCTTCCGTCTCCAACGCGCCCAGCGGGTATCCGGCGGTCAGGCATTCGGATAAATAGGCGCGGAGAAACGGACGGTACCCGAGGCGTTCGTATTGCGCGGTGTGGACCAGTTCATGCCGCAACAGCTCCGGCCGGTGTTGCTGATCCGCGCGCAGAAAAATCCCGTAACCGAGCGACATCCCCGCGGTCGTCGACGGGCCCCACTGCCAGCGCGCCGCCAGCGCGCGCAAACCGAACCGCAAACGGGGCGGCACACCATCTACCACCAGAATGCGCACCCGCTCCGCGTCGCGGACGCCCGCCCGGCGCGCGTCCGCCAGACCCTGCGCGTCCAGCGGCACGCCGCCGCGTAAGATCGCCGCCTCATGTCGGCGCGCCCAAAGATAAACGATGGGCAGGATCAACCAGACGATCGCGCGTTTCCTCCAAGCCTTCGGTTTGTTTTCCATCAACGGGTCGGCATCTTGATGGCGCCTAGATGAACTCGGTTCAACGCAAATCCCTCGTCGCCGCCGATTGCGATCTGGCTTTCGACAATCTGACGCGCCAACTCTACGCGACCGACGCCTCGATTTATCAAATCGAACCCGAGGCGGTCGCATTTCCGCGGAGCGCGCAGCAGGCCAGCGCAGTCATTCGCGCGGCGGCGGATGCGAATCTTGCGGTCACGCCCCGCGGCGCGGGTAGCGGATTGGCTGGCGGCGCGATCGGCGATGGATTGCCAGGGAAATCTCGATGAAGCAAAGAAGCTCGGCGCACGCAATCTCGCGCTTCTGCGGGCGAGCGATTCGCAAACGCCCATCCTTTTTCTGGAACCAGTCCTGCTACTCGATGTTCGCGGAGGATTATCGCGAATTGAACTTGGCCGACGCGGTCACGGTCGCGCCGCGCGCTTTCCTTTTCGAAAAATTCGTGGCCGACATGCTAGAGCGCGAACCCGGTGCGCTCTGCTTCCGCGAGACCACGGGCAAAGTGGCGATCCACGCGCATTGCCACGCTAAGGCCCTGATGAAGCCAGCTTTCATGACGCGACTGGCGGAGCGTTTGCCGGGGGCGGACAGTCGAGCTCCTCGAAACGGGCTGTTGCGGAATGGCCGGCGCCTTCGGCGCGCTTGATTCGAAATACGAACTCTCCGTTCAAGTTGCCGCGCCGTTGGTACGAAAGATCACCGCCCAGCCGGAGCGCACCACCATCGTGGCCTCCGGCACAAGTTGCCGGCATCAGATCGAGCATCTAACCCCAACGCATCCGAAGCACATGGCCGAATTGTTAGCCGACGCGCTGGCCGGGTAGCGCAGGCTGCCAGCCTGCAGTTCGCGGCAGCCTGCCGCGAACATTTGAGGGCGTCCTCAATCGGTTGTCACACCAATCGCTTGCAAACTCCCGCCGAGAATGAGGCCGGTAATCTGGTGCGTCGCTTCGCCGAGTGTTTCCGGCAAGCTGCCGGAAACTGCAGGCTGGCAGCCTGCGCTACCCAGCGTCCGTAACGACAGCTCCCCAGACTACTCCTCGCCGTCGAAGTAGTCCGTCTCCGCGCCTTTTACGATGACGCTTACATCACCCTCTTTGCGCACCGCCCACTTGCCGCTGTCCGGGTAAAAACACGAATCGCCGATCGGATTATCGGCCACCACGTAGTAGACGAAATCTTCGTCGCCCGCGCAGGAAAGCTGGTGCGCTTCGCCGGGTTTGAAGAGAAACGAATCACCCGCTGCCACTTCCGTCATCCCACCCGCATCCCGTACTTTTCCGCGACCGCTCACGACGAGATACAACTCCCATTGCGCGCTCTCGGCGTGATACGGGCAATAGGATGCGCCGGGCGGGATACGCGCCAGGGCCAGGTCGAAAGGGTGGCGCTGGTTCAGGTCGAGCGAATCCGCTTCGCGCCCGAGCGCCACGGAGATCTCTTGTGCGGAGGATTGATGTTTGCCGGCCGGCGACCGTTTTTCGCGAGGCGCGATTTCGCGGAGATTGACCTTCTTCATGGCCCAGCACTGCTACGCCAGAAGTCATTTCCGGCAAGGGCCGCGCATTAGACAAAAAAAGCGCGGCGAGGAAAACCTCGCCGCGCTGTTAGTGCTTAACCGTTTAAGGCTACGCAACGGGGGAACGCTTTAGGAGAGTGCGCCGGAGCACTTCGACGGTGGCCAGTGCCGCACCGAGCAGCATCAAGGTCGCGCCGCCGTCGGGAACGGTTTGAGCCGGTGCGAGGCCGTCGATGCGATATTGGTTAGCATCGGCAATATCGACCGTACTCGTCCAGCAAACCTGGGTCAAAAGCGCTCCATTGAGGGCTTCGATCCGGAAGAAATTTTGGCCGTTCGCACCAAGTGTAAAGGTTGCAGTGTTGAAGACTCCCGCCGGCATTATGTAGGTGATCTGGAAGGTAATGAATCCGCCTGTCTGCCCATTCACCACGTCCGGATTGAGGATCAACGTCGTGAACGTGGCGCCATTATTCAACGAGAAGCACAGGTCTCGCAACCCACCGTCCACCGCTACCAAGGAGGCTTGGCCGCCAGCAGAGGAAATCATCTCCGTAGATGTAAAAACGCCCGTGAACCCTCCCGAGTTGGTCATGGCTTGGATCGAGGTGCCCGTTTGACCAGGGTTATACAGGACATTGATTCCAGTGCCGCCGCCGCTGTCGCTGACTTGGACAAAGCCGGCAGGATCTACAATGGTAGTAGCAAATGTGGTAGCCGAGCCGAGCGCTATGGAAGCAGCAGTCGCCAGCGCGAGGAGTGTGAGTTTTTTTAGGTTCATATTATTGGTTTTTGGGGTTTGACTGCTAGATAGCAGAGTCCGTGCCAAATGATCGTCAGGTGGTTGGTCGGAGCGTCGAAAGCAATTTATCAAGAGGGACTTACACGAATTGTGCAATTGAATCCTGGACTCGCACCGTGGTTTCACAGCACGGAATTACGTAAGATTTACCGACGATTTTTTTTGGGCAAGTTGCGGAAACGCTCCGACCGCCTCGTCGTTGGCCGTCTGCCGGGCGCTGCCTGGGTAAGAGCCCTGCGCCGGTGGCTGGTCAACCCCAGCCGATCGATACCTCGCGGTCGCTTATCACATTCTGATCGGTCCAAAACCCGGCGGCTGCGGAACCTGAAAATCGAGCGACTTCTGGCGAACTTGAACCGTCGAATCTCACCGGATGCAAAAAAGGCACGGCGAGGATAACCCTCGCCGTGCCTTGAATTTCTAAAGTGGAGTTATGCCCCTTACGCGGTCGGGGATTTTTTCCGAAGGCTCCGGCGGAAGAAAGCGATCGCTCCCAACCCGGCACCCAGCAACATCAGCGTCGTGCCACCATCAGGCACGGTTTGCCCGGGATTCAGGAGGGTCCAGCCGGTCATCTGATAGCGCGTGCTTTCCCGCATTACCTGCGAGCCCACGTCACCAAACGGTTCGGCATTCCTGGCCATCTGAATGACATCCCCCGCGTGCATGCCGGAGATGTCGTAGACCATCACGCCGCCGTTCGGTCCGTCATACGCGACCACGAGATATTGGAAGGCCATGGCTAGCGTTAACGAGACGGTGTTCCCAAAACTGTTCGTGCCGAAATCAAGACCGCTGCCGCTGGCAAACACAGCTCCCGTGGCGATGGCGGGGGGCAGTGCGCCAAAGTTATTGGTGCTTCTAGTGTATTGCTCGCCCCCCATCTCGGGGATGATGGAGGTGCCTCCGATGGCAACGCTCAGAAGGTGGTTCGCCATATAGACGTCGCGGTCGGCCTGCCCGCCGAATTGGCCTTGAACTCCGTTGATGATCATGCCCACGGACAATGAGTGTGTGTTTAGAAGGTAATTGCTTCCACCGTTGAGAGAGATGGTGTCCGCCGAAGCTGTGGAGCAACTGAGGATGAACGCGGTCACAGTGGCGAGCGCGAGGATTTTGTGAACTTTCATGTTTTTACGAATCTGCATTTTTTGGTTATGGGAGGTCTAAAAGAATCCCGCTGTGTGCGGGGTTCTTTGACGAGCTGTTCCGGTTAGCACGCCCCATGCCGCAGTGAACCATCGTCTCCCGTGTGAGTTAGCTAAACAATTCATAAGGAATTGTTTAAGCCTGAAAAAATATCCTTACGAAGATTATTAGAAATTATGGAATATCTCAAGATTCGTAAGGAAATCCGACAGAATCCATTGAAACGCATGGCAACCTGCCGCTGGAACGATCGGGATCTGGCGGGTCCTGCACTGTAGCCGCCCCGTTGCATCGGGGCGAAGACGGCATGATCCGCAACTGGCCCGAGACGGCGACGCAGCTCCGTCGCGACAGCACGCGGGTTTGGCCTAGAACGCGGGCTTCATCCCGAGCGTTTTCACGAGAAAAGCCAACTGATCGGTCACATCTTCGATCTGCTTCGTAGTC
Organism: Chthoniobacterales bacterium; assembly: GCA_039915555.1. Taxonomy (GTDB): domain Bacteria; phylum Verrucomicrobiota; class Verrucomicrobiia; order Chthoniobacterales; family UBA10450; genus JACCTI01. Next base: position 2,509 of record JBDSNB010000121.1, on the reverse strand, counting down.
GGTTTGCCAGCGCCGTGACCCGCGCGGGTTTCGATCCGGATCAAGACCGGCGCGGGGCCGGCCTGCGCGGCTTGCAGAGCGGCGGCGAACTTGAAACTGTGGCCCGGGAAGACCCGATCGTCGTGGTCCGCGGTCGTGATCAGGGTGGGCGGATACTTCGTGTCGGGCTTTAGGTTGTGCAGGGGCGAATATTTGTAGAGGGCCTCGAATTCGCCTGCGTTATCCGACGAGCCGTAATCGGACGCCCAGGCCCAGCCGATGGTGAACTTCTGGAAGCGCAGCATGTCCATCACGCCTACGCCTGGCAGCGCCGCGCCCCAAAGCTCCGGCCGCTGCGTCAGGCACGCGCCCACCAGCAGGCCGCCGTTGCTCCGCCCGCTGATCGCGAGCTTGGGCGTGGAAGTGTATTTGTTTTCGATCAACCATTCGCCCGCGGCGATGAAATCGTCGAAGACGTTTTGCTTGCGCAACTTCGTCCCGGCGAGATGCCATTCCTCGCCGTACTCTCCGCCGCCGCGGAGGTTCGCAACCGCGTAGACGCCACCCATTTCCAGCCAGACCGCGGTGTCGGGTTTGAACCCCGGCGTAATCGAGATATCGAACCCGCCGTAGCCATAGAGCAGTGTGGGATTGTTCCCATTCTTCTCCAAGCCTTTCTTGTAGGTGAGGAACATCGGCACCCTCGTCCCGTCCTTGCTCTTGTAAAAGACCTGCTCGGTGACGTAGTCGGCTGATTTGAAATCCACTTTCGGGCGGAACAATTCCGAGCCCTTCCCGCTTTTGAGATCGTAGCGGAAAACCGTCGGCGGCTCCGTATAGCTGACGTAGCTGTAAAACGTCTCCGTATCCGAGCGCTTGCCGGTGAAGCCGCTCGCCGTCCCGAGGCCGGGCAACGCGATCTCGCCCGCCGGCTTGCCGTTTAATTCAAACAACCGCGCGACCGAGTGCGCGTCCTTCAGGTAATTCGCGACGAAGCGATCGCCGACCACGTTCGCGTCCGCGAGTTTGTCCTCGCTCTGCGGCACGAGTTCCGTGAGCGCGTCCGGCTTGGTGGTGTCGATCGCCACAATCCGACCGCGCGGCGCGTCCAGCGTGGTGCGAAACCAGAAGACCGGCCCCTCGTTCCCGAGGAAAACGTATTCCGCGTCCTGCTTGCTTAGCAGTTCGACGACCGGTTTCTCGTCGCCTGCGAGCGCCTTGTAAAAAACGCGATTCTTCGATTCCGTCCCCTCAGAGACGGTAATGATCAGATAATTGCCATCCTCCGTAACCTCCCCGCCGAAGAGCCACTCCTTATGGTCCGGCCGCTCGTAAATCAGCTTGTCCTCCGACTGCGGGGTGCCCAGGCGGTGGAAGTAGAGTTTGTGGAAATAATTCGCAGCCTTCAGCTGGTCGGCGGCCGGCTCATCGTAGCGGCTGTAGAAAAATCCCGAGCCGTCGCGATTCCACGCGGCGCCGGAGAATTTCACCCACTTGATTGTGTCCTCCCGATCTTTCCCGCTCGCGATCTCGCGCACTTTCCACTCCTGCCAATCCGAGCCCGCCACCGCCAGGCCATAAGCGAGCAGTTTGCCATCGTGTGAAATATCGGTGCCGGTGAGCGCGGTCGTGCCGTCTTTCGAAAGCGTATTCGGATCGAGCAACGCCTTCGGTTCACCCGGCAACGCGCTCGCGGTGTAAAGGACGCTTTGATTCTGCAGACCGGTGTTCTTGGTGAAGAAAAACGCGCCGCCCTCGCGATACGGCACACCGTACTTTTCGTAATCCCAAAGCGCCGTCAGCCGCTCGTTGATTTTCTTCCGTTCCGGCACGCCGGCCAGAAAATCGAAAGTCAGTTTATTCTCCGCCTCGATCCACTTTTTCGTTTCGTCCGAGTCGGCATCTTCGAGCGGGCGATACGGATCGGCCACCTTCGTGCCGTGGTAATCATCGCTCTGCTCGCTCCTCGGCGCCGGCGGATAAGCGAACGGTTTTGTCGGCTCTTTCGCGGAAGCAACGGCAAGACCTGCGAGAAGAAGAACGGCAACGGAGAGGCGTTTCATCTCTTTCCATAAAGGCAATCGCCGAGAAGGGCAAAGGGTAGGGGCATCGCGCTGCGATGTCCGGGCCGTGTGATCGCGCGGGGAGACGCACGGATCTTTTCCCGGGCAGCCACGCCGCCCGGACACCGCCGCGCGGCGTCCCTACCCTTGCGCCATCAGCGCAGTTCGCGACATTGGGCGCCCTCGTATGCTCACGATTTCCCAAGTCACGAAAGCCTTCGCCGGGCGCACCCTCTTCGAAGACGCGTCGCTGCAGGTGAATCGCGGCGATCGCGTTGGCCTTGTCGGTCCAAACGGCGCGGGGAAGTCCACCCTCTTCTCCTTGATCCTCGGCGAAGCGTCGCCCGATGCCGGTAAAGTCTCGACCGAGAAATCGGCTACAATCGGTTTTCTTCCGCAGGAAAGCGCACCCGCGGGCGACGAGACCGTGATCGAACTCGCGACCGCCATTTCGAAAGAGCTGACGG
>JBDSNB010000173.1:0-29119 GCA_039915555.1 Chthoniobacterales bacterium | reverse complement strand
GGCGTGCGCCTGCTGGTGGACGAGCGCGGCGCGCGCTACCCGCTGACCATCGATCCCATTGCCCAGCAGGCGTATCTAAAGCCGGCCGCCGTCGGAACCACGCAGGCGGGGGATAACTTCGGCATCTCCGTGGCCGTCTCGGGCGACACGGTGGTCGTCGGGGCTCTGGGAGAGGACAGCAGCACGACGGGCGTGAACAGCACGCCCAATGAGAGTGCCAGCTTATCCGGCGCGGCCTATGTCTTCGTGCGCAGCGCGGGGACGTGGGCGCAGCAGGCGTATCTGAAGCCGGCCGCCGTCGGAACCACGCAGGCGGGGGATAACTTCGGCATCTCCGTGGCCATATCGGGCGAGACGGTGATCGTCGGGGCTTACGGCGAGGGCAGCAGCACGACGGGCGTGAACAGCACGCCGAACGAGAGCGCCGGCGGCTCCGGCGCGGCCTACGTCTTCGTGCGCAGCGCGGGGACGTGGGCGCAGCAGGCGTATCTGAAGCCGGGGGCCGTCGGCACCACGCAGGTGGGTGACCGGTTCGGCGGCTCCGTGGCCGTCTCGGGCGACACGCTGGTCGTCGGCGCCAGCAATGAATCCAGCAACACGACGGGCGTGAACAGCACGCCCAACGAGAGCGCGCCCGGCTCCGGCGCGGCCTACGTCTTCGTGCGCAGCGCGGGAGTGTGGACGCAGCAGGCGTATCTGAAGCCGGCCGCCGTCGGGACCACGCAGGACGGTGATCAGTTCGGCTGGTCCGTGGCCGTCTCGGACGACACCGTGGTCGTCGGGGCTTACTTTGAGGACAGCAACACGACAGGCGTGAACAGCACGCCCAACGAGAGCGCATCCAACGCCGGCGCGGCCTATGTCTTCGTGCGCAACGCGGGGGTGTGGACGCAGCAGGCGTATGTGAAGCCGGCCGCCGTCGGGACCACACAGGCGGGTGACCAGTTCGGCACCTCCGTGGGCGTCTCGGGCAACACCGTGGTCGTCGGGGCTCACCAAGAAGGCAGCGACACGACGGGCGTGAACAGCACGCCCAACGACAGCCTCTCCTTCTCCGGCGCGGCCTACGTCTTCGTGCGCAGCGCGGGGGCGTGGACGCAGCAGGCGTATCTGAAGCCGGCCGCCGTCGGGACCACGCAGACGGGTGATTTCTTCGGCTGGTCCGTGGCCGTCTCGGGCGACACCGTGGTGGTCGGGGCTAACCTCGAGGACAGCAGCACGACGGGCGTGAACAGCACGCCCAACGAGAGCGCCGGCGACTCCGGCGCGGCCTATGTCTTCGCGCGCAACGCGGGGGTGTGGACGCAGCAGGCGTATTTGAAGCCGGCGGCCGTCGGCACCACGCAGGTGGGTGACCAGTTCGGCATCTCGGTGGCTGTCTCGGGCTACACGGTGGTTGTCGGGGCTTACCAAGAGGACAGCAGCACGACGTTCGTGAACAGCACGCCCGAGGATAGTGGAGGCATAAACGTCAACGCCGGCGCGGCCTACGTCTTCGCCCTCCCCGAGATCGCCGTCGAGCAGCCCGCCGGGACCGACCTGACCAGCGGCGCGGCGAGCATCGGCTTTGGCGCAGTGGGCAACAGCACCGATGTGAAGACCTTCACGGTCAAAAACAACGGCAACGCTGTGCTGACGATCACCAGCGTGGGCGTAACCGGGGGGAACGCGGGCGAATTCGCCGTAAACACCACCGGGATGCTCACGACCGTCCCCGCCAACACCAGCAGCACCTTCACCGTTACGTTCACGACCGCCGCTTCCGGCATCCGCACGACGACGCTGCGAATCCTGAATGATGACAGCAACGAGGGCACCTTCGACATCACCCTGACCGGGATGCAGCTTTCCTTCACCACCGACACCGATGGTGATGGGTTGAGTGACGCCTCGGAGTTCCAGATGGCTGCGCTGGGTTTTAACTGGCAGGTCAGTCAGCCCGCGCTGGTCAATACGCTGTTCTCGAACCTCAACGGCGCGCTGCCGAATCTGAACGCAGCCGGTTTCTATACCACCGCCCAGGTGCAGGCGCTCAATGTCGGCGTGCCCTTGATTCAGCGGAGCCCGACAGGCGTCTTCACCCTGACCATCGGCGTGGAGAAGAGCACCGACCTGAGCATCTTCAATCCGTTCCCGATGAATGCGCCGGGCTTCACGACGGTGATCAATGGCGCGGGCAAGCTGGAGTTCCGGTTCACCGTGCCGGACAACGCGGCGTTCTTCCGGCTGGAGGCGCAGTGATTCAGAGCGACGCGCCAGGGCAACCGCGCTCAGCAGCCGATAAGTGCGAGCTCCGCACGAAGAATTTAGCCACGGATTGACACGGATGAAACACGGATGGGGGGACCGGCCGCCTCTCCTCTCCGTGAAAATCCGTACCCATCCGTGGCTAGGAATTCCGTTCTCTAGCTCAACGACGCCATGTCGATCACGAAGCGATACTTCACATCGCTCGTCAACATTCGCTCATAGGCTTCGTTGATCTGATCCATCCGGATCATCTCGATGTCGCAGGTGATGCCGTGCTCCGCACAAAAATCGAGCATCTCCTGCGTCTCCGCGATACCGCCAATAAGCGAGCCGACCAGCCGACGCCGGCCGAAGATAAGACCAAAGACGGGAACAGGGAGTGGCTCGGGCGAAGCGCCCACCATGCACATGGTGCCGTCCACTTTCAGGAGCGCGAGGTAGTCTTCGAGCGGGTGTTTTGCGGAAACCGTGTCGAGGATGAAATCAAAACTGTTAAGATGCTTCTTCATCTCGTCCGCGTTTTTCGAAACCACCACTTCGTCAGCCCCGAGCCGTTTCGCGTCTTCGGCTTTTCCGGGTGAGGTGGTGAAGAGGACGACTTTCGCACCGAAGGCGTGCGCAAATTTTACCGCCATGTGCCCGAGCCCGCCGAGCCCGACCACGCCCACCTTTTGTCCCTGTGTGACACCCCATTTCCGCAAAGGCGAATAGGTCGTGACCCCTGCGCAAAGCAACGGGGCCGCGGCCGCAGGATCCAATTTGTCCGAAAGACGGAGCACGAACGCTTCATCCACCACGACCGACTGCGAGTACCCGCCAAAAGTGTGGCCGCCCGTGTGTTTGTCTGCACTGTTGTAAGTGAACGTCGCGCCGCCTTCGCAAAATTGCTCGAGGTCGTTTTTGCAATTCGGGCAGGTGCGATCCGAATCCACCATGCAACCGACCGCCGCGAGATCGCCCAGTTTGAACTTCTTGACCTCGCCGCCCACTTGCGTCACGCGCCCTACGATTTCGTGCCCCGGCACGCAGGGAAACTGGGTGCTTCCCCATTCGCCGCGCGCGGTGTGCAGATCGGAATGGCAGACGCCGCAAAAGAGAATGTCCATCTGCACGTCGGTCGGTTTCGGATCGCGCCGCTCCAAAGAAAATGGGGCGAGCGGAGTGGTCGCGGATTGGGAGGCGTAAGCTTTGGTCGAAGTCATGAGGTTTGGTTTCGCTCGGCGAGGGGTTGCGGATGCGGCTAATTTTTCGCGGTGCCGAGTGACGCCGCGCCTGAGCGAGATACCGTAGGCGACAATGCCGCTTTATTCCATTCTCGACCTCGCCCCGATTGTGGAAGGTGGCGATGCGGCGCAGGCTTTCCGGCATGCGGCCGATCTCGCGCAGCAGGCCGAGCGTTTCGGTTACCATCGCTACTGGTTGGCCGAACATCATAACATGCCGGGGATCGCGAGCGCGGCCACCTCGGTGGTGATCGCGCACGTCGCGGCGGCGACGAAAACGATTCGCGTCGGCGCCGGTGGCGTGATGTTGCCCAATCACGCGCCGCTCGCGATCGCGGAGCAATTCGGCACGCTGGCCGCGCTTTATCCGGGGCGGATTGATCTCGGCCTCGGGCGGGCACCCGGCAGCGATCGCCTCACCGCGCACGCGCTCCGCCGCTCGTTAGGCAGGAGCGGCGATACGTTTCCTGAAGACGTCCGGGAGTTGCAATCCTACTTCCGCCCCGCCACGCCCGATCAACGCTTGCGGGCCGTGCCCGGCGCGGGCCTGGACGTTCCGCTTTATCTGCTGGGTTCGAGTGATTTTAGTGCGCAGTTGGCGGCGGAGTTCGGTTTGCCGTTTGCCTTCGCCTCGCATTTCGCGCCGGAGTATCTGCACGTCGCGCTCCGGCTTTACCGCGAAAATTTCAAACCGTCCGCGCAACTCGCGCAGCCCCACGTGATGGTCGGCGTGGGCCTTTTCGCGGCCGAGACGGACGCCGTGGCGGAAAAGCTCGCCACGTCCGCGCAGCTCATGTTCCTCAATCTCGTGCGCGGACGCCCCGGTGAATTGCCGCCGCCAGTCGACGACATGGACGCGCACTGGAGTGCGGCGGAGCGGGCGGCGGTAGCCGAGCGCATGCACTATGCGGTGATTGGTTCACCGGACACGGTGCTGAGGCGTCTCAAAGAGTTGGCGGAAGAAACGCGGGCCGACGAGTTTATCGCCACCGGTCAGATCTTCGACCACGCGGCGCGCGTGCGCTCGTTTCAGATCGGAGCGCAAGCTTTCGCCGCGCTTCCGTAGCTTCCGTCGTCGAACACACGGACCAAAATATCGCGAGTCGGCTTTTCCCGTCTCGCTCTCGGACTGAGCACAGGACTTGCTTGAAAAGGTGGATGCAACTCAACCCTGCAATCCTCCGTCAGCGGAGCATGTTCCCTCAGAATCTTCCCCGCCACGCCGGCTCACCTCAGGCGAGCGCGGAGATCCACGCTTATATCGCGGCGCGCGACCTGGCGCTCGCGACCGCTGAGCGCAACACCTCAGATCTGACTCTCAATCGTGCGTTTCTCGCCAACCAACTGGTAGGCGACTGCCTCAAACCCGCGCGCGCGCCCTATCAGGCGCAATCGCTTTCCGAAGCGGAAGCGATGCGGGAACGTCAACGCACCGAATTGGTCGGGAAGCGGATCGCGCAGTTGCGCACGGTGGCGACGACACAGCGCTTCGGATGCGCGGTAGCCGCGTAGGTTTAGAAGCTGCGAAACGCAGCCGAAAACGGAGCTCGCGTTGGCCGTCTACGACCGGTTTTAGTGCGCTCCGGATATTTTGCTATTCGCGGAGGCTGTTCTGAGCCATGCTGCGGTCCGGCATCCGCAACGACCTCAGGATTTTATAGAAACGATTCGTTGGCGGTCCGAACATACACCTCACATTAAGAGCCACTTCCATGCAGATGTTTTCCTCTACGCCACGCACTGAACCGCCTCCTCCCACCCCTCCGCCGACGATCCCCAAGCCAGCCAGCTCCGTCGGCCATCAACCGCAATCGGGTGTTTTGTCGAGCGGCGTGTCCATTGTCGGCTCGGTGAAATTTAGCAAGGAGTTGGTGATCGACGGCAACGTAGAAGGCACCATCACTTCCGGGGGTCGACTCACCGTGGGCAAGAACGCACATATCCAGGGTGAAATCAGGACCGGCTCCGTCGTCGTGCACGGCACAGTCGACGGCAACGTGACCGCAGTGGAACGTTGCGAATTGCATTCCGGTTGCACTTTGCGCGGAGATATCGAAGCACCCCGCCTCGTGGTGGATGAAGACGCTACTTTTCTCGGCAGTGCGAAGATCGCGACCGGGCCGAAGAAAACGGAATAACCGACGCGGCGGAGTTTCCTCCGCGAGCAGAAGTGGAGACGCCGCTGTCGCGTCCCTCGAGTACTGGAAGGGACGGCGCCCGTCCCTCCACGCTTTACGACGAAAACTTCCCGTAGACCGCGAGCAGCGGGTAGTAGCAACGGTTCTTGCTCCGGTAATCGCTCGCGAAACCATCCTTGGTGCGCAGCTCTACATGGCCCGCGCCGTGTGCGCCTTTCCAATAGACAATCACAGAGCCAACCGGCGCGTCGTACGGATCGCGGATCGCAAGGCGCTTGAAACCGTAATCTCGCACCAACTCGTCGCCGGCCTGCCAGGCATAATTGGTTTTCGGGTAAGTATTGACCGCGCCTGCGGCGAGCAGCGCTTCTTTTACGTAGCGCCAGCAACGCGCCTTGGTGTGAGCATGGGAACGTTCCTGCGCGATCGTGGCCGCGCGGAACAAACGCGGATCGAGCCGGGAATCGACGGTCGCCGGTGGCCGGATCTTGCGGACGAGACGGCGCGGATAAATGCGGGCGGAGCCGATCTTGCCGGTCTCCGTCTTGTAGTAAAACTTGGAGGACGAACGCGCAATTCCTTCCGCGCTGACGCGCAGGGTTGTACTTAGAAAGCAGACGAGACCGAGAAAAGCGAAGAACCAAGTCCGATGCACGCGGATTGGTATGCAGGCTTCATGCCAGTCGCACCAGCGGAATCATTCTCGCGCGTAAATTTTTTTTGCGACCGTGCGTGAGTTCGCCGAAATGACTGTAACTTCTGAAACGACTTCACTCCAAAGCGCTTGCTGGACAGGTCTTGGATTCCTGATCCGCTCTTATCCGTTACCGTCCTCACTACGGATTCCGGCAGGCGGAGTTTTCGACATTTTTTTCTATCTTCACCAGGCGCATCGTCCGATCGCGCACGCGCACTTGCTGCGCCGAGCCCCGCACGGCATGGAAAGAATGTGAAATCCGTTCCCCCAAACTCACTGGGCGCTGCGGAGAAATTCTTGCACGAGAAAATTCCGCTCACCCGCGCGATGGGCCTCCGGGTGGTCGGAAACGATTCCGGCGGCTTCACGATCGAAGCGCCGATCGCGCTCAACTCAAATCATCTCGGAACCGCATTCGGAGGCAGCATCAACGCGGTTGCGACCCTGGCAGGCTACGGACTTCTCTGGCTGGAAATTCAAGAGACACCAGCGGATATCATCATTCGCGAAAGTTCCATTCGTTTTCTCCACCCGATCCGCACCGTCATCCGGGCACGGTGTGCGCGCCCGGAGACGAAGGATCTGCTCGGTTTCCACGAGTCGCTCCGAATCAGCGGCAAGGCGCGGATCAGCCTAAGCGTCGGAGTGGAGGAAAACGGCCGGACCGGCGCTGAACTCCGCGGCACCTTCGTGGCTCTGCGTCGTCATCCCACGAAAGAAAAAAATCGATCCGAGCGTTTTTTTTGACAAATAGGCACCCAATGCCTTCATCACTTACGAAAAATAGCGTAGCAGCAACGTCGAAGGAAAGGCAGCGCTCCATCGCGCTGAACGGCATTCGGGGGTTTGCCGAGGGTATTCGACAGCTACGTTTGATGGCGGCGTGCCGGCGGCAGGGCTTGGGGGAGTCTAGCCGGCACGCTAGCCGTTGGGAACTGCCAGTGGAGCGTATGCCCCTGAGGAGGATCATCCAGCCCTCTGCTATGGGCGGCGACGCGTCCTGGCGCGCGCTTCAATTTGATTCAAATCCGGATCGTTCGTCCGCAGCCATTCCTGAATCTCGCTCACCTCGCCGGGTGCCACCGCGGTCGGCCGCGCCGGGTTGGGATCCACCGCCATGGCCTGCCGATGTTTCCAATGCCGCCCATGCCGGCGCAGCGCGTAATACATCGTCTTTGCGGTCACGGCGCCCACGCCGCTGCAACGCATCGCGTTGTAAAACATGCGGTCGGCATCTTCCCAAGAGCGCGTTTGCTTCTCGTAAGCCACATCGTGCAAGACGGACGCCTTGCGATATTTCCCTTCCAGCGGCCCGCCAATCAGCGACCAGAAAGCTCGCGGAATCGAAGCGCCATCCACCCGCGAACCCGCGGGCGCGACCCAGACTTCGCCATACGGATCGGTGTAACGCAATTCATTCAAGAGCACCATCGTGACGCCATCGGCTTCCCAGCGCGTCTCGACCGCGCCACTGAAAAACCCCCAGTTCGCCGCGCGCGCCACCTTCGCTTTGGCGGCGGCGCGATCCAACTTCTTCGCGGCGCGCGCGGACTCGCGTTCCATATCGAGGCGGCCAGAGCTGCAACTCGCCAGCGCCAGGAGGAAGAGAAGGCTGGCAAAAATTCTCATTAATTGCTTCTACAATAATCGTCAGTCGCGGGTGCTCGCCAACTCGGGTTCTAAGGCGCGCGCAGGCGCCTTCGCGGTCGCGGTCGCGGAGGGCCGTCGGAAGCTCTTCAAATAAAAGAGCATGAAGATGCCGGTACAGATCAGGACCGAGCCGATCCATTTCAAGAGCCAGCCCGGATCGCGCAGGATTTGCACCGTGCTTTGGCCAAGGTTCTCCGGATTCCACGACGCCTGCGACATTTTGAAAGTGAGCCCGGTCCAGGTGCGCCACCACTGGCCTGGGTAACTGAACGGATTGTTCATCCAACATTGCCCCTGCGCCGTGCCGCCCTCGCGATCGGTCACCCGGACCGTGCTCTTGAAACCGGCGGGACTCTCGCTGCCTTCGTTGCGTTGCACTTCGAAGTCGAGCAACTCGAGCGCGATCGGCAATTGCACCTGCTTCCAGCCGAACGCGACTTGGATCGGCGCGGGTTTGGTCGGGACCGCGATCTGCCAGCCTGCCGGCACCCATTGCTCGATCGTCTCCGTCCCTTGTTGCACGCGGACGCGCACGCCATCGGGGATGCTGGCCGCGGCCGCCCCGCCGGCGACGGGGCTGAATTCCATCCAGTGGTCCGCATGCAAAAGCGTGCGATCGACCACCAATTGCCAATCCGCCCAACCGGTCGGCAGCGGCGCGTTTAGATCCAGCTTTCCGCTTGAACGGCCAGCCTTCCGCGACACGAGCTCGTAGGTCACGCTGCCGTCATCGGCGAGAAAGAGCGTGAGCCGATTCTCCGCGCCCGCGGCTTCGCTCGCGTGTGCCTCCGGCACGGCGGCCACCGGCACGCCGCGTCCGCGCAAAGTCACAACCACGGCCGCGTTATTCGGCTCCTCGGAAACCGAAGCCGGCTTGCCGTTATCGATCCGAAAATCGGGCCAGTAACCTTCGATCCGCATCGTAAACGCACTGCCTTCGAGCGGCACATCCTGCCGGAGGTGCGTCGCGACATCGTGCGTCCACGTTTTCTCGCCCAAGGTAATCGTGACGCTGCCGTTATTACCCGGGGTGGGCTGCGAGAGGACGACCTTCGCCCCCGTGTTCCCGCCCTTAATCGCTTTCCCCACCTGTTGATCGGCCGCCTTCGCGAAAGCGAAAATCGATTCCTCGATCTCGACCTCACCGGCGACCGGCGGCTGCTCGTTAGGCGTGGCCGGCGGCGCGGTCCCGCGTTTTAAATTGATCGTCGCCAGTCCCATATTGAACGTGCTGTGTTCATCATGGCCTTCCTCCGCGAGGAGCCAGCTCTCCAGACGCTGCCCCATGATCGCGGTCGTGATCGTGAAATGCAGCGCCGGCGCGCCGCCGGTTTCGAGTGGCTTCGGGTTCAACTTCCCTTCCACCGCGGCCGCATATTCCACGATGCTGAGGCGGGTGCCGGAAGCGAGCGGCCCGAGATCCCACGGGCGCTTCGGAGTCGGCGGCCGGTTGATGAATTCCGCCGGATAACCTTTCACGATGCCGTCGGTGTCGCGCACGCGCAGTTGATGCTGATCGATCAATAACCGATTCGAAGGCGGCTCGCCTTTAAAGAGCGTGATCGTGCCTTCCACGCCCCAGAGCCGTCCGATGAGCGAGCCGAAGAGCAAAGTGATGATGCCGAGGTGCGTGATGAGAAACGCGACGTGGTGCTTCCTCCACGGCCAGCGCGAGAGCGCCGAGACCGTGAGATTCGCGACCAACAGGAGCAGCCAAAAATTAAACCAAGGCGCGCCGTAAACGTATGCGCGCGCCACCTTGGCATCGAAGCTCGATTCCCAAATCGTGCCCGCGATGCTGGCCACGATGAGCACCGCCAGCAGCACCACCGCCAGCTTGATCGAGGCGAAGAACTTGAAAAAGGAGTTGCGTTGCCAGCTCGGGCGGCCGGAAGAAGAAGTCGCCATCGGGCGGCTATTTTCGGCGAAAGCCGCGCCGGTTCAAATGACGATTACCAAATCGGCCCGGATGCACGCTGCTACTGCCGCGGTGCGGCCAGGCGACCGGCGCCTAGTTCGTCCACGCGCGCCACTTCTTGCGCAGTGGCTTCACGTAGCTGTCGACGTCCACACTTTTCAAGCGATCGACGCCGTCCTTTACCACCTCCGCCGAATCTTCGTAGCGGCGCTGCATCGTCTTGAAAAATGGCCACAGAAACGGCAGCGAGAGCATCCCCAGATTCACGTTACCGAAGGGCGATTTCACCTGCCGCTCGCGTTCCGCCGCCGCATCCGATGAGTAACGAATCGCCAACCCGATCGCGAGCCCGACTGCGAGCGCACCGATCACGGTCGGCACCGGATTTTCGCGCATCAGGAATTCTGTCTTCTCGCGCGCCGTGCTGGCGGTCACCTTCGTCTGTTCCCAGGCGTCGCTCGCCATCGTCGAAACTTTTTCGCTTGTCTCCTGAAACCGACTCGGCGCCGTCACCGGAGGCGTGGAAGAAACAAAAGCGCCTGGGGCCGTCTGTGTTCCGCCTGGCTTCACCGAGCCCGGGAGCGGATTAGTGGGGGAATTACCTTCTCCATTAGGATTGATCATATAGTGGGAATCGTAGCTCGCCGGTGGTTTGCGTTTCTCGATCCGACGACGCTGCCACAATCGCCCAAAACGGAGACAAACGCAAAAAAACGGCCAGACGCCCGCCGAGGCGACCCGTTTCCAAACTGGACGGGACGGTGCCCGTCCCTCCATCTCTAACTCGCGATCGCGAGGTCTGGAGCCGCGCTTCTCGTGTCCGAGGCGAATTCGTCCACCAAGGCCAGGAATGGATCGAGATCGAACGGCTTCGTCAGGTAATTGCGCGCTCCGGCGGCGAGGAGACGCTCGATCTGGCTCGGGGTTGCGTCCGCACTCAGAATCACGACCGGAATCTCAGCCGTCGTGGGCTGCTCCCGCAGGTTCCGCAAAACTTCCGCGCCGTGCATGTCAGGCAGATTCAAATCGAGCAGGACCAACTTCGGTTGGTAGGCTTCCGCGAATTGCAGACCCAGCTCACCGCGGACCGCGTGCATCACGGTCAGCTTGGGCCGGAGTTCCAGGATGCGTTCGACGAGCGTGAAATTCACGATGTCGTCTTCCACATAAAGAATATCGCAGCCATGGGCCGCCGGGATGATGGCGCCGGCCTGCTCGGGAGAATGCTCGCTCGGTTCGCCGAGTTCCCGCTCGATGATCCGAAGCAATTCGCGCGCAGATTTTAGAATCTGCTGCACGTCGCCGTTGCCGCGTTGGCTGGTCGGCTGCAGCGCGAGCAGCTCCGCGAAACCGACGATCGCGTTCAGCGGCGTGCGCAGTTTGTGATTTAGGCCCGCTCGAAAAACCTTCTGCGCGGTCGCGCTTAGTTTGTCATTCCGCCGCACCGGATGGAGCGACTGAGTTTCCGAGATAAAGGGAGGGCTCAATTTTTTCATAAGCTTGATTTTCATTCAATAAAATTTGCAACTAGGCGAAGGCCGAGATATTCGGCGAATCCGTATCCATGCGCAGGCCCGAGGGCTCTTCGTGCAGCTGGTCGCGCAGCTTGATCGCCATATCGATGTCGCGCCGCATCTTGTTTTTGTGCGCGCAAAACATGAGCGCGGTTTCGTCGCTGATAATGTCCTCCCTGAAGGCCCTGAGCAGCGATTGATCAAAGCTGTGCCAGCCCATCGTGCTGCCTGCTTCGATGATTTCCTGGAAGGACGCGTTCTCCTTTTCTCCGTAAAGCAGCGCCTCCCGCGTCCGCATGCTGCTGCCCATGATCTCGGTCACCAGCAGCCGCCCGCCGCCGATTTTGCCCACCAGCCGCTGGCTCACCACGAAGCGCAACGTGTCCGCCAGGCGCTGCCGCAATTGCTGCTCCTCGTCTTTCGCGAACATGCCCAGGATGCGGTTGATCGTCTGGCCGGCGTTGATCGTATGCATGGTCGTGAACACGATGTGGCCCGTCTCCGACGCCGTCAGCGCGATCTCCATCGTCGCGCGATCGCGCACCTCGCCCACCAGGATCACTTTCGGCGCCTGCCGCAACGCCGCCCGCAAACCGCTCGCGAAATCCGGAAAGTCTTTCCCTAGTTCGCGCTGGTTAAAAAGCGCCTGCTTGTGCGGATGAGAGAACTCGATCGGATCTTCGAGAGTCAGAATGTGAATCTGCTGGGTCAGGTTCAGCTCATTCAACATCGCGGCCAGGGTGGTCGTCTTGCCGCTGCCGGTCGCGCCGGTCACGAAGATGATGCCGTTTTTCTCCTTCACCATCTCACTAAAAATCGGCGGCAACCCGAGCCCCTCGAGCGTCGGAATCTCCGTCTGCAATTTCCGCATCACGATCGCCTGGCGACCGCTCTGTTTGAAAATATTCACCCGGAAACGCGCCACCTTCCCGAGCGCGTAGCTGCAATCGCACGAACCCATTTTCGCCAGATCATCGAGCAGTCGCGGCTCGCCCTGCATGAGATGCAGCGAGATAAGTTGGATCTGCTCCATCGTGAGCACGCCCTCCACGGTATCGATGGGGAACTCCATCAGCTTCCCGTATTCCTCCACGATCGGCGGCCGGCCCACTGCGAAAAGCAGGTCGGAGACACCCTTACTGCTTTGCACCATTGCAGTTAGGAGTGGATCAATAACGTCGGTATTCACGAAAACAGCTCGGCTAGGCGACCACAAATAGCGGGATTTGTGCCGCGGAGCGCTTGCTCGCGCTCCCGAGATACTTTGGAGCTATCGCCTCGCCATCCCGAGACGCACAGACGGCCGAGGGATCCCCCCGACGCAGAAATGAGCACGCCGTCGAAAAAAAAGCACTCCCCCGCAGCTCGACACCCTGCGATTCCGCACCGCCTCACCGCCACTCGTGCTTGGGGTACTTCCGCTGCAGCTCCTTCTTCACCCGCGGATAAGCTTCCCGCCAAAACCCCTCCAGATCGCTCGTGATCTGGATCGGTCGATGATTCGGCGCCAGCACCTGAATGACGAGCGGCTGCCGCCCCGGCCCGATCGTCAGATTGCGTTCCACCCCGTAAAGATCCTGGATTCGCACCGCCACCGCCGGCGGCCCGGAAGCGCTGTAGATCACCTTCGCCTTCCGTCCGTTCGGCAACGCGATCCGCTCCGGCGCATATTGATCCACCAGCCCCTGCTGCGCAGACGAAAGCCACGACTTCACCGCCGGCCAGACCGCGCGATCCTTGATTTCCTTGTAACTCACCGCGCCGCTACAAACCTGCTCAATCAAAAGCAGCTCGTCCTCCTCGCTAATCGCCGGAAGCTCCAGCTCCGGCGCAGAAGCCGCGATCCAGTTCACGCGCAGGATCCATTGCTCGACTGCGTTGTCCCAGTTTTTCAACGGGCACGTCCCCGCCGCGACCTGCCTGGCCAGCAAAGCGCCCGCCTCCGCCGCCGGCGCCTCCGTCGTATCGTGGCGCAGGACCAGATCGTGGAAAGACGTTTGGCGGCGTCCCACCACACGACGCGCCGCCGCATCCCATGTCACCTCCACGCTCTCGCGGAACGCCTCCGGGAAAAGCTCGCGCAACCACGCCTCCTCGATCCGCGTCGCGAGCGTGAGCAAAACCTGCCGTTCCTGCGCGCTATCCTCAATCTCGCGAATCTCCGTCGCCACCAGCAGCCGCGCGCGATGCACCACGCTCTCGCGCGCCAGCACTCCACGGCGACCGTGCACCAGCGCGCAGCGCAGCGTCCCTTCATCGAGGCGCACCGCCACTTGATCCGGGAAACCCGCCAGCACGCAACGCGCGATCGCGCCCGGCGCCGGTTCGCTCGCCTCCACTCTCAAACCCTCATCCCGCGCGATCGCGATGAATTGTTCCCACAACTGCGCCGCCTCTCGCGCCGCCGCCGCATTTACCGACAACTGCGCGCAACGCCGCGGATCGAAATGACTCTTCTCCGCGAAACGAAACGCGCGCGTCAGAATGAAAAGATCCGAGTCGTCGTCCGCGCCCAGAAGATCATCGCGATCCTCGCGCGCCTGCTTTCCTGCCGCCCGCCGCAAAAGATTCCGCCCTTGCGTTACGGCCGCGATCAGCGCGATCGCCCGCACGCAGCCGTGCTCCTCCGCCGCGAGCAACATCCGCGCATAACGTGGATGAACCGGAAACGCCAGCATCCGCCGACCGAGCGGCGTGATCGCACCGTCCATCACCGCACCGAGATCGCCTAACAACTGCTCCGCCCGCTCCAGCGCCCGCGGCTCCGGCGGTTCCAGCCAGCGAAACTCCGCCACCTTCTCCACCCCGCTCGCCTTCAAAGTCAGCACCACCTCCGCCAGATCGAGCCGCTTCACTTCCGGCAGCTCCTGCGCCGCGCGCTCCAGATGTTCCCGCTCCGTCCACAGGCGGAGACAAAACCCCGGCGCCGTCCGGCCCGCGCGGCCGGTCCGTTGCTCAGCGGAGGCGCGACTAATCTTCTCCACCAACAGCGTATTGATCCCGCGCCGCGGATCGAACCGCGCGATTCGCGCCAGTCCGCCATCGATCACCACCCTTACGCCCTCGATCGTGAGCGAAGTCTCCGCCACATTCGTGGCCACGATCGCCTTCCGCTTCCCGTACGACGCCAGCGCCGCGTCTTGTTCCGCGGGCGTCAGCTCGCCATACAGCGGCAAGGCCACAAACTGATCGCTCACCCGCGAAGCGCGAATCGCCGCCAGCGTCCGCGTGATCTCATACTTCCCCGGCATGAAAATAAGCGCATCGCCTTCCGTGTTCCGCGCCACGCGCGCCAATTCATCCGCCGCCAAATCCCAAACCGCATAATCATCCGCGCGCACCGGCCGCTCCAGGTATTCCACCGTGACCGGATGCTGTCGCCCGCTCGAAGTGAGCCGCCGACATGGCTCGAGAAATTTCTCCAGCATTCCCGCGTCGATCGTGGCGGACATGACCACGATTTTCAGATCCGGCCGCGTCGTCTCCTGCAAGCGCAACGCGCGCGCCAGCGTGATGTCGCCATAAAGATGGCGCTCATGAAATTCGTCGAACAAAATCGCGGAGACGCGCCGCAGTTCCGGATCTTGCATCAGCTGCCGCAGCAGAATTCCCTCCGTCACAAAGCGGATACGCGTCCGTTTTGAAACCACGTTCTCGAAACGAATTTGATAACCGACCTCGTCTCCCAGCCCTCCTTTCCGTTCACTCGCCACCCGCGTCGCGAGCAGCCGTGCCGCCAGCCGTCGCGGTTGGAGGATGACCACCTCTCCGTCGCCGAGGAGTCCATGATCGAGCAACATCTGCGGCACCTGAGTCGATTTTCCGGAGCCGGTCGGCGCCTGCAAAATCAAGCGCGCCCGCGCTTGCAACTCGGAGACAATCGCGTGCTCCAGTTCGTAGATCGGCAGCCGCTCCATCTGGTCGTGCACTAGGCTAACGCGCGCATCGCATTCTCATAAGCGCGCTCAATCCCGTCGCTGCTCACCACAAAATCCACGCGCTCCAGCACCGAATCCGTTCGCAAAAACCGCGCCGTGCATTCCACCGCCACCTCCGCCGCTTCTTCAATCGGATACCGGTACGCGCCACAACTGATCGCCGGAAAGGCCAGCGTCTTCAGTCCCTGCTTGACCGCGAGTGCCAGCGAATTTCGATAACAAGCCGCCAGCACATCCGCCTCATCGTAATCCCCGCCGCGCCAGATCGGCCCGACCGTGTGAATCACGAAACGCGACGGCAATTTGTAGCCGCGCGTCAGTTTCGCCTCCCCCGGCTGACAACCGCCCAGGGTCCGGCATTCCTCCACCAACTCCGGTCCCGCCGCGCGATGAATCGCCCCGTCCACCCCCGCGCCCCCGAGCAGGCTCGTGTTCGCCGCATTCACGATCGCGTCCACCGCGAGCCGCGTGATGTCGCCACGCACAATCTGCATCCGCGGCGAAGAAGCTTGAGCAGGATGGCGATTCATCCGCGAACTATCGCACGGTTTTGATCGGGGGCGGGTAGGGACAGCGCGCTGCGCTGTCCGAGCGGGCGGCCACGCTCCAAGAACGATCGAAATCTCCTTGCGCACATCCATCGCCCGGACGCCGCAGCGCGGCGTCCCTACCCGCCGCCAAAGACCAGCGCGTTCACCAACGCATTCGCGATCCCGATCAACGCCGCACCCGTAATGAGCCCCGCACAAATCGGCTCCATCCCTTCCACCCATTTCCGATGTCCCGCGCTGCCCTTCGCGTGCCGGCGGGCTTGCCACCAGAAGAACATCGCCCCGATCCACATCGTGAGGCAGTACTCCGGCGGGAGAATAACGCCGAGTCCAATGGAAACCGACGACAACGGAAACGGCTTCCGCCGAATAATCGTCGTGATCTCAATGAAAGCCGCGAGCAACGCGGCCCCGATCATCGAGTAAATCGCCGACGGCGGCAGGCTGCTCACTCCGCGCGCGATCAACTCCGCCACGCCCCGCCATTGCAACGCGGACGGCATCGGAAATTCCTCGGACGCGATCGAGCTCGCCACCCGCACTCCCTCCGCATTCGGCGTCAGGAACAAGACAAAGAACAACGGCGTGGCCGCGATCGCGCCGGAGATAATTCCAATTGCGTGCCCGATCGCTTGCTGCCGCGGTTTCGCGCCAAGCATGTAGCCCGGCTTGATGTCGGAAAGCAGATTGGCCGCGTTCGAAGCCACCTCGGCCGTGATCCCGCCCGTGATCAAATTCGACGCCGGATTCGTCCGATCGATCGCGCCGATCGCGAACTGCGTGATCTTGCTCAGCGAACTGGTTGGCGTCCACGAAGTGAGCGCCATCGAGTTCACGCAAATTACCGTCAGCAAAAAAATGAGCGGGAGCGAAAGCAAGGCCAGCCACATCGGCACTCCGAAGAAAAGGTGCGTTACGTAACAGCCGAGCACGCTCAAAACCGGCACGCCGACGAAGGAAACCCAAAGCGGCAGCTCGATGTCCTTCAGCACGTCCTCGCCGCGCGCCGCCTTTTTCTTCCCGCGCAGATTCTTGAAGACGCTCGTGAAAATTTCCGGCTTGCCCGCGAGCGCGATGAGCGAGCCCACCACCATCATGCTCACGCCCCACCAGAGCGACCACTGGTTCACGATCTCCGCCCGGCTCAACGCCACGAGTGCGCCGTCCGGTCCGGGGCGCGGGGCGATATCACCACGCGCGATCATGATCGGCGCCAGGACCATGAAGTTCACCACCGTCCCGAGGACCACGCTCGTCGCTACGCGCACGCCCATCAGTCCGCCCACGCCGAGCATCGCGGCATCGAGCGTCAGGCGGAGGCCGAGCGTTTTGAAATCCGTCCCGAGAATCTTCGGCGTCCAGAGCTGGTACTTCGCCGCCAGCATGTAGTAGTAATCGTCCAGCCGTTCGTGGATGTGCCACGGCTCAGTCCAGCCGAACGCGCGATTGAGCCGAAGCAGACTAAACTGCACGAGACGCATGAGCCCTTCGCTCACCAAAAATTGATAAAGCGCGGCCAGCCCCGCGGTGATGCCGAGCAGCTTCGCCTTGAACACGCCCTCGCCCGCCGCGCCATGATAGAGCGCATCCAGCACCACCCCGCAGGCGCGTCCTTCCGGGAACGGAAGCTGATCCTCATTAATGAACCGGCGCTTGAGCGGGAACGCCACCAGCACGCCGACGAGCGACATGATCACCATCCAGATCACCATCTGCCACCACGGCACGATGTGATTCGTGATCATCATGTAAGCGGCGAGACTTGAGATCAGCGGCGTCGTCATGTAACCGGCCGCGGTCGCGATCGATTGCATGGCGTTGTTCTCCAGGATCGTGAAATCCTTCCCCATCCCGAGCCGCGCCAGCGTCCGGAACATCACGAAGGCAAGAATCACCGACGTGAGATTCACGCCCAAGGTCACGCCCGCCTTCCCGCCGATGTAAAGATTCGTGGCCGAAAGCACCCCGCCTAACAAGAAGCCGGTGAGACCTGAACGAAGCGTGAGCTGCGGCAGATCGCCGCGGAAAACATTCTCAAACCACCAGCGATCCTTCTGCTCGCGCGTCCAGGTGCGGATTTGTTCGTCGGTAAGATGTGCGAGGGCCATGTGGACTGGGAATCAACTCAGATCTGAAGGGAGCGGCGATCGAAACTGCCGCGCAAGGTGGCCGCCTCCGTCAGGTTGCATGCGTGAAAACGAAAGCTCGAGCCAAACATTCTCTTTTTTAGGTCGAGATCGAAATGGGGCGCCAGGGCGGAGAGAATCTCGAATCCGGCAGCGTCGTGCATTTCGCCCACGATCCATCTGGTCTGTTGCAGCAGCTCGAGCGGCAGCGCTTTGAAAATCTCGGCCTCACTTCCTTCGCAATCGATCTTGAGCAGATCAATTTGTTTGATCCCGAGTTCGGCCAGGCAATCGCCCGCGTGCCGCACTTCGCACTCCGTCAGTCTTGTTAGGCTGGCGTGCTCGGCCGAAGAACTCTGCGTGCTGAAGCCGCTGTAATTGGGCGAAGCCGCCACCGCCATGCGGCGATCGGAGTCGCCCAGACCGCACCCCAGAACAGTCACGCCCTGCATTCCCGCCACGTTACGTTGCAATACTGCAAAGCTTTGTGGATGCGGCTCGAACCCGAAAATTCTCGCCTGCGGAAAAACCGTGCGGAAATACAAGATTGCACCGCCGATGTTGCTCCCAATATCCACGATCACCGCAGGCGCGAGCGCCGGCGGCACATAGTATTCCGCCTTTTCGCCGGTCCGGAGCAAGACCTGATAAAGCACAAACGGATCCGACGTCCCGGGCCGATAAAAAACATCGCGCCCGCCCCAACGAAACTTTGCCAACTTCGCCGCAGGCGAACGCCGCGCCGCGTCGCGGGTAAATCCGAGCGACCGCGAGCGGGCCAGCATCTTCAGCGCGTAGCGCCAGGGCAGCCGGGGAGTTTCTGGAGCGGGCCGCGTCATTTCCCCGGATCAAGGCGCCAGCCGTTCGATCAGCCAGCTTCCCTCAGCCTGCCTGCGGTAGCGGAAACGATCGTGCAGACGATTCGTGCGCCCCTGCCAAAATTCGATCGTCTGCGGCACCACGCGATATCCGCCCCAATGCTGCGGCAGCGGAACTCGTCCGTCGGCAAACTTCTGCGTCGCTGCCGTGAGCCGCGCTTCCAGCGCCGCGCGATTCGCAATCACTTCACTCTGCGGCGAAGCCCATGCGCCGAACTGGCTCCCGATCGGTCGCGAATGAAAATACTCCTCCGATTCCGCACCGCTCGTCTTCTCCGCTCTCCCGGTGATGCGGATCTGTCGCTCCAACTGCACCCAGAAAAAATTCAGCGCCACCCGCGGATTCGCTTCCAGCTGTTGCCCTTTCGCGCTCGCGTAATTCGTAAAGAAAACGAACCCGCGTTCGCTCACTCCTTTGAGCAAAACGATCCGCGCGTCCGGCGTGCCATCGGGCGTGGCGGTGGCGAGCGCCATCGCATTCACATCGCGAATTTCCGCCGCGGCGGCTTCGCCAAACCACTTCGAGAATTGCGCGATCGGGTCCGCCGGCAGATCCGCGCGCCGCAACCCATGCGCCACATAATCGTGTCGGAGCGCAGCGATATCGAGCGATGAAGCCATGACCGTGCGCAAGCGTAGAGGCAGCCGAAAAAAAGTCGAACCCGCGCCGCCGGTCATCCTGATCCGCGCAGACGACCGAAGGACCTCATAGGCGCTCTCGCGTTAATCGAGGAAGTGATTTCACCTCGCGCCGGAGAGATCTCTCGACCGCGCTGCGCCCGCTCGGGATGACAGATGACCGCGTCTTCCCTCGCCCCTAAAGCTGGGAGCGAAATGGAATCGCGAGCCACTCGGTGAAGCGTTCCCAGACGCCGCGGTTTTTGAATTCCTCCAGCGTATATTCGCGCGATTGGGCCTGGTCCTTCTCGAACGCTTCCTCCATCCGCCGCCCAAATTCCTCGTCGTAAACCACCACATCCAACTCCTCGTTAATCTCCGAGGAGCGCGGGTCCAGATTCGACGACCCCAGCATCGAGAACATCCCGTCCGCCACCATCGTCTTCGCGTGGATCATGGTCGGCTGGTACTCAAAAATCTTCACCCCGCCCTCGAGCAACTTCCCATACGCGGTGCGACCCGCCGATTGCGTGAGCGGCTGATCATTATGCGGTCCCGGCAGAAGCAAACGCACGTCCACGCCCCGCTTCTTCGCCTGCAAGAGCAGCTCCACCTGATTGTCGGTCGGCGTGCAATAAGGATTCGTAATCCAGATGCGCTGCTCCGCCGCGGCAAACGTGACCGCTTGTACGAGCGGAATCGGCGCATTCGAAAACGACTTCGATTCCACCACCTGCGCGCGCAGATTTCCGGCCGGCGGAAGCGCCGGGAATTGTCCAGCGCCGGTCAGCGCTTCTTCCGAAGTCTTGAGCCAATGCGCCTGAAACGAAGCCTGTAAAGCGTTCACGATCGGCCCTTCCAAACGCGCATGCGTATCGCGCCAATGCTCCGCATCCTGCGCATGCCCGCTCCATTGATCGGAAAACGCCGCCCCGCCCGTAAAACCGATCCGTCCGTCCACCACCAGGATCCGTCGATGCGAACGGCGATTCGTGCGGTCCAGGCGCCAGGACGCGACCGGATGATAATAGGCAAATTTGCAGCCCGCCTCTTTCATCAGCTTCACATCGGAATTATCGAGCGACCAACCGGAGCCAATCCCATCCAGCAGCACGCGCACTTCCACGCCCGCCTTCGCCCGTTCCGCCAGCGCATCGCGAAATTGGTGCCCCACGCTGTCCGACTTCATGATGTAAGAGGCGAAGTTCACCGTTTGCGTCGCTCCGCGAATCGCCTCCAGCATGGGAGGGAAAAATTCGTCGCCGTTCTGCAGGAGATCGATCTTGTTTCCGGTGATCGGAACGGGATTGGACAAGGCCAGGGCCGATTGAAAAAACTCCGGCGAACGAATCGCAAAACTGTGAGCGAGCGGGTAATCCAGCGCCGTGCGCCGGATGAAGAAGAGGCAAAAAATCAGAACGATGGCGAGGAAAGCGAGTGCGGCGGAGATCCATTCGCCCTTCGTGAACTTCCCCTTTTTTTCGCCGAGCCAATTCGTGGCGCCTGACTGCTGATTGCGTGTGGCCATCGCGGAGGAATCGTTTCCCACTTAGCGCGCGACCGCTTCCCGCGGCGCGAGTGAGCGAATTTTCTCGATCGCGCGCGGAATGATCTCCACCGCGCGCTCGACATCCGCCTCGGTGTTGAACCGCCCGAAAGAAAACCGCACCGTCCCGCGCAAGCGCTCGTCGCTCAGCCCCATCGCGCGGAGGATCGGCGAAGCCTGGAGCGAACCGGTGAGGCATGCCGAGCCCGCGGAGCAGCAGAGGTTTTGTTGATCGAACAGGACGAGCGCGGCGTTCGATTCCACGCCCGCAAACGAGAGGCTGGAGGTGTTCGGCAAACGCGGCGCACCGCCGCCGTTCACAAACGTGTCGGCTATTTCCGCGAGCAGGGTTTGTTCGAAACGATCGCGGAGCGCGCGGACCCGCAGCGCGCTCTCTTCCACCTTCGCGGCCGCGAGTTCCGCAGCTTTCCCGAAGCCCACGATGGACGCCACGTTCTCCGTTCCCGCGCGTCGTTTTTCTTCCTGTCCGCCGCCGAACGTCGAAGCGCGGAACGAGGTTCGCCGATTCACGTAAAGCGCGCCTACTCCTTTCGGCCCATGAAACTTGTGCGCGGAGACGGAGCAAAAATTCGGCGACAAATCCGCCAGACGCGCCGGCACCTTGCCGATGGCCTGCACGCCATCGATGTGAAAGAGCACGCGTTTTTCCTGCGCGAGGGCCGCGATTTCCTCCACTGGAAAAAGCACGCCGGTCTCATTGTTCGCCCACATCACGGAG
Source organism: Chthoniobacterales bacterium (assembly GCA_039915555.1). GTDB lineage: Bacteria > Verrucomicrobiota > Verrucomicrobiia > Chthoniobacterales > UBA10450 > JACCTI01. The sequence continues at coordinate 7,333 of JBDSNB010000173.1, read as the reverse complement.
ATCAGCGCAGTCTCCGGCCGAATCGCGCGCTCCAATTCTTCGAGATCGAGCTGCCCCTCTTCATCCACGCCGAGGAAAGTCGCCGCGCCACCACCGGCCGCGAGCGCTTCGCACTGCTTTCGCACCGCGCTGTGCTCCACCGCCGTAGTCACGACGTGTTGACGCGCGGGATCCATTTGCAGCGCGGAATGCAGCGCCGCGTTATCCGATTCCGTCCCGCCGCTCGTGAAAACCACTTCGCCTGGCAGGCACCCGAGCAACCCCGCGACCCGCTCTCGCGCCAGCTCGATCGCTTCCCGCACCTGCACGCCGAAGCGATAGCCTCCCGAAGGGTTGCCGTAGTATTTGGTGAGGAACGGCAGCATCTCCTCCAGCACCGCTGGATCGAGTTGCGTCGTGGCGTTGTTATCGAGGTAAACGATTTTGTCAGGTCCAATCATGCTCTTGATCATGATCATAATCCTGATCCTCGACCTTCCTAATTAGATCATGATTAAGATCAAGATCATGAGCAGCGAAATCACTCCGCCGGCCGCGGTTCATTCCCCGGATGCTTCGGGTGCTTGTGCGCGTAGCGAAAATAAATATTCCGCAAGTAGATCGGCAACGGCAGCGCGGTCATGATCACACCCACCGAGTCGCGCTGATAAATCGCAAAATAACTCAGCGTCAAAATGCTCCCGAGCGCGCTGCACTCCCAAAACCCAAACGGAATCACGCTCTTCCGCGCCCGCTCCGAGGCGATCCATTGAATCAGAAAGCGAATCCCGAAGATCAGGCTCCCGCTCAGTCCCACGATTTTCCACGGATGAATCACGATTCCGAAGAGGTGCGTTTCGGCGAGGAGAAATTGTAGACTGCTCATAGCCGCGGACTTTACCTCAGAGGCGGGCGGGAACGCAGAGGATTCTTTTCCCCGGCGGCTCCGGTTAGACCAATGCCTTTTTCCGTCTAAGTTGCGCGTCATGAGTTCGATCTGGGAACACGCCAATCCGCAGCTTCGCGATCTCGCGGTCTACGAGCCCGGAAAGCCGATCGAAGAAACCGCGCGCGAGCTGGGCGCTGACGCCGCCAGCATCATCAAGCTTGCCTCGAATGAAAATCCGCTCGGCCCTTCCCCTAAAGCCGTGGAGGCAATGCGCGGCGCGCTTTCGAACTCACATCTCTATCCCGACGGCGGCGGCTACTACCTGCGCGAAGCCCTCGCCACCAAGCTCGGCGTGGCACGCGAGAACATCATCCTCGGCAGCGGCTCGAACGAAGTCCTCGAGTTCCTCGGTCACGCCTTTCTCAGCCAGGACGACGAAGTCATCACCGCCGAGCACGCCTTCATTGCTTACAAATTGATCGCCGCCGTCTTCGGTGCCCGCACCGTGGAAATCCCAAGCCCGGACCTGCGCCATCATCTCGACGAAATGCTGACCGCCATCACGCCGCGCACGCGTTTGATCTTTATCGCCAATCCCAATAACCCCACCGGGACGCTGCTCACACAGCAGGAGATCGACGACTTCGTGGCCGCGTTGCCGGAGCGCGTGGTCGTCGCGTTCGACGAAGCCTATTTCGAATACGTCGACGCGCCCCCCGACACGCTCAAGTTCATCCGCGAACGCCAAAACGTAATCGTCCTACGCACCTTTTCGAAGATCCAAGGCCTCGCCAGTCTGCGCATTGGCTACGGCGTCGCGCATCCAGAGTTGATCAAGATTCTGCAAAAAACCCGGCAGCCGTTTAACGTCAACGGGCTCGCCCAGACGGCGGCGGTCGCCGCGCTTAGCGACGACGAACACGTCCACGAAACCAAGCGCATCACCGATGAAGGGCGCGTCTATCTGGAAAAAGAATTCGGCGCCATGAAACTCAAGTTCGTGCCGAGCGCAGCCAACTTCGTCCTCGTGCAAGTGGGCGACGGGATGGCGATTTTCAAAGCGCTCCTTCAGCGCCACATCATCGTGCGCGCGCTCAAAGGCTATCACCTCGCCGAGTGGGTCCGCATTTCCATCGGCACGATGGAACAAAACCGCGCCTGCGTCGCCGCTTTGCAGGAAGTGCTTTCGCCCCGGTGAGCGAAACGATCGCCGCCATCTCGACGCCGACGGGCGAGGGCGCCATTGCGCTCGTGCGTATTTCCGGTCCCGAGGCACTCGCGATCGCAGACCAGATTTTTCGCGGCAAACAGAGGTCGTCGGAATTTGCTTCGCACGTCCAGCACTTGGGGGAGATCTTCGTTGAGGAAGAGCTGATCGATCAGGTGGTTCTGTCCGTGCATCGCGCGCCGCATAGCTACACCGGTGAGGATTTGGTCGAGATTTGTTGCCATGGCGGCGTGCTGGTGACCGCGCGGGTGCTGGAGGTTTGTCTGCGCGCGGGCGCGCGGGCGGCGCGGGCAGGGGAGTTTACGGAGCGCGCTTTCCTCGACGGGAAAATGGACCTCACGCAGGCCGAAGCGGTGATCGATATGATCCGCGCCACCACCGATCTCGCGCTCCGTTCCGCCACCGAGCAACTGGAAGGACAGCTCGGCCGCGCGATCAAAACCATCCGCGATGACTTAATCGCGGTGCTCGCGCACATCGAAGCCTCGCTCGATTATCCGGACGAACACATCGCGCCGGATAACGCCGAAACTTTGCGCGCGCGGCTCGGTGGAGTGCGGGCAAAGATCAGCGCGCTTCTCGCTACCGCAGAACGCGGACGGCTGATGCGGGAAGGTGTGCGCGTCGTCATCTACGGCGCCACGAATGCCGGCAAGTCGAGTCTCCTCAACCGTCTCCTCGGTTACGAGCGCGCGATCGTGAGCGAGATCGCGGGCACCACCCGCGACACCATCGAGGAGGCTATCAATCTGCGCGGCATTCCCGTTCGTCTGATCGATTCCGCGGGTTTGCGGGATTCGCCCGATCCGCTGGAGCGCGCTGGGATGGAACGGACGGAACGCTCCCGGCAATCGGCCGATCTGCTTCTCCACCTGGCGGACGCCAGCGCGCCGCAGCCGCAGAATTTCGCCGTGGGAGAGAACGAGCTGCTGGTGCTGAACAAGTCCGATCTGCCCGAACATGCCGATTGGAAATCTTCCGGCGCGTTGCGCATTTCGTGCCTGCGAGAAGATGGGTTGGTTGGTCTCGACGAGCAGATTTTGACGCGAATTGGAGGCGCGCATTTGGAGGTGGAAAGCTCGGTCGCGATCAACACGCGCCATCGCGATTGCCTGCGCCGCGCGCTGGATTCATGCGATCGCGCCGAGGCGACGTTCGCGGAGAAGCATTCGCTGGAATACGTCGCGCTCGATCTGCGCGCGGCGCTCGGCGCGGTCACGGAAGTGATCGCGGCTGAAAGCGACGACGCGATTTTGGATTCGGTCTTCGCGCAGTTCTGTATCGGAAAGTAATGCCCGCTCTTTACGAGAATCTTTTGCGGCCCGCGCTCTTCGCGTTGGATGCCGAGCAGGCGCATCATCTCGGGATCGGTTTTCTCAAGTTCGCTTCGTCCTCGCCGTCGCTCCTCGCTGGCCTACGACGGTTTCAACCGCCGCAGAAACCGGTGCACGTTTTCGGTTTGGACTTCCGCAATCCCGTGGGTCTCGCGGCTGGATTCGATAAAAACGGCGTTGCCCTGCCAGCGTGGGAAGCGCTCGGGTTTGGCTTCATCGAGATCGGGACGGTGACCGCGAAGGCGCAGCCAGGAAATCCCAAGCCGCGGATTTTTCGCTATCGCGCGCAGCAAGCACTCGTGAATCGCCTCGGGTTTAATAATGATGGCGCTGATGTGGTGGCGGAGCGGTTGCGGCGGTTGCGCGCGAGCGGGAGATGGCCCGGGATTCCGATCGGGATCAACCTCGGGAAGTCGAAAGTCACACCGCTGGAGAACGCGGCCGAGGATTATCTCTACTCATTCCGGAAGCTGCACGAGTTCGCCGATTACGTTGTTCTCAACGTCAGCTCGCCCAACACGCCGGGCTTGCGCGCCCTGCAGGGGGACGATGCGCTCGGGCCGCTCCTGCGCGCGATGCGAGAGGAGAACCGCAGCGCCGCAAAGCCGATCCTGCTCAAGATCGCGCCGGATTTAAGCGAGACGGAGCTGGAGCAGGTCATCGCGACCTGTGAGCTGGAGGGAATCGCGGGAATGATCGCCACCAATACCACGCTCGACCATCGCTCGTTAGGGGCTCTCGATGAGGCGGGAGGTTTGAGTGGCGCGCCCTTGCGAGAGCGGGCGACGGAATTTGTGCGCGCGATTAAAGCGCGGACGCACATACCCGTGGTCGGTGTGGGCGGAATCATGACCGCAGGCGACGCATCGGAGAAACTCGAGGCGGGCGCGGCGCTGGTCCAGATTTATACTGGCTACATCTATCGCGGGCCGGGATTTCTCCGTGAAATCACTGACGGGCTCTAAAACAAGGAAAGGCGTTTTTGAAAACGCCTCGGCGACTGCGCGCCGCTCCTTGCTTAACCGACCGCGGCGGCCTGGAGAGCGCCGCTCCTTGGGGCGTCAATGTGCAGGCCGAGTTCGCGCAGCAGCGCCACGTCACTATCGGCGGCGGGGTTGTCTGCCGTGAGGAGTTTGTCGCCGTAGAAGATCGAGTTCGAGCCGGCGAAAAAGCAGAGCGCCTGGCCTTCTTTTGTGAGTCGGGTGCGGCCGGCGGCGAGACGCACGCGCGCTTTTGGAAGGGCAATGCGCGTGACCGCGATCAAGCGCACGAGCTCGAAAATATCCACCGGCGGTTGCTCGCCGAGCGGCGTGCCTGGCATGGCCATGAGACAATTGATCGGCACGCTTTCCGGGGGCGGATTGAAGTTGCTCAAGACTTCCAGCATGCGCAGCCGATCGTCTTCCGTTTCGCCCATTCCGATGATGCCGCCGCAGCAAACCGACATCCCGCTGGCCTGCACCGCGGCAATCGTATTCAGCCGATCGTCGAAGGTGTGGGTGCTGACGATCTCCGGATAAAACTCCGGCGAAGTATCGATGTTGTGATTGTAAGCCGTCACGCCGGCTTCGCGCAGCTTCCGTGCTTCGACCGATCCGATCTGCCCAAGCGTGACGCACACTTCCATTCCGAGCTGGCCGACTTCGCGCACGGTCTCGAGCACTTGCTCGAACTTCGGCGTCCCGTCGCGCACGCCCTTCCACGCGGCGCCCATGCAAAAGCGCGTCGCGCCCTGCGCGCGCGCCTGTTTCGCGGAAGCCAGGATGTCGGCTATCGGAAGGAGGTCTTCGCGCTCCAGTCCTGTCGAGTAATGCGCACTCTGCGCGCAATAGCTGCAGTCCTCGCTGCAGCCGCCGGTCTTGATACTGAGCAAACTGCAGCGCTGCACCTGCTCGCCGCGCCAATGATCGAGGTGCACCGCGCGACTCTGCGAGATCAGATCGAAAAGCGGCTGGTGATAGAGAGCGGAGAGTTGATCGAGGTTCATCGCAGGACCGCGAGGCTACTGCGAAAATCAGCAATCAGAAATCAAAAATCCGAAATCAATACGTCCACTTCCCGCCCGGTGGAGAGGCGATGACCGGCAGTTCGTGCGTCATGTACTGCGTCTTCCCAATCACGCCCCACATCTTGTTCCCCACCGCCTCGCGCCATTTTTTCGACATCATCTCGCCCGTGTGGCAGCCCCAGCTGCGAATCTGCGCGTCGCGCGTGAAGGAAGATTTCTTGATCGCGCCGAGCTGGCTCTGGTGCAGAAACGACTTCGAGGAACTGTCCACGTTGCTGCTGTAGTCGAACATGAAACAGGCTTTGTTCGAGTGGCCGAAATATTCGAAGAACGCCACCTTCATCTGATCGCGCGGCTGGCCATTGTTCAGGTAATTGATCACGTCGTCGCCGTTGCGGAAGTAGACCAGGTTGAGGTTGAACGCATCGCGCACAGAATTGATAAACGCGACGAGATCCTTGCCCTCTTGGGCCGAGCGATCCACGTAGCCCTGCTTGTAAACAAGCCAGGTGATCTTCGCGTCCGGACCGTATTTCTCGCGCAATTGCTCCGTCCGGATGCGACCGGCGCGGACAAAATTGGCCCACCAATGATCGTGCGCGAGCGGGCCTTTGTATTTTTCCCACTTCATCAACGACGGGCCGCCGATCAGAAGGACAAACTCCGGCGTGGCGTCCGCGGCGCGCACGGAAGTGCCGACGGCCAGGAACAAGAGAACGGCAAAGAGGAAAAGCGGGATTCGTTTCACGGTGGTTACAGGAGCAGTATTTATGCGCATGCGGGAAATCCGCAAGGGAGGGGCGGCGGGCTCCTACTTTACCACGAAGGACACGAAGGCACGAAGCAGCCGGAAGTTTTACGCGACTCCGTCTTCCTTCGTGCTCTTCGTGTCCTTCGTAGTGAATAGAAAATCGTGTTCGCCCTGCACCAGCCCGGCCAGAGTCTGGCGGTCGCGGACGAGGGCAAAGTGCGCCCCGCGCACCAGCACTTCGGCTGGCAACGGACGCGAATTGTAGGTCGACGCCATGACAAAACCATACGCGCCCGCGCTCATGATGGCCGCCAAGTCGCCCTCCTCCATGGGAGGCATTTCGCGATCCTGCGCGAAAAAATCGCCGCTCTCGCAAACCGGCCCCACCACCTCGACCACTTCGCGGGCCGCTGACGAAGGTTCACGCACCGGCACGATCTCGTGGTAGCTCTGATAAAGCGCGGGCCGGATGAGGTCGTTCATCCCCGCGTCGACGATGACGAACTTCTTCGCCTCGGCCTGCTTCAAGTAACGCACGCGCGTCAGCAACACACCGGCGTTGCCAACCAAGAGTCGCCCGGGCTCGAGCAGGATGCGCAAGCCGAGCGCGTGCAGCGGCGGAACAATCGCGGCTGCGTAATCATCGATCGTGAGTTGATGTTCATGTGAGCGCCACCAATCCGGTTGCCCGCTCGCGAGCGAGGACTCATACGCGATCCCCATCCCGCCGCCGATGCTCAGAAACTCGATCGCGTATCGTTCCTTCAACTCCAAAACCGTTTGCGTAATCTTGGCAATCGCTTCCGCAAACGGCCCCGCGTCCGTAATCTGCGAGCCGATGTGCATCTGCACGCCGCGGATCTGGAGGTGCGACATCGCGGCCGCCTTTTCGTAAACCGCCGCGATCCGCTCCAGCGCGATGCCAAACTTGTTCTCGCTCTTCCCAGTCGAGACGTACTTGTGGGTGGCGGCATCCACATCCGGGTTCACCCGCAGCGCGATCGGCGCCCGCACGTCCTTCCCGGCGGCGATGCGATTGATGTATTCCAGCTCCGCCTCGCTCTCGACATTGAAACAAAAAACGCGCTGCGCGAGCGCATACTCGATCTCCTCGCGCGACTTCCCGACGCCGGCAAAAGTGCAA
>JBDSNB010000136.1:0-10476 GCA_039915555.1 Chthoniobacterales bacterium | reverse complement strand
CGATATTACCGTCGACATCGCGGACACGCTGGAAAAACCGTACGGCCGTCGGGATCGCGCCCCGGAAATTTTGCGCAAGATGCAAGCGGCAGGAATGCTGGGGAAAAAATCAGGCAGCGGCTTCTATGAGTACGAAGGGAAGCAGCAGACCGAGAACGAAGCGCTAAAGGAATGGCGGCAATCGAGTGATGAAAATTTCGTCGCGGAGACGCTCGCGGACCGGCTCGTGTGTCTGATGGTGAACGAAGCGGCCCGTTGTCTGGAAGAAAAAGTCGTGAGCGCGCCCGAGGACGCAGATTTTGGAATGATGATGGGCACCGGTTTCCCCGGGACCCGCGGCGGGCCGCTGCGTTACGCGGATTTTGTTGGCCTGAAAAAGCTCGTGACGGAGATGGATGGGCTACATTCACGGGCGGGCGAGAAGTTTGTGCCGTGCGATCGGCTGCGGAAACACGCGCAGGACGGCACCACGTTTTACGCGCGCGAAGGAAAGTAAATTTATGAAATCGCCACTCGAAGCTCCAGAGAAACAGATCGCAGAAGAGACCAGCCTGAAGCCGGCCAAAGCGCAGGCGTCGGTCATCGACACTTCCAAAATGTCGGCCGGCAAAGCGGCTGCGCTCGAGCTGACGGAAAGCTCGCGCGACCCGCTCGACGAACGCGGCAGCTTTGCGAGCAATCTCTTCATCGGGAAATTCGCGTTCGATCGGATTTTTCCGTGGCCGGAACAAGCGGCGGACGATCGCACGGCGGGGGAGCCGTTTCTGGCGGAGCTGAAAGATTATCTGCATGCCAATGTCGACGCGGATGAGATCGATCGCAGTGGCGAGATCCCGCAGAAAAACATCGACGATCTTTTCGCGATGGGTGCCTTCGCGATCAAGGTGCCGAAGAAATACGGCGGCCTCGGGTTATCGCAGGTCAATTACGGCCGCGCCGCGATGTTGCTCGGGAGCTGGGATGCGAATCTGACCGCACTCGTCTCCGCGCATCAATCGATCGGCGTGCCTCAGCCGTTGCTCCTTTTCGGAACGGAGGAGCAGAAGGATAAGTATCTCCCGCGCGTGGCGCGCAAAGAGATCTCGGCCTTTGCGCTCACCGAGATGAACGCGGGCTCCGATCCGGCGAACATGAGTCTGCAGGCGGACTTGAGCGAGGACGGCTCCCATTACGTCATGAATGGCGAGAAACTGTGGTGCACAAACGGCCTCAAAGCCGGCGTGCTCGTGGTGATGGCGAAGACGGCGCCGAAAATCGTGAACGGCAAGGAGCGCAAGCAAATCACGGCGTTCATAGTGGACGTGGATACGCCGGGGCTCGAGATGCCGTTTCGCTGCCGGTTCATGGGTTTGCGCGCGCTTTATAACGGCGTCGTCACGTTCAAAGACGTGCGCGTGCCGAAGGAGAATGTGATCGCGGGCGAGGGTAAGGGGCTCAAGGTCGCACTCACGACTTTGAATACCGGTCGCCTAACGATTCCGGCCGCGTGTGTCGGGTTGTGCAAACGGCTCCTCGAAATCTCGCGGAAGTGGGCGGCCGAGCGCGTGCAATGGGGCGTGCCGATCGGGCAGCATTACGCGATCGCGGGGAAGATCGCGGAAATGGCGGGGAACACTTTTGCGATGGAGGCAATCACGTTTTTAACCTCGGCGATGGTGGACAAAAAAGCGGGCGACCTCCGGATCGAAACCGCGATGTGCAAAATGTGGTCGACCGAGATGACGTGGAAAATTGCGGACGACGCGATGCAGGTGCGCGGTGGGCGCGGTTACGAGACTGAGCAATCACTGCGCGAACGGGGCGACGAGCCGACGGCAGTGGAGCGCTTTCTGCGCGATTGCCGCATCAACACCATCTTCGAAGGTTCGAGCGAGATCATGCGGCTCTTCATTGCACGCGAAGCGCTCGATCCGCACCTCAAGGTCGGCGGCGCGATCTTCAACACCACGCTGCCGATGGCAACGCGGATCAAATCGATGTTTGGCTCCGGCTCGTTTTATTCTCGGTGGTATCCACGGCAGTATGGGAAAGCGAACGCGGGCGATCTGAGCAAGCTGCACGAGCAACTGCGTCCCCACGTGAAATACGGCGCGGCCACGAGCAAGAAACTGGCGCGCGGGTTGTTCCATTCCATGATGCGTTTCGGGCCGAAACTGGATCGCGAGCAATTGTTGCTCTCGCGCTACGTCGGAGTGGCAACGGAAATTTTTGCGATGAATGCGACCTGCTCTTACGCGCAGCATTTGATCAATGCAGGGAGACCGCGCGACGAAATTCTGGCGGTCGCGAACTATTTCTGCCATTCCGCGAAGTCGCGCATCGATCATCATTTTGCCGGGACGTCGAAGAACGCCGACGCGCGCGGTTACGCGCTCGTGCAGGAACTGCTCGCCGGAAAACACGAGGAGTTGCGCGGCGGAATCGTGTAAGGCTGATGGGCGAGCGTCCAGCGCTTAACGCGGAGCGCGCAGGGCTTGCAGCGCTTCCAACACTTTCCCGAAGCGCCGATTTAGTTCTTCAATCGTCTCCGGTTTCAGCTTTTCCTTGTAATCGCCGGGCGTGACTTTGCGTTTGTGCAGCCACGGGTTCTCGCCGGCCGGCTTCACCTCGGCTTCATGCCGATCGAGGACGAAGCGATAGGTTTCTTCGGCGTTTTCCAACTCGAAAGGCGCAACGACCTTCCTCAACCAGGTCGGGAAATCGGCCACCATCTCTTCATAAAAAACGACTGTCGCATTCGGCTGTCCGACCACGTCCCGCAGGTAGCGTTCGTAACGCTCGAGAATGTTTCCAATGTGATGTTTGTAGTTCCCGCCGGTTCCGTAGTCGCCTTCATAGCGGTGGCAACCGTCGCTCGACAGATCGAGCACGAATTGATCGATGCCCGCTTCCGCCACCTGCTTCCGGATGCCAGTGTTCGCGGGCACCTGACCTTGGTGCATGAACGCATAGGAAAAAAACATCGAGGTCAGCACGTCGCGCGGATCGCGCAGGTGGAGCAGAATGTTCGCGCGCTCGAGGCCGCGGCTTGGGAGAAAAAAGCGGACCGGCCCAAAGCAGCCGTTGTGGCGCGCAATGTAGTTTTTTCCCTCGAAGATTTTTTTGACGGGAAGCTTGTCCGGCTTGTCCTGATGCTCGGAGTGATAGCGGATGTTGTTATGATCGCAGATGTCTTTGAGGCACCGATGCAAGACCATCGAGCCCGCCTTGTGCAGCGTGAAGACGACGACGTTTTTTTTCAGTTTGAAATAGCGGCGGCGAAAGAACATGTGAGCCGCGATCCTAGACGGTGCAGAGCCGCCGGGTCAAACGATGCGCGACCAATGGTTTGACCAACGCAGGGCTCCCGGCTACTCTCCGCGATGAGTATGCCGCCCGTGCTCACGGAGTCGGCCCGCCCTTCATCGCGGAGCACGACGGACGTGAGCGCTTCCCCTAAATCCACTACGCAACGCAGCGCTGGAAACGCGCTTCAGACCCTGGAGAAGCACATTTTGCTGGATGGCTTCAAGATTGTCTTCGACCTCGAAAAGAGTCGCGGCTCTTACATGTATGATGCGCCGAGCGGGCGTCGCTTGATTGATTTCTACGGTTTTTTTGGCTCGGTCCCGGTGGGATTTAACCATCCGCGCTTCCAGCAGCCGGAGGTGCAAGCGGAGCTCCTCCAGGCGGCCACGATCAAGATCGCGAACTCCGACGTTTACTCGCAGGCTTACGCGGATTTTGTGGAGACGTTTACGCGCGTGGCACCGTTGCCGCCGTTGAGTCGTTACCTTTTCATCGAAGGCGGCGCGCTGGCGGTGGAAAACTGCTTGAAGGCGGCGATGGATTGGAAAGTGCAGAAGAACATCGCGGCTGGTCGAGGCGAACGCGGCACCGAGATTTTGCATTTCCGCCACGCGTTCCACGGTCGCAGCGGTTACACCATGAGCCTGACGAACACCGACCCGAAGAAGGTGGCGCTCTACGCGAAATTCGATTGGCCGCGCGTTTCGACGCCGTTCATCAACTTTTCGCTTCCGGCAGCGGAGCGCGAAGCGGACGTAATCGCGCGCGAGAAAAAATCCGAGGACGAAATCATGAAGTTCGTCGCGGAACGCGGCGTCGATCTGGCCGCGATCATCCTCGAGCCGATTCAGGGCGAAGGCGGCGACAATCATTTCCGCACGGAATGGTTCCAGACCTTGCGCCGGATCTGCGACGAGAACGAGATGCTGCTGATTTTTGACGAAGTGCAGTGCGGCGGGGGCACGACGGGGCGCAACTGGTGTTGCGAACATTCCGGCGTGATGCCGGATCTGGTCGCGTTCGGGAAAAAGATTCAAGTTTGCGGCGTGATCGCAGGCCCGCGGCTGGATGAAGTGAAGGACAACGCCTTTCGCACGCCAAGCCGTTTGAATTCGACTTGGGGCGGAAACTTTACGGACATGGTGCGCTCGAAGCATTTCCTTCAGATCATCGAAGACGAGAAGCTGGTGGAGAATGCCGCCAAAGTGGGCGCACGAATCGTGGACTCGCTGAACGAGATCGCGGTCGAGTGCCCGATGATCACCGCGGTGCGCGGGCGCGGATTGTTCATCGCGTTCGATTTGCCGGATGCGGCCACGCGCGACGCGCTCTGGAAGTCGCTCTACGAAGCGGGCCTCTTTACCTTAAAGTCGGGCGACCGGGCGATTCGTTTTCGTCCCGCGCTCGATCTCACGCCGGAAGTGGCGGATGAGGCGATGGAAATTCTGCGTCAGCATTGCCGCAGTCTGCGGGACTGACGTTTATGCACGACACTCTGAAGAAGCTCGGCCTCGCCGAGGAAAACGCGGGCGCCTTTGATGGCGAATGGCGTGGTGGCGGCGCGGTCCTGGAGAAGTTTTCGCCGATCGACGGCAAGCTGCTCGCGCGGGTCAAGACGGCGACGGAAGATGACTACGATCGCGCGGTCACGCGTGCTCACGAAGCATTCCTGAAGTGGCGCAGCACGCCGGCGCCGGTGCGCGGTGAGACGGTGCGGCAACTGGGCAACGCCTTGCGCGAAGCGAAGAGCGATCTCGGCAAGCTCGTCACGCTGGAGATGGGGAAAATCGTGGCTGAAGGCGACGGCGAAGTGCAGGAGATGATCGATATCTGCGACTTTGCGGTGGGCCAATCGCGCATGTTGTACGGCCTGACGATTCAATCGGAACGCGCCAGCCATCGGTTGATGGAGCAGTGGCATCCGCTGGGCGTAGTCGGCATCATCTCGGCATTTAACTTTCCCGTTGCGGTCTGGTCGTGGAACGCCACGCTCGCCGCGGTCTGCGGGGACGCGACGATTTGGAAGCCATCGGAGAAGACGCCGTTGACCGCGATCGCGGTGATCAAGATTGCGGAGCGAGTCTGTCAGGACACGGGGGTCGATCCCGCGATTTTTTCGCTCGTGGTCGGCGACGGTCCGGGCATCGGGCAGAAGATGGCGGCTGATCGGCGTGTGGCTTTGGTGTCGGCTACGGGGTCGACGCGGATGGGATTCGATGTCGGCAAAACGGTCAGCGCAAGACTGGGGCGGAGCTTACTCGAACTGGGCGGCAATAATGCGCTCGTGGTTTCGAAATCGGCGGACATCGATTTGGCGGCGCGGGCGATTTTCTTTGGTGCGGTCGGGACGGCGGGGCAGCGTTGCACGTCGACCCGGCGGGTGATCGCGCATGAGTCTGTGGTCGATCAGCTGCGCGAGCAGTTGTTGAGCGCTTACAAGACGGTGCGGATCGGCGACCCGCTGGATCGCAAGACGCTGATGGGTCCGCTGATTGATCCGGGCGCAGTCGAGAACGTGCTCAATTCGATCGCGAAAGCGAGAAGCGAGGGCGCGGAGATTCTCCACGGCGGCGAGAAGCTCGATGGCGAGAAATATCCCGGCGGCTGCTATATGACGCCCTGCCTAGCGACGGTGCAGCCGGGTTTCGAAATCGTGCAGCATGAGACGTTCGGCCCGCTGCTTTATTTCATGACCTATCGCGACTTCGAGGAAGCGATCGCGATCCACAATAACGTCCCGCAAGGCCTCAGCTCCGCCATCTTCACCAACGACATGCGCGAAGCGGAGAAGTTCGTTAGCGCAATCGGAAGCGATTGCGGAATCGCCAACGTGAATGCGGGCACGAGCGGCGCAGAAATTGGCGGCGCCTTCGGCGGTGAGAAGCAGACCGGCGGCGGACGGGAGAGCGGGAGCGATTCTTGGAAGGCCTACATGCGCCGTCAGACGAACACGATCAACTTCTCGACCGAGCTCCCATTGGCGCAGGGCATCACCTTCGGCGACGACGACGGCAGCGCGACCGCGTAAGCCGAGCGCTCCGGGTAGCGCACGCGTCTCGCGTGCTGGTTGCGGCGTCCCGCCGCAACGAACTTCGTCTGCCAAAACGCGATTCAAAACCATAGGAGCGATCCCGGATCAGTCCGCGAACGCGGGACGCATTCGCCAGCACGCGAGACGCGCGCGCTACCCGGAAGAGCCATCCTGCGCCGACAGCGTAAGATATTGACGCCGAGGAGTCTCTACCATTTGATGCCCTCCAATGAAAAAACTAACGATGGCAGTCGCAGCTGCTCTTTGGGTCATGGGAAGCGCGGCCGGATTTGCCGCTGATAGCCCGCACATGGGCACCTGGACGCTGGACGAAGCCAAGTCCGATATTCCCGCGGGGATGGCTAAGAACACAACCGTCGTCTACACGGAAGAAGGCGATAAGTGGAAGATCACGACCGAAGGTAAAGATAAGGACGGCAAACCCAGCAAGACCACCTGGATGGGCAAAATCGACGGCAAACCATACGCCGTCGAAGGAAGCTCAGCCTTCGATCAGATCGCCTACACGAAGAAGGATGATCGGACGAACGAGCTGAAGACAATGAAAGACGGGAAGGTCATGGCGACCGGCAACATCACCGTGGCCGAGGACGGGAAGACGCGCGTCGTCACCGTCACGATGACGGGTGAAGACGGGAAAAAGAAAACGGGCAAGTCCGCCTACAACAAAGGATAGAACGCTTCATTATGGCATTGCGCTGCCCTTCGGGCCTCGTGCTCGAAGGGCAGTTTTTTATGTGGCAATACGCGTTTGGCGGCGAGAAAAACATCGGCGGTCGCGAGCGCGAGAGCGATTCCGTGGAACGTGCTAACCGGCCAGCTCGCTCCGAGGTGCAGCTAAATTGGATTACGGCTTGGCGAGGCCGAGGCATCCTGTTTCGCTGGAGGCAATGAAGACGCTCCGTCACTTTTTGTTGTTCGCGTTCGTGATCGCTTTCGCCGCTACATTGCCCGCGGCGACGCCGGAGAAGGAATACGGGAAGCTGCTCGCGCTCTTTCCGGAGTGGCGGACGTTCGAGGCCTCAGGCGTAAAGGAGGGCGCGCCGGATTACACGCCAGCGGCGATGTCGGCGAAGGCGGCGGCGTTGAAGAAGTGGCAGGCGCGTTTGGCGGCGATCGATCGGGGCGGGTGGTCCATCGCGCAGCAGGTGGATTACAACCTCGTGCGGGCGGAGATGAATGGGCTCGATTTCGATCTGCGTGTCTTGAGGCCGTGGCAGCGCGATCCGGCCTTCTACATTTCGCTCTGGACGGAGCAAAGCGATACGCCGGCCCATGAAGGCCCGGTGCATCACGCGCCGATCGAGCTTTGGCAATATCGATTCCCGCTCGATGCCGCGGCGGAGGCGAAGTTGATCGCGGAATTGCGCAGCGTGCCGCCGTTACTGCAGCAGGCGCGCGGGAATTTAACCGGCAACGCACGGGATCTGTGGACCTCAGGAATCATCAGCTGGGATGGACAGGCGAAGGGACTGGAGGAACTGGCGGAGACCACGAAGACGGCGGGTGCGGAATTACGAAAAGCCGTGACGGACGCGACCAAGGCAACACGGGAATTCATCGCGTGGCTGGAAGCGCAGACGGCGAAGAAGACCGGGCCGTCCGGGGTCGGGATCGAGAATTACAATTGGTATCTGCGCAATGTGCAGCTCTCACCGCTAACGTGGGAAGGTGAGGTGGCGATTCTGCAGCGCGAGCTCGGGCGCGTGCATGCGGCTTTGCGGCTGGAGGAACATCATCATCGCGCCCTGCCACCGCTCAAAGGCGCGAGCGATGCGGCCGCCTATGAGACGAAAGCAAAGGCCGCGGTGCAGAGATACATTTCCTTTCTGCGTGACCAGGAAATCCTGACGGTACGCGATTACATGGAGCCTTCGTTGCTGGCAAAGATCGACAAGTTCGTGCCGCCGGAGGAGCAGAACTTCTTCCAGATCACGCAACACCGGGCGCCGATGGCGCTCCTGACGCACTTCTATCACTGGTTTGATCTGGCCAACATGCAGAGCAATCCGCAGCCGAGCCCGATCCGGCGCGGAGCGTTGCTGTATAATATCTGGGTGAGCCGCGCAGAAGGCTTCGCCACGGCGAACGAAGAGATGATGCTGCACGCAGGTCTTTTCGACGATGAGCCGCGCGCGCGTGAGGTCGTCTGGATCATGCAGGCGCAGAGGGCGGCGCGCGGGCTGGCCTCGCTCTATGCGCAGGCCAATCAGATCGACCTCGCTGCGGCGCAGGCGATGCAGGTGGCGCGGACGCCGAACGGATGGATGAGCCCGAAGCTTCCCTTGCTCGGTTTCGAGCAGGGATTATATCTCCGCCAGCCGGGTTACGGCTCCAGTTATATCACGGGCAAACATCAAGTGGATAAGCTATTTGGCGAAGCGTTCGAGCAGCGCGGCCAGGACTATAATGTGCGGAAGTTTTATGATGAGCTGAACGAGTACGGACTGATTCCGTTGGCGATGATCCGCTGGCAAATGCTCGGCGCGAAGGACGAGGCGAAAGCAATGGAGGCGGCGAATCCCGGGCCGCGGAAATGATGGCAGCGCGAAAGTTTCAGCGCGGATTCCTACGCGTTTGCGGCGTTTTGGGACTAGCGGTATTCCTCGTCGGCTGCCAGAAGACGGGAAAACTTTCGCCAGAATTGACGGCGCGTTTCGAGAAAGAAGGGAGCGTGCGCCGAGCCGAGGATCTTACTTTTCGCCGCACGTTTCTGGCGGGTGATCGGGACGGCAGCTGGGATGAAAAACGAGCGTCAATTGTCGTCACTCAAGAGAGCGTTTTCCTTCATGTGAACGGAAGTTCGCTGGTGGAGATTACGCCGCGCTCGACCGGGGTTTACGAAATTCGGCGGGATCACGACCGTCTCAGTCTGCGCGCGGGAAGCGGAAAGTCCGCGGCCAGCTGGTCGTTTCAACCGCCGGACGATGCGGAAGGGTGGGCGGTGGATATTCGCAGACTGATCAAGAAAGCGAAAGCGCGCTCAGCAGACGGCGCACAGGGACGGGGGTGACAGGGCCCTAGATTTGGGCAATTCTTTCCTGCCATGACGACAGCTACTCTCGACGCCAAACAGCAGGCCGACGTGGAAAATCAATTCAACTGGCCGCTTTGTTACGAGGCCGAAAATCTTCTTCTTGAGCGCATCGACGCTTTCCTCGCGCAGAATAGTTTCGCGCAGATTCTTTCCGAGCGGATGCGCGACGAAACGGGCACGCTTTTTCTCGATTGGGTCGATCACCTGTTCGTTTCGCCTAACGAGGAAGCGGCTTTTTGCGAAGCCGGTTTTACCGAGGATCCGTTAGGCGAAAGCGAAGACGGCCTCAAGGCGCTCTGGCATCCGGAGGCGATCTTGCCGCGGGTGTTGCTCTCCGCGAAGGAGACGAAGCATCCGAACGCGCTGGCGATTCGGCCGGAATTTGTGGCCAAGTTCGCGGCCGTTCATGGCATTACGAACGAGATCGAAGGCGAACCGTTTTCGCGCTTCCGCAAGATGCTCGCGTTTGAGGAAAACGACGCGGCCTTTTACGCGATCGAGCGGCGCGGTTATCGCGGGTACATCCCGCAACCAGTCGACTTGAAGAAATTCCTGGCCGCACGCGAGATTTGGCAGACGCGCCGCCGCCGCTGGGACCGCGATGTGAAGGGTTACGCCTACTCACTCGAGCGTTTGCAGGATGTGATCGATCTCGTCGGCCCCGACCTCGCCTGTCATCTCGTCTTGGAAGAAGAGCGCGCCTTCTGGCAGAAGCGCAATCGGGCAGCAATCGAGCAGAAGCGCCGGCAGGATTCGTTAGGGTTGGGCTGGGCGAATCACGATCACCACACCTTCCGTTCGTCGCGCAATCATTTTGTCGATCTCATGAAAGCCTGGGAGATGCTCGGCTTTCATCGTCGCGAACGCTACTATGCCGGCTCGCAGGCAGGCTGGGGCGCGCAGATCGTCGAGCAGCCGATCGAAGGAATCACGATCTTCAACGACGTCGATCTTTACTCCGGCGAAACGGAGATCGATTTCTCCAGAGAACCGCTGTCACCGGAGGAGAAAAAACTGCGCACGGTGGGGCTTTGGGTTGGACTGCATGGCGAAAGTTTTCTCGATGCGGGGATGCATCACCTGGAGTGCCGCTTTGATT
>JBDSNB010000247.1:0-16126 GCA_039915555.1 Chthoniobacterales bacterium | reverse complement strand
GGACATACGAAAGCAGCCTGAAAAGGCATTCACGGGAATGGGATATGACGCAGCACCGTGAGACGAAACCGCCACGAACGGTAGAGCTAAATTACTCCGGAAGGCGTGCGCGTCTTCAGCGCGGCGGCGCGCGCGGGCGCGATTTTGACCACGTTCTCTGGATCGTAGTCGATCAACTTGAACCAATCCTCCGTCATCTCGGCGGGCGGGAAAATGTCGTTCTCGGCAAACTCGGCGTTGAAGGCGAGGTCTAGATCGGTCTCGCTCACGCCGGTTTCTTTTCGCGTGGCGACGGAGCGTTTGATCGCCGTCGCCTTCGCGCGCTCGACGATGGAGGCGATGATCGCGCCGCTGAGGAGGTCGCTGCGATAGACCAACTCTTTGCGCCCGCTGCGTAACGTGACCTCCAGAAATTTATTCGGTTCGCGTCGCGCGAACTGCTTTTCCAAAAGTCGATCGATCAGGCGTTCCAGGGCGGTGGCGGTCGACTTCGCGCTTTTCAGGACCGCGCTGTCGTACGGTAAATCTTCCGTCAGATAGATGCGGTAAATCTCGCGCGCGCCGTCTCGATTCGGCCGGCGCACTTTGATTTTGCGGTCGATTCGCCCAGGTCGCAGGATCGCGGGATCGATCAGGTCTGCGCGATTCGAGGCCAGGATGATGACCACGTCGTCCAGCGACTCGATCCCATCCATCTCCGAGCAAAACATCGGCACGAGGGTGGAGAGAATGTTCGACTGCCGCGAGCCGCGGCGGGTGCCGAGGATGCTCTCCGCTTCGTCGATGAATAGGAATGGCAGATAACCTTCCCGCCGTTTCTCGCGGGCGGTCGCAAAGATCTCCCGCACGATTCGCTCCGATTCTCCGACCCACATGTTGAGAATCTCGGGCCCCTTCACGTGCATGAAGTATTCCTTCATTTCGTTCCCGCTTTTCTCGCGCAACTGCCGCGTCAGATTGTAGGCGGTCGCTTTGCCGATGAGTGTCTTCCCGCAGCCCGGCGGGCCGTAGAGCAGGAAGCCTTTCGGCGTGGCGTGCTTGAATTTCGCGAAAAGCTCACCGTGGATGAGCGGCAATTCGATCGCGTCCTTGATCGCCTGGAGCGCCTCGTCCTGTCCGCCCACTCTTTCCCACGGCAACTCAGGCACGACATCGAGGTAATGCTCGCGCGATTCCGGACGCGCCAACGCTTCGAGCGCCATGCGATAATTCGGGTCGACGAGCACTTCATCACCCGTTTTTAACGGCGCGCCAACGAGCTTCGCGGAGCGCTGCAAGATGGTGGATTGCATCCCATGCTCGCCGCCCACGCGCAGGCGATCCGTTCCCAGAAGTTCAGTGATTTTCGTGACCGGGCCGGCGTTTTCGCGGCCGAGATCACCCACCACGACATACGCTTCGTTCACCAGCACGCGCGTCCCTTTTTCCAGCTCATCGAGATCGATGCGCGGATCGACATTGCAAAAATAATCCGATCCACCGACGACGATTTGCGCGGTGTGGCGCGACGGACTGCCGAGATAAGTGCCGATCCGATTGGCAGGCGACGTGACCTTTTTGATCACTTCCTCCAGCTTCTCGATCATCACGCGCGCGTCGCTCATCATCTCTTCCTGGTCGGCAATGCCCTCGCGCATGGCGAGCAATTCGCCGCGCAACGGATCGCGCGGTTCCACCAGCGCCACGACGCGGTCGAACGCCTGTAGCACGCTCAAACCTTCCCGCCCCGCGACCGCGCCGAATTTTTCGAGATCGTCTGGTTGATTGATCATGACAGGCGGTGGGAAGGGATGCGCCGCAACCGAAGCATAATTTTGCCCCGGCCCATGCGCAAACCGTGCTCGGTAAATGATACGCCGGCCAGCGCACCGAAGGATGCCGGGAGGGCGCGACCGGCCTGTTTCCGCCACGGGGAAAAAGAGGTTGAAGCAAACGGGGGTGCGACCTACCCTTTGCTTCCTTTTTCCCAGAGGGAGTCTTAGCTCAATTGGTTAGAGCGCCGCCCTGTCACGGCGGAGGTTGCGGGTTCGAGCCCCGTAGACTCCGGTTTTTCATGCAGAAAACGCCGCACGCCGCCCTCCCCGTCGCAAAAATTCGGCGTTCGACGTTCGGCGTTCGACGTTGGGCGTTCCTCGCGTTCCTCCTCTTGAGTGGTACGCCTTCCCTGCAGGCGGACGCATTCTTCCCCGACACGCTGGGCAGCACCTGGGAGTATGCCCAAACCGGCGCGTCCCCGAGCCGCTTCACCGTCCGCCTGGCCGCGCGCGAATCCACCGACGGCCAGGACCACCTGAAGCTGGAGACGAAATCGGGCGACGGATTCGTCCAGGAGCAGGTCATCGCTTCCAGTGACCGCGGTGTGCGACTGCATTCCCGGCGCACGGGCAACGAAGAGAGCGTCTCCTTTGAGCCGCCACGCACGCTCCTCCCTGTCCCGCTGCAGGTAGGCGGTAAATGGGAACTGGATGACGACGTGGCCGGTTTCACCATGCATCAGGAATTTAAAGTCGTAGCCGAGGAAACGATCGTGGTGCCGGCAGGCGAGTTCCGCGCTTATCGACTGCATTGCGAGCAACCGTGGCCGCTCTCCATCTCGATCGATCGTTGGTTCGCGCCCGGAGTCGGGTTTGTGAAAGACGTAACCACCACGCGGGGGCCCACGGGCCGGTTGCTCAGTCGCGTGCAGGCCGTGCTGACGAAGTTTTCCATCGAGCCGACGGTTGCGACGGCCACCCCGGCCCCGCGACCGAGCGGGCCGCCGAAAATCACCGTGCAGATTTCGAAGGAGCGCGATGGCCCGCCTGCACACACGTTCCGTTCCGCGGATTCAAACATCTACGTCCACTGGCATGGCGAACATTTGGCGATGAACTCCCGCGTTCGCGTGGCCTGGGTGGTGGAAGATGTGGGCGACGTGGCGGAGCCGAATTTCATCGTCGACCAGACGGAAACGGAAGTCACCGCGCCGGAATTTGGCGCGCGCTTTACCCTGGCGCGCCCGAGCGACGGCTGGGCGGAGGGGAAATATCGGCTCGAACTCTATCTCGACGATGTGTTGACGGAAAAGGTCGCGGTTTCGATCACAGAGTGATCTCGACGCAGCTGCGATCTCTCAAGGAGTTGGGATCCACAAATCGTAACCCCCTCGCGGCGAGTGGCCTGTCGGAAATTCGCTTTTCGTTTGCGCGCCACACACGCGCCGATAGCACCAATCGCGAAAGTAAGGGAAACCGGCCCCGCTGAATAACCCGGCGTTGGCCTCCGTCAGTTGAACTCACAATTATGAAAAAATTAATCATCATGGGAGCAGCTTTCGCTTTCGCCAGTCTGGCGATCGCCCCTGCTCAAGCGCAAACCTCATCCACCACCACGACCGCCACGACCTCGACCGGGTACGTGCAGAGCAGCAAAATCATCGGCTCGAAAATTCGGAGCGCGGACGGCTCGGAAGTCGGCGTGATTAAGGACGTCGTTCTCGATCGCAACACCGGTTGCATGGCTTACACCGTCCTCGAAACCTCGGGTGCCAGTAACGTGGCGTCCTCCGGCAGCTCGAAGACCACCACCACCACGCGCAAGACTGTTGCGATGCCGTGGACGGCCTTCTCCACCACGAGCGACCCGACCGTTTACACCACGCGAATTCAGCGTGAGCGCATCTACAGCGCACCCGCCTACGATTACACCCGCGTGGAAGAATACAGCCGCCCGGAATACATCAGCGGCGTTTACAGCTACTACGGTGTGCAGCCGACCGTCGGCATCGGTGCCTCCGTCGGCGTGGGCAGTGCGCGTAACGTCAACACCACGATCCAAGCGGGTTCCGCTGCCTCCACCAACGTCACCGCGACTCCTGCAGCCAAGATGACGCCGGCCGCCACCATGACCCCGATCGCAACGGCCACTCCGTCCGCAACCATGAAGCCGATCGCCACGGCACCTCCGGGAGCGATCATCACGCCGACTCCGCCGACTCCAATGGGCACTGCGACGCCTTCGTCCGCGGGCTCGCCCACCTCGTCGTCTTCGACGACCACCACGGCCAAGCCAGCCGCCACCGCGGCCAGCAGCTCCTCGAAAGTGACCTCCACGCCGTCCTCTTCGAGCAGCACCAAGAGCAGCGCGAAGGATTCCGATGAGGATAACGCTTCGATGAAAAAGAGCAGCAGCTCGGCCAAGGATAAAGATTCGGACGAGTCCTCCGCTTCGAAAGCGAAAAGCAAGAGCGACGACGACGCTTCCAGCTCGAAGAAGAGCAAGAGTGACAGTGATAGCGATGGCGACGCCGAGCCGACGCCCGAACCCTAAATCGCGAATCCGCGGGAAGCATCCCGCCTAACGAATCCTACAGCAGGAGCGACTTCGGTTGCTCCTGCTGTTTTCGTTTTCACGACTGCGTGGCCGCTTCCACCCGCGCCGTATCCGCCGGCAGATAGCGCATTCCCGCCAGCCAAATCACGCCGGAGACGGCCATCATCCCGCAGACGACCAGAAAGGCGATGTGCATCGTGCTATGCCCACCGATGTATCCGATAATTGGGAAAGCCGCCGCATCCCCCAGCAGGTGGATGACGAAAATATTCATCGCGAACGCCGTCGCCCGCACCGACGGCATCGAGACATTGGCGAGTGCGGTATTCGACGGGCCGGTGTTTAGGAAAACGAAAAAGATCGCGCAAAACATAAAGACCCACGCCAGCGGAAAAGGCGCGTAGAGCACGCCGAGAAAACACGGGAAGGCCAGCAACATCCCCAGTCCCGAAACGAAAAAATACGAGCCCGGCATCCGTTTCCGCAACCGATCCGCCACCACCCCGCCGAGCAGCGTCGAGATCAGACCCGCCACCACGGTGATGCCGCCAAAGATCACGATCGCCTTGGGCGGCTGCTGCCGGTATTGCAAATAGGCCGGCGTCCAAAAGGCCAGCCCACCGAGCGCAAACGTCATCGCGGTTTGCGCCGCGCAGTTAAACGCATAAGAGCGCGTCCGAAACACCGCCTGATAATCCGCCCAGCGCGGTCGATCCCGCTTCGTCGGCTGCGACACGCCCAGCCCACGCGGATCTTTTTGGAAAAAACAAATCACTCCCAAAATGATGCCCGGCGGCGTCAGGAGATAAAACGCCCAGCGCCAATGTTCGTGGAAAAAGCCACCTAATACATAACCAAGCGCACTGCCGACCGGGATCGCCGCGCAAAAAATCGCGAGAATGCGCCCGCGATTCTCGATCGGAAAAAGATCCGCCAGGATCGTCGGTGCGGCCGGTCCGTAGCCGCCTTCGCCGATTCCGACAAAAACCCGCGTCATGACCAGAATGCCGAAAGTCGCCGCCAGCCCCGAGGCGCCACTCGCCAGGCTCCACAGAATGATGCAGGTCCCCACGATCACCCAGCGCGAGAAACGGTCCGAGAGCCAGCCGAGTGCGGGCGCTGCGAACATGTAGGTGACGAGGAAGACCATTCCGAGCGCGCCTGTTTTCGTCATCGCGTTCACATCGTTCGCGGCGAAAAACGTCGCGCGAATCTGCGGCTCGAGCGCCGCGAGAATCTGGCGGTCGATATAATTAAAAAGGTTAATCGCGAGCAGCAATCCCAGCGCGAAATGCGCACCCGGCTTAGGTTTCATCTTTCCCACGGTCATCGATTGCGGATTGCAGTGGGCGCTGCGCTAATTGTAAATCACAAATGATGGAGCACTCCTCAACGGCCGAACGCCTTCTCTACGCCGTCGGCTTGGGAATCGCGCGGCTCGTCTATCGCGTGACCGCGATCGGGCGTGAGGAACTTCCGCGCGGTGGCTTCCTTCTTTTGCCCAATCACATCACCTGGGTGGACGCGATCGTCCTTCAGCTGGCCTGTCCGCGCCCCATCCGCTTCATCATCGACGAAGCCTACTACCGGAACCGCTGGCTCAATCCTTTCCTGCGCCTCGCCGGCTGCATCCCAATTACCTCCCGCCGCGCGAAAGACGCCATGCGCGGCGCCGCCGAAAAACTCCGCGGCGGCGAAGTAGTGTGCCTCTTTCCGGAAGGCGAGCTCTCGCGTTCCGGCACGCTTTTGCGTCTGCGCCGTGGCTACGAATTGCTCGCGCGCCAGGCGGACGCGCCGGTCGTTCCCGTCTGGCTCGACCAACTCTGGGGCTCGATCTTTTCCTATCAAGGCGGACGGGTTTTCACGAAATGGCCGCGCCAGATTCCGTTTCCGGTCGCGGTCGCTTTCGGGCGACCCATCGCCGCCGACGCGGCCGACATCGCCACCGTGCGTGAGGAAATGCTGAAGCTCGGCGAGCTCTGCTACAGCCGGCGGCCCGTGCTGCACGGCCATCTCGGCTATTCCTGTTTGCGCGGCCTCAAGCGCAACCCATTTCGCACCGCGATCATCGACGGCCTCGACCACAGCCCGCTCCCGCGCGGCAAATTGCTCGGCCTGGCCACGGCACTCGCCCGCCAGTTGCGCACGCGCTGCCCGGAGCGTCGCATCGGCATTGTGCTCCCGCCGGGAAAAGGCGGCGTGCTGGCGAACCTCGCCGTCGTGCTCTCGGGCAAAATTCCGGTCAACCTCAATTTCACCAGCTCGCGGGAATCGATCGAATCGGCCAAAACGCAGGCCGAGTTGCGCACCATCATCTCCGCGCGGGCCATGGCGCAAAAGCTGGAGGCGTTTCCATGGACGCCGGAGGTCATCCATCTCGATCAACTCCTGCCGACGATGAAACCAGCGATCCTCTGTTGGTGGGCGATCTGTCTCCTCACCCCCACCGCTTTGCTCGCGCGGCTCCTGCATGTGCCGAAGGTCGGCGACCACGAAGAGGCCGTCCTCTTGTTTACGAGCGGCAGTTCCGGGACGCCGAAGGGCGTCGCCCTCAGCCATCGAAATCTTCTCGGCAACGTCTCGCAATTTGCCGTCATGCTCGATTCGCCTAACGACACGTTAATCCTCGCCTCGCTTCCGTTCTTCCATAGCTTCGGCTGCACCGTCACGCTTTGGTATCCGATCATCGAGGGGGTCCAGACGGTCACCTATCCCAGCCCACTCGAAGCGACCAAGATCGCGGCCCTCGTGGAAAAATACTCCGCCACCATCATGTTCGCGACGCCCACCTTCTTGCGCGCTTATTTGCGCAAAGCTGAGCCCGCGCAATTGCGCACCCTCCGCATGCTCATCACCGGCGCAGAGAAACTCCCTTCCGATCTGGCGCACGCCTTCAAGGAACGCTTCGGCATTTCAGTTCTCGAAGGCTACGGCCTGACCGAGACCTCCCCAGTCGTCAGCGTGAATCTGCACGATCCCCAGCCGCGTCGGCCGGGCGATTCCGTCCAACCCGCCAGCTGTCTCGGATCGACCGGCAAAATGGCGCCGGGCGTCGCCGCGGAGATTCGCGACCCCGAAACGGATGCGAAACTCACGTTGCACGAAACCGGAATGCTTTGGGTGCGCGGGCCCAACATCTTCGCTGGATATCTTAACGACGAGGCGCGTTCGGCCGAAGTGTTGCGCGATGGCTGGTTTAAAACGGGCGATCTCGCGCGCTTCGATGAGGACGGATTTCTCTTCATCGAAGGCCGGCTCTCGCGCTTCTCGAAAATCGGCGGCGAGATGGTGCCGCACGAGATGATCGAGCAGAAAATCATCTCCGCGCTGAAGCTGGACGCGCATTCGGAACGCGTCATCGCGATCATGGGCGTGGCGGATGAAACCAAAGGCGAAGCGATCGTCCTACTCAGCAGCATCGAGATCGACTCGCAACAACTGCGCGCCGCCCTGCGCGAAGCCGAAGTGCCGAACCTCTGGGTGCCACGCACCATCCGGCGAGTGGACGCGATTCCCATCCTCGCCTCCGGCAAACTCGACCTCGGCCAGTGCAAGGAACTAGCCGCCGCCTAGTTCCGACGGTTTCCGGCTGCGCACGAGCGCATTTGCGCAATAGCTGAGCACCACTTTGCCGTTCTGATTGCGCGCAGTGTTGCTGACCCGCACGATTCCGTAACCGGTTTTCGAACGCGAGAGACGCGTCTCGAGGATTTCAGTTTCCAATCGGATCGTATCGTTAGGGCGCACGGCCGTGGGCCAGCGCAGCTCGTCCACTCCCAGACCGATCGCTCCGCCTTCGAACTGCAATGGCCCAGTCATAAACAAACGCATCGCGACCGCTGCCGTGTGCCAGCCGCTCGCGGAGAGTCCGCCAAACACGCTCGCTTCGGCCGCTGCCCGATCCAGATGGAACGGCTGCGGATCGAATTGCCGTGCGAAATCGATGATGGCCGCTTCCGTAATCTGATAGGCGTCGCTCGGAAATCGCTGACCGACGGTGATGTCTTCAAGATAGAGGCCGGTCATCGGAGAAGCAGAAGAGAAACGTCGAACGTCGAACGCCGAACGTCCAACGCCGAATGAAGAGGACTGCAAGCCACGTTCCCCATTCGGCGTTCGGCGTTCGGCGTTCCTGCCTTAAGAAAAGCCGTGCCAGGGGGGAGAGTTGAACTCCCGACCAAGGGCTTATGAGTCCCCTGCTCTACCACTGAGCTACCCTGGCGAGGGCTCCAAAACTGGACGCCGCGCGCGGCCCTGTCAACGAGGCGTCACGCTTGGGCTTTCCGGGGCGCGCGCCTTCGCCAGGTAAGGCGCAAATTCCTTCCGCGTCCCGCGCAGCGCCGCCATAAAACAGACCCCATCCTGCACCTGCACGGCCGCCGCCCAGCCCTCTTGTTGCAGGTAACGCCAGCCGGCGAACTCCAACGGCTTCGCGTCCTTCGGATTGCGCTCCGCCGGGAAAAGGAAAAATTGCATCCGCGGTTCCGTCACCATCATCTGCGCGACGCGCCGGCCTTCATCGTCATCGAAGACGCGCACAGCGGAAGTCCGCAGCTCGGCGAACTCCGGCGGCACATCGTAATGTTCGAGCCGATATTTCATGAAAAAGAAATCGCTCAGCGAGCCAGCCTCGGCTTCGACCGTGTCGAGCTGCACTCCGCGCATCGAGCTGGCGATGGTCAACATTTTGCGCGCGGTCTTGGAACCGGGAAACTCATTCATCCGTTCCCGAATGCCGTAGACCACCACGCCTGCGATCACGAAAAGCGCGAGGGCGATCGAGATGGCCACCGGATTGCGGATCGTCTTCTTCCAGCCACGCTTCTTTTTTGGGATGAGCTTTTCATTCCGGAACCACTCGGAAATTTCGGCCGAGACCGGGATGTCATGCACCAGCCGGGACAGCGCGCGATCGAAACTTTGCTGCTGCGCGAACTTGACCGCGGATGGCCCCTTCCGTTTCGCGCGCAGCACGGCCGCGCGCATGCGACGATCGGTGCCCGCTTTTTCTGTGATGGGTGCGATAGGCACTAGCACCTTCTCGCGCCCGGAAATGCCAAACAGATTCATGCGTCGTAAGGCGGCGGAGTCGTCGCATTCAGCCAGGCTTGGAACTGCCGGCGTCCGCGCGCGACCATCTCGGAAAGCTCTCCAGTTTTCAATTCCAACAGCGTGCGTAATTCGCGCTCCGTAAATTCGTCGAGGTAATACGCCGCCAGCGCGCTCCGCTGCGGTTCCGGCGCGCCCGAAATCCAGATCGCGAGTTGCTCGGGAAGCAGTTGCTCGATCTGCGCCGCCGATTCCGCGGTCAGCTCCGCCTCCTCCACGTCCGCCGCCTCCGCTTGCAGGCCGCTCTCACTCGCGATCAACGACTGCCAGCGCGCGTCGCGAAAAAACCAAAGCCGATCGGGCGCCGGCTCACCGTGCGCGGCACGCGCCGCCGCTGCGCGCAGCGTGCTTTGAAAAGCCTGCTTCGCTTTCTCGGCCTCGCCCGTCATGAGAAAGCAAAAACGGTAAAGCTGCGGAAGATTTTCGTTGGTCTCGAGCACGGTAGGATTTTCCGCCGAATGTTACGTGACACTGGAGAGCCGACAAGGAGTTGATCGCAGGGCAGCCAAATCGTCACCGTCCGCGCGCGCTCGACGCTGGCTGCTTGGGAGTGATTCCGCATTGCTCGAGCGCGCTGTCCTTTTAGCTTCCATGCCTGTGAACGAGGAACCGCTCCCTTCTCCGGCGACGGTATCCCCCAAGCGTCGGATTAGCCATGGTTCAAGTGGCTCGCCGTGAGGACTCGATCCGGCCAAGGGACTGCACGAATCCATCCCGATCAGCCATCAGCCGATCAAAGAGGACGGCAGCATCGTCGCAGCGCGGCCAAGAAGTGATCGTAGTAATGTATGGTCGTCGGGCGCATTCCAAAAGGACGCGTCCCACAAACGTGGTGATAGAAAAGCTCGAAGTAGATCGCGGCCCGAAATTGGTGCGGCGAAACGCGATTCGTTTTGTTCAACGGAAACCAGTCTTCCCGCGGGCCGTCACAAGCGATGTCGCTAAGTTTCTCACCGAGGAAGTTGATCCCCTTCTGCACGGCAAAGTCCAGACAGGCCGCATCCCCGGTCTAGAGAATATAGGGATGAGGAAAAAGATGCAGATTCTCGACCCGCGCCGGCGAAGCAAACCCGTTTCTGCGCCTGCGCCATCGCCGCATCGAGGATTTCCATCCAATTTTCCCGCACCGGAGAACAGTCGCTATCAAGAATCAGATAACGCTCGTAACCGCGGTCGCGGAATTCGTCTCGTAAGGCGTGGAGCCCCTCCGGATGACTCGGAGTCGCTTCCTGCTTCACGGACGAACGCCCAACGATGGTCGAACGGGTGAATAGTTTTTCATCGGCTTGGTCCAGATAAACGAAATGATCATAGCTGGTCGTCGTATGGCCGAGGCCGGAAAAAACGGAACCGACCGCGAGTTTCGGCTGACTCATTTAGCCGAGCGCAACGAGGTCAGACGGAGGCCCACTTCCTCCGCATTCTCGCGGCTGTTAAAAGCGGAGATGCGAAAATAGCCTTCACCGCAGGAACCGAAGCCACTGCCAGGAGTGATGACCACGTTCAGCTCCTGCAACATCCGGTCAAACATCTGCCAACTCGTTAGGCCAGCCGGCGTCCGCACCCAAATGTACGGTGCGTTCTCGCCGCCGAAGACTCGCAGGCCCGCTCCCTCCGCCGCTTCGCGCAGAATGCGAGCGTTCCCCATGTAATGCTCCACCAGCCCCCGCACCTGCGCTTTGCCTTCATCGCTGTAGAGCGCTTCCGCGCCGCGTTGCACCGGGTAACTCACGCTGTTCGCTTTCGTGCTCCAGCGGCGGTGCCAGAGGGGATGCAGCGGGAGCGAGCGGCCATCCGCCGTCTGCGCCTTCACCGCTTTCGGCATCACGGTAAAGCCGCAACGCACGCCGGTGAATCCTCCGGTTTTCGAGAAGCTGCGAAACTCGACCGCACACTCGAGCGCGCCGGGAATTTCGTAGATGGAGTGCGGAATCTCCGAATCGCTGATGTATCCTTCGTACGCCGCATCGAAGAGCAGGAGCGCCTTGTGCTCGCGCGCGTATTCCACCCAGCGCACAAGCTGCTCGCGCGTCGCCACTGCGCCCGTCGGGTTGTTCGGGAAGCACAAGTAAACCAGATCCGCATGCGCCTCCTGCGGCTCGGGCACAAAGTGATTTTGCTCGGTGCACGGCAGGTACACGATTCCCTCATAACGCCCGCCCTGACCCGCGACGCCCGTATGTCCCGCCATCACATTCGTATCGACGTAAACCGGATAAACCGGATCCGTGATCGCAACCGTGTTCTGGTCGCCCATGATATCGAGGATAAAACCACAATCGGACTTCGAGCCGTCCGAGAGAAAAATTTCATCGTCCGCGATCTCCATCCCGCGATCGCGATAATCCTGCTGCGCAATCTTCGAGCGGATGAAATCGTAACCCTGCTCATGCCCATAGCCGCGAAACGTCTCGCGATGCGCCAACTCCTCCACCGCCGCATGCATGGCCGCGATCGCCGCCGCCGGCAGCGGCTCCGTTACATCGCCGATCCCGCAGCGGATGATGCGCGGCGCGACCTCCGGATGCGCTTCGCAAAATTCTTTCACCCGGCGGGCGATCTCCGGGAAGAGATAACCGGCCTGCAGTTTCAAATAGTTTTCGTTGAGGTAAGCCATACACGTCTAACTGTCTCCCGGCCGGCGAATCTTCTCTTTCAACCCGGCCGGCAATTTTTCCCAAAGAGACGCGTGAGCCTCCACGAGACGGGCGATATCGGCCAGATCTTTGATCTGCTTGCTCTGCCGCCGATCTTCATCACTCCAGGCTTTAATTTTTCCGCTCAGCGTATCTTCCAGCGAGGCCACGCGCAGGAGAATCCCATGAACGTCCGCCGCCACCGCACGCGAGGGGAACTCTCGATAAAAATCCTCCGTGCTCAATTGCATGCTCACCGCGGAATCACCCTGAAAATTGATCGACCACTCAAAACGCTCGGACCGAAGGCCGGCCATTTCCAAAGCACGCACGGCGGCGTCAATCACACCGCTCTCGACCACAAAATCCACGTCGCGCGTGACCATTGGTTCCCGCGCCCAATGATTCACCGCCACTCCTCCGATCGCGCACCACGCGATCTCCGCCTTCTCCAGCGTATCGATCAGACGCACGACGTCGTTCGCACCGCCGGCCGTCTGCCAGTCGAAAAACTGTTTTGCCGTCATCTGAGCGCTTACTGTAGCGGCGGTCTGTGACCGCCGAAACGGTGGATTTCAAGCCAACCCTCGGCGGGCACTAGACCGCCGCTACAGAAGCGCATCGGTCGTCGACTAACTCTCGTAGCGCTTCCCGACTTCCGCCCAGTTCACCGTGTTCCACCAGGCCTTGAGATAATCAGGCCGGCGGTTTTGATAGTTGAGATAGTAGGCGTGTTCCCACACGTCCACTCCGAGCACAGGCGTGTTGCCGTCCATCAGCGGACTGTCTTGATTTGGGGTGGAAACGATTTCCAGCCTGCCGCCTTTTTTGATCAGCCACGCCCAACCGCTGCCGAAGCGCTTCACACCGGCGTCGGCAAGTTTTTCTTTGAATTCATCAAAGCTGCCGAAAGTCGATTTGATGTCATCGGCCAGCTTGCCGCTCGGTTCGCCCCCGCCGTTCGGCCCCATGATTTGCCAGAAGAAAGAATGGTTCGCGTGACCGCCGCCGTTATTGCGCACGGCGGTGCGAATATCTTCGGGCACCGCATTCATGTCGCTGATCAAATCTTCAATCGATTTCGCAGCGAGTTCCGGCTTGCTCTCGAGCGCCTTGTTCAGGTTCGTAATGTAGGCCTGATGATGCTTGGTGTTATGAATCTCCATCGTGCGCGCATCGATATGCGGATCGAGCGCGTCGTAGGCGTAGGGAAGTTTTGGTAGTTCGTAAGCCATAGTCGCCTAACGTCCGACGCGCAGCCCAGCGCGTCAATGGAGGGACGACCGCCGTGTCGTCCATGCCCTCGCTCTCTGGACGGGACGGCGCCCGTCCCTCCATTTAATCGCTGCGATAGAAGCTCGGATAATGCCCGAGCCCGCGGCGGTAATTCACGTATGTGGCCAGCGCGAGGAGCGGAAAATTCTGCCGATACATATCGTATTTGAGATAGAACACCCCGGGGAATCCCGTACCCGTGATCTGCGGTTCGTCCCACGCGCCATCGCGCCGTTGCGTCGTGAGCAGGAAACGCAAACCGCGCTGCACGCTCGGGCGGTCGAGATCGCCGCAGGCAAAAATGCCCATCAATGCCCAGGCCGTTTGCGAGGCGGTGCTTTCCCCTTTGCCCTTCAAAACCGGCGCGTCATACGAAGCGCAACTCTCACCCCACCCGCCGTCTTCGTTCTGACAGCTTTCCAGCCAGTCGCGTCCGCGCAAAATCCAATCCTGCGTCATGTCCGCCTTGATCGCGCGCAAGCCGCGCAAGACCTGCCACGTGCCGTAAATGTAATTCACGCCCCAGCGTCCATACCACGAGCCATCGTCGTCCTGGGTGTCGACTAAATATCGCACCGCACGGCGCACCCACTTCGGTTTCTCATCTCCGCCGAGATAGCCGAACAGCTCGAGCGTGCGCGCCGTTAGATCGCTGCACGTCGGATCGAGAATCGCGTTGTGATCCGCAAACGGCATGTCCTCCAGCCAATGTTGCGTCACTTCTTTGTCGAACGCCGCCCAACCACCGTCCTTGCATTGGAAACTCAACTGCCAGCCGAGCGCGCGCTTGAAGAGCGCATCGAACTCGTCCGCCTGCTCCGGCTTGGCCAACCGCAAACCCATCAACACCATCGCGGTGTCATCCGTATCCGGGTAATAAACGTTGTTATATTCGAACGCCCAACCGCTCGCTTCGGGGTGCGGATTGTTCACCGTCCAATCGCCGCGCACGCGCACCTCCTTGCTCACCAGCCAGGCGGCTGCTTTTTGCAGGGCCGGATGCTCCGCGGGCAAGCCCGACTCCGCGAGCGCGATCATATTGATCGACGTATCCCAAACCGGCGAGAGGCACGGTTGAATCCGGAAGTCCTCCGGATCATCCACAAACAACCCGCGAAAATCCTTCATCGCCTTCACGTAAGCCGGATGCGTGGTCGGATAACCAAGCGCCCGCAACGCGATCAACGCATTCAGCATGGCAGGAAACACGGTCGCCAGCCCGTCGCTTCCCTCGCCGATGCGTTCCAGCATCCAGCGCTCCGCTTCTTCGAGCGCGCGTTTCCGCATCGGCCGCCAGCCGAGTTTCGAGATCAGCTTCAAAGCGTGATCCGCGCGCAGGAAAAAATTCCGCCACGCAAAGAACCGCTGATCGCGCGGCAGCGTGAAATCCTTGTGCTCCGTCCCGAGCGGATAGAGCTCGTGCAATTGCTTCATGCCCGGCAGCTCGCGCGTGGGCTTGAAGTGATTGATGATCGCAAGCGGCACGAGCATGGCCCGGCTCCACGACGACATGCGGTAGAGATTAAACGGCGCCCAGTTCGGAAAAAGAATCATCTCCACCGGAATCGACGGCAGATATTGCCACGGAAATTGTCCGAGCAGCGCCAGGTAGAGCTTGCTGAAAGTGTTCATCCGCGGAATGCCGCCCAACCGCAGAATGTTAGCCCGCGCTTCCTGCATGAACGGGAGATCCGCCGAATGCCCCGCCAGCTTGAGCGCGAAATACGCCTTCCCCGAAGCGTTCACTTCGCTCGGCCCGCCGTAATAAATATTCCAACCGCCATCCGGCAGTTGCCGCTTCAGAATGTGGCGCACGCAGCGCTGCTGGAGCGTCTCGTCCACCTCGCCCAGCCAGTGCATGAAGAGCACGTAGTCGGAGCAAAGCGTGCTATCGACCAGCAGCTCGCCGCACCAATGCCCGTCCGGATGTTGTTGCCGCAGAAGATTCTGCTGCGCGCGCGCAATCGCATCGCTCAGATCGGGCAACGCCGCCGAGTAGGCCCGCGTCGTCTCGGACGACGCGCTCGGCAGTGGAATGACGTTCGAGGAAACGGGAGGCACAACTACGAAGCGACGGCTTGCGGTTCCGCTTTCTTGCCCGTGAGATGTCCGTTCCCGGACGTCACGCCATTAAAGGCCAGCACCTCGCTGCTCCGCCCCGTCGGCATCGGCCGCGCACCGAAATTAAATTTTATCGTCTTCCACGTGTCGCCCTTTTGCGCATTCAAGCCCAGGCTGGCCGTCGGCTCGTAGCCGCAATGCGTCATGCAATTCTCGCACCGCGGATCACGCGCCACCCCATCGACCACCCCGTACTTGTCCCAGTCCACATCCTCCAGCAGTTCAGCGTAGGTCTCGTAATGCCCCTTCGTCCCGACCTTGTCGGTCATGAAATAACAAGGCGCTTTCCAGCCCGCCATATTTCGCGTCGGGATCGCCCAGGCCGAGCACGTCAGGTCACGCTTGCCCGCCAGGAATTCAAAATAAACCGGCGTCCCGAAGAACGTGTAACGGTTCATCCACTCATCCATCTTCGCGAACTTCTGCACCGTCACGTCGCGCGTCAGGAAGAAATTCTCCGGCTTCAAATTCAACCGCGTGATCATGTCCTTCTTCGCCGCGTCGTACTCGTAGCCGGGCGTGATCGTGTGCCCATCCACCCCGAGGTCGGACAGGAAATCAAACATCTGCTCGACTTCCTCCATGTCGGTTTCCTTGTAGATCGTCGTATTCGTCGCCACCTGATAACCGAGCAGCTTCGCCATCTTGATCGCCAGGATGCACTCCTTGAACAC
>JBDSNB010000057.1:0-3457 GCA_039915555.1 Chthoniobacterales bacterium | reverse complement strand
TCGGCGATGCCGCGATCGACGCGCTCTCGCAGCCGCCCCGTCGTCGCTGGTTTGGCCGACGCCGGAAGCCGAAAAAAGCGCTCACGCATTGCGAGAATTGCGAAGCGCCCCTCAACGGCCCCTACTGCGCGCAATGCGGCCAGCACGCCATCGATTACAAACGCTCGCTCATGCAGGTCATGATCGACGCCGCCGATTCGTTCTTCGACTGGGACACGAAGTTCGTCCGGTCCCTCGGCATCCTTCTCACCCGCCCCGGCCGGTTAACGAATGATTTCAACGCCGGTCGCCGCGTCCGTTACATGCATCCGCTGCGCCTGTATTTTCTCGCCTCCATCGCCTTCTTCCTCCTGGCGAAGTTAATCAACCTCGCGCCCTCCGCGTCCCCTCCGATGACCGCCGCAGACCGCGCCGAGATCGACGCCGCGCTCAGCAAACTCGTCGCTCCCGATTCCATTCTTAACCCCGAGCAACGAGCTAAAATCCAGGAAGCCCGTGCGCGTTTCACCCAGCCCGAGGATGCAGCCATCGGCAGCGAAGATCGCTCCAAACTCGATCGGCTGATCACCCGCCTGCCCCGCTTCGCGGACAAGCAAGAGCTCAACTCGAAGGACCTCACCAAGCTCGACGCCCTCCTGAACCAAATTCCCAGCCCCACCCCGGCGCCAGCCACCACCGGGACAGCGGAAACCGAAGCCGAAAAAGAGCCCACACCTCCCGCAATCGCGTCCCCTTCCGCCAAGCCGAAAGGCGGATTCCACATCCAGTACGACGATCCGGACGGCACCAAAGATCCCTTCGGCGCGTGGCTGGAAAAGCGGGTCAAAGAGAAAGTCGGCGCTGACGGCACCAAAGCTGAACTCTTCTTCGACACCCTCCGCAGCAACATCCCCACGATGATGCTCTTCTGCATTCCGATCTTCGCCTTCATCCTCAAGGTTCTCTACTTCTTCCAGCGTCGTTTCTACATCGAACATCTCGTTTACGCGCTCCACATTCACGCTTTCGCATACATGGCCGCGGTCGTGATTACGCTCATCGGCATGGGCGCTTTGCGAGTCATCCCCGCATTCCAACCCGTGCTGGTCGTCACGCTCTCGCTTGCGGCGGCCGTGCTGGTCTTCCTCTCCATCCGTCGCGTTTACGGACAAGGCTGGATGTTTACCGCCTTCAAGTTCTTCCTCGGCGGCGTCTTCTACCTCATCGTGCTCGCCGTCGGCGTCGGCGCGACTGCTTTCGTCACGCTCCTGCTGCCGTAGAAAAATCAGGACGCGGCTGCGATTATCTCGCGCGCACGGGTGAGCGCGTCACCGATCTTCGCCGGGTCCTTCCCCGCACCGCGCGCGCTGTCCGGACGGCCGCCGCCCTTGCCGCCCACAATCGGCGCGATCTGCTGGATTATTTCGTTCGCCTTCAACTTCGACGTCAACTCTTTCGGAATGCACGCCACCAAGTCCACGCGTCCGCTCGTCGAGCCCGCCAGCACAATCGGCCCGCTCAACTTCGCCTTCAGCGAGTCGGCGATTTGTTGCAGCAACGCGCCATCCGCCTCCGGCACCTCCAGCACAAGCGAACTCGCGCCCGCATGCGCGGCCGCCAGTTCATTCGCCAAAGTCCCCGCGCGTTCGCGCATCTCCGCTTCCGCCGCCTTGGCGTTTCGCTTCTCCCAATCGTGCACTTCCGCTTCGAGCTGTTTCAGGTGCGTCGCGCGAGCTTCAATCGCCAGGACCGCGGATGAATGATCCCCCGTCGCCGGATCCGGCAACCGCGCGATGTCCGGCTTCTTTTTCGACAGAAGGTCGAAACTACTCTGCTGCCGCGCCGCCTCGCTCTCCGCCCATTGCAGCACCGCAGCGCCCGCCACGGCCTCGATCCGGCGAATGCCCGCCGCAATCGCGCCTTCACTCACAATCTTAAACCAACCGATGTCGCCCGTGCTCCGCACATGCGTCCCGCCGCAGAGCTCCATCGAGTAGCCGTTCAAGCCCGTTGCCTCGCCGCCGATCTGGACCACACGGACAACGTCGCCATACTTGTCGCCGAAAAATTGCTGGATATCGGACCTCTGCTTCGCTTCCGCGTACTGCACCTCAGTCCACGAAACATCTGCCTTCTCCGCGATCCGCTCATTCACTAATTGCTCCACCGCGCGCACCTGTTCCGGCGTGAGCGCCGCGCTCGAGAAATCGAACGTCAATTTCTCCGGCCCGACGTAACTCCCCTTCTGCACCGCCTCGCGCGAAACAATCTCGTGCAACGCCCAATGCAACAAATGCGTCACGGTGTGATGCCGCTCGATCGCCCGCCGCCGGGTGGGGTCAAACTGCACCGTCACGTGATCACCCACCGCCGGAGCGCCTCCGCCTTCGAGGAGGTGGATCCAGGTATTGCCAGCCTTTCGCGTCTCCGCGATGCGCCAGCGCGTTCCGTCCATTGCGATCTCGCCCGCATCGCCCACCTGACCGCCCATCTCCGCGTAGCAAACAGAATTGTTCAACACCACCGCCGTCCGTCCTTTCACGTCCAGCACCTCCAGCACATCGGCGCCCGTGTGATCGTGTTCGTAGCCAAGAAAATTTGTCGCCGTCGCGCCGTCGCTCTCCGCCAGCTCGATCGTCGTTTTCTTCTGTGCCGAACGCGCACGCGTCCGCTGCTCCTCCATCAACTTTTCAAACCCAGCCGTATCGACCGAAAGTCCCCGCTCCCGCGCCATCAGCTCCGTCAGATCGAGCGGGAACCCCTGCTCATCGTACAACCGAAACGCAAACTCGCCGGAAATCGCAGAGCCCGCGAACGGCGATTCCCCGCCGGGGAGCGCACGCGACCCGCGTGCCGCGGCTGGCGACTCGCCAGCCGCCGGGTGGGCGCTCGCCCCGCACTCCGGCGTCCACAACCAAGGGTAATCCTCATCCGCCTTCGCCACTCCGGCGTCCCACGGATTCCGACAAATATACTCAAACTTCTCCCGCAGATCCCGCTCCGAGCGAAGCAACCGATCGAACGATTCTTTCTCCCAGACCGGACCAGTAGCCCCACGCGCCTTGTTAATCTGGTGCGCCGAGACCGATTTCATCTTTTGCAACAGCTCGCTCAACGACCAGAAAACCGGATCACCGTCGCTGGCGGTTTCTTTGACCTGCGGTTCGAACAGCAGATGCACATGATCCGGCATCACGCAGGCGACGTAGAGCTCGATGTGATTGTGCTCGGCCGGGAAAACGAGACAGCGGAGCACGATATCTCGCTCCGCGTCGGAGAGCGGTCGCCGCTCGTTCGTGCTAAAGGTGACCGCGTATTTGCCCCACGGGCGTTCGAAGTGCGGAAGTCGCCGCTTGGAATAACGCGCACCGTGGGAAGTTTCCGGCGGGTCGCCGGAAACAGCACGCGGGTCGCGTGCGCTCCCCAGACGCGCGGCTTCGCTTTCGAAGAGCGCGATTCCCTTATCCAATGTGCGATT
>JBDSNB010000100.1:0-3024 GCA_039915555.1 Chthoniobacterales bacterium | reverse complement strand
AGTCCGCCGCCCTCTTTGACCTCGAAGACGCAGAGGTCGGTGATGATGAGATTCACAACTCCGAGGCCCGTAATGGGCAGGGTGCATTCTTTCAGGATCTTCGGGCTGCCATCTTTCGAGGTGTGTTCCATCACCGCCACCACGCGGTTCACGCCGGCCACGAGGTCCATCGCGCCGCCGGGCCCTTTGATCATCTTGCCGGGAATCATCCAATTAGCGATGTCGCCATTATCCGTCACCTCAAAGGCGCCGAGAATGGCGAGATCGATGTGCCCGCCACGGATCATCGTAAACGAATCGGCGCTCGAAAAATACGCGGAGCCTGGAATCGCCGTGATCGTCTGTTTGCCGGCGTTGATCAGGTCGGCGTCCACGGTTTCCTCCGTCGGGAACGGACCGATGCCGAGGAGGCCATTCTCGGATTGCAGCGTGACGTTCATCCCCTCGGGGATGTAGTTGGCGACCAATGTGGGGATGCCGATGCCGAGGTTCACGTAGTAACCATCGCGCAACTCCTGCG
This sequence comes from Chthoniobacterales bacterium, assembly GCA_039915555.1. Taxonomy (GTDB): domain Bacteria; phylum Verrucomicrobiota; class Verrucomicrobiia; order Chthoniobacterales; family UBA10450; genus JACCTI01. The sequence continues at coordinate 2,504 of JBDSNB010000100.1, read as the reverse complement.
CGGCGCGTTTCGCCATTAGGTCGCGGATTGGGTTTTCCTTCTTCGCTGCGGAGCTGCCTTGCACGGTGCGGAACTCGATCCGCTTCTCGTAATTTGCGCCCTGGATGATGCGATCAACAAAGATGCCGGGCGTGTGCACCTGGTCGGGATCCAACTCGCCGACTTCGACCAGCTCCTCGACCTCAGCCACGCAGACCTGGCCGCAAGTGGCGATCATCGGATTGAAGTTCCGCGACGTTTTTCGAAAAATGAGGTTCCCGGATTTGTCGCCCTTCCACGCCTTCACCAGCGAGACCTCCGCTTTGATGCCGGGCTCCAGGACGTAGTCCACGCCGTCGAATTTCTTCGTTTCCTTGCCCTCGGCTAATTTCGTCCCGAAGGCGGTCCGGGTGTAAAATCCAGGAATGCCCGCGCCACCCGCGCGCAAGCGTTCCGCCAGCGTGCCTTGCGGAATCAGCTCCAATTCGAGTTCACCCGCGAGGACCTGACGCTCGAACTCCTTATTCTCCCCCACGTACGAAGCCATTACCTTCTTCACCTGCCGCGCGGGCAGAAGCACGCCCATCCCAAAGCCATCGACGCCCGCGTTATTGCCGACGATGGTGAGATCTTTCACCCCGCTGTCGTGCAACGCAGCGATGAGGTTTTCCGGGATGCCGCAAAGCCCGAAGCCGCCCGCCGCGATGGTCATATTGTCGCGCAGAAGGCCGTCGAGTGCCGCTTTGGCGTCGGAGTAAACTTTGCTCATGCGGCGACTGTGCGCGCTGCCACGGCGAGCGGCAAGTCTGGGGAGCGCGCCGCGACTGGCCAGTGTGAGTTTCGGTTACCGGAGTCGGCTCTTCAAGGTATGCAAACGCTGCAGCACTGCGGCTTCGCGTTCCGCCGCCGTCCCGATGCGCGGTAGAATGCCACGCGAAGTGCGCCAGCGATGAAAGGCGAGTTCGCTGGCGAAGGCGTGGAATTGTCGACGAGCTCGCAACGACGCGAATCCGCCGCTGCGCCACGCGGAGCAGGTGTCTCCGAAGCGTCCGCGGACGGTGCAGAGCGCTTCGAAAGCCGCGGGATCGAGGAAGCCGCTTTCGCGTTCTGTCGCCAGATGTTGCCGGATGATGCGGCCTTCGCTGCGGAGCGAGAAGCCGATTAAGAGGAGGACTCCGCCGAAGGCGGGCACCATCACGACCACGTAGGCGACGAGGAAGACGGCCCCGAAGGCGGCGCTGAGATTCCACAAGCCGTGCAGCGCCATCGCCACCATCAGACCGATGAGCGGCGCGATGATTTTCAGCGGCGAACCCTGGCGTGATTGCTGTGCGAGCCCGAGGCCAATCCCGGTCATGCTGGTGAAAAACGGATGCGCGAAGGGCGAGACGACGCCGCGCAGGAAGAAAACGAAGACGGAACCGCCAAGCCCGCCTTCCGCGATGGCGCGCCCGTAGTAGAGGATGTTCTCGGTCATGGCAAAGCCGAGTCCGACCATGGCGGCGTAGATGATTCCGTCGATCACGTTGTCGAACTCGTCGCGTTTCCAGAAGTAGAAGATGACGAGCGCGAGGCCTTTCCCCAATTCCTCGATGACGGGCGCGGAGAGAGTGGCGGTGGCCACGCCTGCCATTTCCGCGATGGCGTTGTAGGCGATGGCCTCGAAGATCGTGTTGAAAACAAAGGCGACGAAGACGGCCACCGTCGCGCCCCAGACAAAGGCCCCGATCAACATCCAGACCGGCTCCTTCTCAAAGCGATCAATCCACAGCGCGAGCAGCATGTAGAACGGCACCGGCAGGGTCGCGAGAATTATGCCGCCGATCAAGCCGACGAAGCCAGTGGAAAGGCCGAGCAGGATCAACATGACCAGCCCCAAGGAGAGCGCGGCCAGGATGGCGGCGGCGATCAACCATCCGCGCAACGCCCGGCTCGGCACGGCGATCGCGCCGCGCACGGCGGAGAGGGGCGGGGGACTTCCCGCCGGCGTCGCGGGCAGAGGCGGAGGCGGCATGGCGGGAAATGGTGTGCGGTGGACGACGGGGCGTCAATCCTGGGTGGGCTTCGGGGTCGCCGAGAGATTTGGGTTATCAAGTCTGAAGTGCCGTCGCACGCTTGCCGCGCGTTGATTCCTCGCCACCTTGCAGGCTCAACTTTTATGACCAAATCGCTCGCTCATTCGCTCGCCAATTTCGCCTGTTCACTCAAATACGAGGACCTCTCCAAAAATGTGTTCCACGAGGTGAAACGGCGGGTGATCGACTCGCTCGGGTGCGCACTCGGGGCGTGGAATGAGGAGCCTTGCACGATCGCGCGGACCGTGGCGTCGGATTTTTCTGCAACCAATGGCGCGACCGTGATCGGCACTTCGCACAAGGCGCCGCCGGATTGGGCGGCGTTCGCGAATGGCTGCTGCATTCGCTATTTCGATTACAACGACACCTACCTCTCGAAGGAGCCGGCGCATCCGAGCGATAATCTCGCAGCCGTGCTCGCGGTGGGGGAAAGCGTGGGCGCGACGGGGA
>JBDSNB010000072.1:0-2823 GCA_039915555.1 Chthoniobacterales bacterium | reverse complement strand
AACACCATGAAAGCGGTCACGAAAGGCTACGCGATCGCGTCCGCCGGACTCGCCGCACTCGTCCTCTTCGGGTCGTATGTGGAGGAATTGCGCGCGCACTTCATCGCCACCGGCCGCGCTTACACCTTCGATTTCTCGCTCAACGATCCCAAGGTGATCATCGGGCTCTTCATCGGCGGCTTGCTCCCGTTCGTTTTCACCGCCTTCAGCATGGACGCGGTGGGCAAAGCCGCGGGCGCCGTCGTGCGCGAAGTGCGCCGGCAATTAACCGCCAAGCCCGGCATCCTCCGCGGCGAAGACACGCCGGATTACGGCGTCTGCGTCGACATCGTGACCAAAGCCGCGCTCCGCGAAATGATCATCCCCGCGTTGCTGCCGGTCGCATTCGTCATCGCGGTCGCGTGGATCAAGCCGCTCGGCCCCGTCGTGCTCGGTGGAATGTTGGTCGGCACCATTGTCACCGGGCTGTTCGTCGCCATCGCCATGACCTCGAGCGGCGGCGCCTGGGATAACGCGAAAAAATACATCGAAGAGGGAAATCTTGGCGGTAAAGGCTCTTTCGCCCATGCCGCGTCGGTCACCGGCGACACGGTCGGCGACCCCTACAAGGACACCGCCGGTCCCGCGATCAATCCAATGATCAAGGTGGTCAACATCGTTGCCATCCTGATCATCCCGCTGTTCTTTTAGCCGACCACTGCGGCTTGCCGCGCGACTGCGCTAATACGATGGACCAACCAGGCGATTACCAACTCATCGCGACGACGACGCCCGAGCCGGTGAAGAAGGAACTGGCTTTGCCCCACCCCGGCGCGTCACCGTTCAAAGTGGTGGTCGATCCCGAGATGCGGCTGAAATTGCGACGCGCGCTGATCGAGTTGATCGATTACCACGACGAATCGCTGGCCGAACATTTCGCCGAAGGGAAACTCGAGCTCGAATCCTACAAGGAATACATCGAGCTCTTTGCGCGCAGTCTGAAGGAGACGATGGAGAGCCGGGAAGGCGTTTCGTATCTGCTGCGCGCGGTCGGTTTCGAAGTGCCGGCCGATGAGATTAATCTCAACCCCGAGCTGCGTTGGAAACGCGGGGTGCGGGGCGCGTTCGGTTCGAGCCTGCTTTGAATCCACGAATTGTTTTGGCGGCCACCCTCACCCCTGCGTCCAAAAGCGTCCAGCACGGCGCCCTTCAAGACCTTGCGATAAAGCGGTCGGCGGCCCCACGCCAGCGGGTTTAGGGGCAAAAATTGACCAAAAATGGGACAAGAAAGTTCCTTGGCTCAAGAATGGCTCTACACTAGCCTCGCACTGAGAAACCTACGCCTGCCATGCGCACTGTATTATTAGTTGAGGATGACGACGAGGCGCGCCGGGCCACCAGCGAGCTCTTTGCCCGTGAAGGCTGGAATGTCCTCGAAGCGGGCGACGGCGAGGTGGGCATCAACTTGGCGCTCAAACACCGGCCAGACGTCATTCTCTGCGACTTGCTCATGCCAAAGGCGAACGGTTTCCAGGTTTGCCGCGCCCTGCGTCAACAATTGCGCCTCGCGAAAATAATCGTCATTTCGGGGCGCGATTACGGCGTCGATCGGGATAGCGCGCTCCAATCGGGGGCGGATGAATATCTCGTTAAACCCGTCACATGGGAAACGATCAAGAGCGTGATCGATCGCATCCTGCCCGAGGTGGCGCGCGGCAGTTCGTCCGTTGCGGACCATGTCCCTTTCCAAACCCCGGCCACCCGCATCAAGCTCTGGGGCGTGCGCGGTTCGATTCCGGTGCCCGGTCCCGACACCGTTCGCTATGGCGGCAACACCAGTTGCGTGGAAGTGCGGGCCGACGGCGAAATCATCGTCCTCGATGCCGGCTCCGGGATTCGCGGTCTCGGGATGGAGCTCGAGAAGGAATTTGGCGACCAGGCGATCAAGCTCACGCTTTTGCTCACCCACACTCACTGGGACCACATTCAGGGTCTGCCGTTCTTTCTGCCGGCCTACCGCCAGAAAAACGATATCCGCGTCCTGGGCTACGAAGGCGCGCGTGCCGGGCTGGCCGCAATTCTCGCCGGCCAAATGGAAACACCGTTCTTCCCCGTCAGCCTCCGCGCGCTGCCGAGCAATCTTTCCATCGAAGAATTGCGCGAGATGGAGTTTCCGCTCGGCCCGGTGCAGGTGAAGGCCAGGTTCGCAAATCATCCCGGCATTTGTGCCGGCTACCGCCTCAACACCAGTGGCGGATCGGTCGCCTTTTTCCCGGATAACGAGCCCTACGAATTGCTCAAGATCCATCTCGCCGGCGGCGACCAGAGCAGCGTGAGCGAGGCACGCGCCTTCGCCAAAGCGGAAAAGGCCAAGCTGGCGGAATTCCTGCACGAAGTGGACGTGCTCATCATCGACGCGCAATACACCGACGAGGAATACAACGATCACATTGGCTGGGGCCACGGCTCGCTCAGCCGCGTCGTCTCCCTCGCGCTCGCAGCGCACGCGCGGAAGCTCATTCTTTTCCATCACGACCCAAACCACGACGACGAAAAAATCGACGACATGCTGGAAGGCGCGCGCATGCTCGTGGCCGAAAGTGGCCAGGCGATGGAAGTGGAAGCCGGCCGCGAAGGCGCGGAAATCTGGCTGGCGCCGAAAGCGGAACTCCAGGCCCGCACGGCGAGCGCTGCTTAGCCAGCCACCTGGCCGCGGGTCGCGTTGACTTGCGAAAACAGGCAACCGGCTTTACGTCTCAGGCCGCTTCTTTTTGCCTCGTGGTGTAACGGTAGCACGAGAGATTCTGAATCTCTTTGTCAAGGTTCGAATCCTTGCGAGGCAGC
>JBDSNB010000210.1:0-8783 GCA_039915555.1 Chthoniobacterales bacterium | reverse complement strand
GATGCGTTTCGCGGCACCGCACGTTTTGCGACGAACGTTTGCGTGCGCTGGCAGATTCATCCCGACGCAATTTCGTATTCGTCGATGGCGTTGGCGGTCGCGGCGGCGATTTCCTTCTGGAAGTCGGGCGCGCACCCGTGGCTCCTGCTGGTGGCGCCGCTGTTCTGCTATCTGCGCCTCTGGTGCAACATGCTCGATGGCATGGTCGCGCTCGAGTCGGGGCAGGCGAGTTTGCGCGGCGAAATTTTGAATGATCTGCCGGATCGGGTTTCCGATGTGGTCATCTTCGCCGGCGTGGCGCACAGCGGATTGATGAATCCGGTGGTCGGTTATTGGGCTGCGATTTTCGCGGTCTTGACTGCGTATGTCGGCCTGATGGGGCAGGCGGTTGGAAGGCGGCGGGAGTTCGGCGGCATCATGTCGAAACCGTGGCGCATGGTCATGCTGCACCTCGGAGCGTGGATCACGTTGGGTTGTCTGTGGTGGAATGATGGCGCGATGCGTTTTGCAACGCTGACGGTGCTCGACTGGACCTCTGTGCTCGTTGTTGCGGGTTGTTTGCAAACGATCGCCTTCCGCCTGCGTCGCACGATGGCGGCACTTGCGGCGAAGTCATAAACAAGGTGGGGATTATTTTGACCGCGGATTACGCAGATAACGCTGATTTGGGAGGTCTTGTATCCGCGTAATCCGCGTAATCCGCGGTTAGAATTCTTTTCAATGTCTCTCTCCGCCGCGCTGCACGATCCGACTTTCCTGGCTTACGTCTGGATTGTCGCCAGCGTGCTCGTTGCGGGTGGCATGGTGCTCGGGCTGGTGCAATTGCTGGCGCGTAAACAGATCGCGTCCATCTGGCAAACGTATCGCGCGTGGCTCATCATGGCGCCGCTTGCGCTCGCCGGGATTTTCGCGGGACGGGTGCCGTTTATCGTCGGTGTCACGCTGCTTGCGATTTTTGGGTTTAAGGAATTCGCGCGCGCGTCTGGTCTCTATCGCGACTGGTGGATGACCGGCGCGGTCTATGTCGGAATCGTGACGGTGGGCGCGGCTTCGTTGATGCCGCATCCGCGCGGTTTGGAGCAGGGGACGGGCTGGTATGGTTTCTTCGTCGCGGTGCCAGTCTTCGCGATTGCGCTCATTTTGCTCATCCCAATTTTGCGGAATCGCTTTCGCGGTGAGCTCCAGCGGATGTCGCTCGGCATCGTCGCGTTCATCTATGTCGGCTGGATGTTTGGGCATCTCGGGTTTCTCGCGAACGCGGGGAACGCCTACGGCTATCTCTGCTTTATCATTTTCGCGACGGAGGTGAGCGATATCGCGGCCTTCACCTTCGGCCGCATCTTCGGACGGCATCCCTTGCGCGATCAGATCAGCCCGAAGAAAACTTGGGAAGGCGCGCTGGGCGCGCTCGCCGTCGCGATGGCGTTGCCCTGGTTGCTCCGTTTTTCGTTACCGGAATTTGGAACGACCCAACTCATTCTCACGGGTTTGATCGTCGGAATCGGCGGACAACTCGGCGACCTCTCGATCAGCGTGATCAAACGCGACATCGGCACGAAGGACATGGGCGCATCCATTCCCGGCCACGGCGGCATTCTCGATCGGATCGACAGTTTGATTTATGTCGCGCCGCTTTTCATGCACATGGCCGGATACTATTATGGCTTGAGATGAAACGCTGGCGCTACACTCCCGCGAGCGATCTCGATCAATCGATGGTCGAACGGTTGCGGAATTTTCCCCGCGAACCGGACATGTTGATCTACGGATTGCGTTCGCTCGTCTCGCTCATGATTCGCGCTGCGCTGCGCGTTTGGCACCGGTTTGAGATCGTCGGGGCGGAGAACCTGCCGCGCGGCAGTTCGTTCGTGATGGTGGCGAATCACTCCAGTCATCTCGACACGGTCTGCCTTTTGGCCGCGTTGCCGTTTCGACGCTTGCATCGCGCATTTCCGGCGGCCGCGGCCGATTATTTTTTCAAAAGCGTGCCCCGCACGTGGATCGCTTCGATTGTCGTGAACGCGCTCCCGTTCGCGCGCAATACGCAGGTGCGGCAAAGCCTCCACCTCTGCACGGAATTGCTCGCACACCCGGGCAACGTTTTGATCATTTTCCCTGAGGGAACGCGAACGAAGACGGGCGAAATCCAAGGATTTAAACCTGGCATCGGCGCGCTTGTCGCGGGCTGCAAGGTGGACGTTTTGCCGTGTCATCTGGAGGGTGCGTTCGCGGCCTGGCCGAAGGGCCGCAGCCTGCCGCGTCCGCGCAAAGTGCGCCTCATCATTGGCGCACCGCGCAACTATGCTGCGCGCTCCGCCGAAAAAGCGGACATCTCCGCTATCGCTTCGGAGTTGCGGACTGCGGTAATAGAGTTGGCGCAAATCCATGATCAGAGCCGAACACACGGTGCAGAGCTTCGACGGAACGGAGCTGTTTTACCGCTCGTGGATTCCCGAGAAGCCGACGGATAAGGCGCTGCTTCTTTTCCATCGCGGACACGAGCACTCCGGGCGTTGGGACGAGTTGGTCAATCTGCTCGCGCTCGATGACGTGGCCATTTTCGCGTGGGATGCGCGCGGGCATGGACGGTCGCCCGGGCCGCGGGGCGGTGCGGAAAATTTCGCGGTCACGATCAAGGATGTGGACGTTTTCGTTCGTCACATTTCGGAGACGCACGGGATCGCCAGCGAGAACATCGTGGCGCTCGCGCACAGCATGGGCGCGGTGAGCGTGGCTGGCTGGGTGCACGATTACGCACCGCCGATCCGCGCGATGATCCTCGCGACTGCCGCTTTCAAAATACGGCTCTACGTTCCCCTCGCGCTCCCGGCTTTGCGCCTGAAAGAGAAGATGCTCGGCCCGGGTCATGTGCAGAGTTACGTGAAGGCGCGAATGCTCACGCACGATCGCGAAGAAGCTGCGCTTTATGATGCCGATCCGCTCATCTTTCGGGGCATTCCGGCCAACGTCCTGCTCGATGTCGATGCGACCGCGAAGCGTCTTTTGGCGGACGCGGGTGCGATCAATGTCCCGACGTTGATGATCGGTGCCGGCTCCGATTGGGTCGTGAGTCTGAAAGCGCAGCGCGAGTTCTTCAACGGCCTCTCGTCGTCGGTGAAGCAGATGCACGTTTTTCCCGCGGCCTACCACGCGATTTTTCATGAGCGCGAACGCGCGGAAGTGGTGGCACGGGTGCGCGACTTCGTGCGGGAGCGGTTTGCGCAACCGCCGGTGGTCACAGCGCTGCTCGAGGCGGATCGGATGGGATACACGTGGGAGGAGCACGAACGGCTGAAACTGCGCGGCGGTCCGCAATTTCCCTTGATCCGCGCCGCCATGAAAACCGGCGGACGCTTGAGCAAAGGCATCGATCTCGGGTGGCAGAGCGGCTTCGATTCTGGGCTCGCGCTCGATTATGTCTACGAGAACAAACCGGCTGGCAAGACGCGGCTCGGTCGCCTGATGGATTCGGCGTATCTCGACAGCATCGGCTGGCGCGGGATTCGACAGCGCAAAGTGAACCTCGTGGAGGCCCTGCGTCGATTAATCGAGGAGACCCACGCTGCCGGGCGACCAGTGCGAATCGTGGACATCGCGGCTGGTGCGGGCCGGTATGTTTTGGAAACGATCCAATCGCTGCCGGACGTGCCGATCACCGCTGTCTTGCGAGATTATAAGACGGAAAACGTGTCGGCTATGCGTGCACTCGTCGAGGGCTGGCAACTGCGCGAGGTCGTCGTGGAAGAGGCCGATGCGTTTAATCGCGCTTCGTTAGGCGCGATCCAGCCGCGCGCGACGATTGGAATCGTGTCCGGACTCTACGAACTCTTTCCGTCGAACAAACTCGTGAGCAAATCACTCGCCGGTTTGGCCGACGCGATTGTGCCCGGCGGGCATTTGATTTACACGAATCAGCCCTGGCATCCACAGCTGGAATTCATCGCGCGCGTGTTGCGCAATCGCGAGGGGCAGCCGTGGATCATGCGCCGCCGGACCACGGCGGAGATGGATCAACTCGTGGCGCGCGCTGGTTTCGAAAAACTGGCGATGGAGATCGATCAGTGGGGGATGTTTTCCGTCTCTATTGCTCGAAGGGATTCAGCCACGAATTAACACGGCTGAAACACGGATTTCTCCGAGTAGAGACTGCACACACCAACTCTTCATCCCGGTTTGATCCGTGTTAATCCGTGGCCAATAAACTTCCTCAGAAATTGTCAGTTTCGGTCGGTCTGTCCGTGCTGTTCCTCGTCGTCTACGGAGGCTGCAACTGGATCACCGCGCAGCGTTCCGATGTCGGGACGATTTTCTTCCAGTGGGAGCGCCACATTCCATTCGTGCCGCTCTTGATCGCGCCCTATCTCTCGATCGATCTCTTCTTCGTCAGCGCGCCGTTTCTCTGTCGAACTCAACGTGAACTGGCCACGCTCGCCCGACGCATCGCGCTTGCGATCATCGTGGCGGGACTTTGCTTCCTCGCCTTCCCCTTGCGTTTCGCGTTCGCGAGGCCGCAAACCGATGGCTGGCTCGGCTGGGTCTTCGATTGGTTCCGCACGATGGACGCGCCCTTTAATTTGTTCCCATCGCTTCACATCACGCTCGGCGCGTTGCTCGTTGTAACTTTCGTGCGTCATACCGCGGGCGCGGCGCGAGTGGCAATCGTCGTTTGGTTTATCCTCATCGCGGCTTCGGCGGTGCTGACCTATCAACATCACCTGCTCGACGTGTTGGGCGGACTCGCGCTTGCCGGTTACTGCTTCTATTTCATCCGCGAGAAGACGATCGCGTGGCCGGTTATCGCGGGCGGAGGGATCGGTCTTCGCTACGCCATCGGCGCGCTGCTCTTGCTGGTCGGAGCGATCGTTTTCTGGCCGTGGGGCGCGATACTGCTTTGGCCGATGATGAGTCTCGCGATCGTGGCAGCGGCCTATTTCGGGAACGGGCCGCGCGCCTTTCGCAAGAGGGACGGTGCAATCCCGTGGAGCACCGTGTGGGCGCTCGGGCTCGTGCTCGTCGGCCAGCATCTGTCGCGGTTCTTTTACCGGCGAGAATGCCGCGCCTGGGATGCGGTGACGCCGAACGTGTGGATCGGCAGTGCGCTCCGCAATCGCGAAGCGCGAATTGCGGTGCAGGAGGGAATCACGGCGGTGCTCGATTTGACCGCTGAATTTTCCGCCCCGCGCGCTTTTCGGACGCTGCGCTATCGCAACATCCCTGTTCTCGATCTGACCGCTCCGACGGCGGAGCAACTGCAGGAAATGGCGACCTTCATCGCGGCAGAGGCGGAGGGCGGGATTGTGTATGTGCACTGCAAAATCGGCTATTCGCGAAGCGCGGCGGCGGTCGCTGCGTATCTCATCGCGACCGGGACCGCGGCTGGCATGGAGGAAAGCCTGAGCCAAATGCTCAGCGCACGGCCTTCGATGGTGGTGCGTCCGGAGGTGCGACAGGCGTTGAGTAAATTTGCAGCGCGCCGCGGGCCGGATTTTATGCTCGCGTCTAACGAGCCCGGTCGGCTTTAATCCGAGATCCTCCATGAACTATAACGAACTGATCCAGCTTTACTTCGAGCGCTCAAATGCGCTGCAAGCCTATTGGACGCTTTACGTCGTGATCGTCGGCGGCCTGCTGGCGTTTTCTTCTTTGCGAAAAGAGCCGGCCGCGCTCACCACCGCGATCGTCTCGGTGCTCTTCGCGTTGTTCGCGTTCGAAAACCTGACCGCGATTCAGGCCACCGCCGCCCAGCGTTTCGCCACCCTGGATGCGATCAAGAAAGTGGAAGGCACGGCGTTGGAAATCGGCCGGTTGAGGGAATCGCTGGAGCCGACGCTCAATCCCGCTTCGCAAGGTTCGACTCGGACCACCCATCTCGTCAGTGATGTGCTGACGATCGCGGCGCTTTGGGCGATGGAATTGCGGCGCAGAAAATCTCGCGCGGTGTGAGAGTCAGGAATGACTGACACCCGGCGAGGCCGCCACAGCGCGAAGCGGGGTGCGAACGTCCTTTCATGGCTGAACCTTGTTTGCCTCGATGCGCCGCTGGTGGCGATCAGTTGGCAATGGCTCTTCGCCCGCAGTTTTGGAATCGCGATCGCGCCGGGGGGAACGGCTGCGCTGTTTCTGACCGCGTGGCTGATTTATCTGGCTGATCGGTTTGGCGACAGTCTGTCGGTTAACGAACGGAGCCCGCTGTCCGAGCGGCAGCATTTTTGTCTTCGGTATCGCGCCGCCTGGGTCGCGGGTCTCGTGATCATCGCTCTGGCCGATCTCTTTGCGATCGCGCAACTGGATCGCGTGACGCTGCGCTCCGGAGTGAGCGTGGCCGCGTTCGCGGTTCTTTATTTGGTTCTCAACCAACGCTGGCCGTCGCTCTGGCGAACGCTGCCGGTAAAGGAAATTAGCATCGGCTTCCTCTTCGCGGCGGGAACGAGGGTGGGGTTGGCGGCCGGTCTCACGGGGTCCGCGCTGCCCGGGTGGTTTCTTTTCGCCTGCGTTTGCGCGTTGAATTGTATCAGCATCGCGGTTTGGGAACGCGAGTTGGATCTCGCGCAGGGGCGCGTATCCATTGCCACGGTTTTTCCAGACGTCAGACGTTTCGTGCCGCTCGCCGCGTTGCTCCTGGTGCTGCTGAGCGCGCTCGGCGTCTCTGCGGGTCCGCGGTCGATCAATGCCTGCGTCGCGGCCAGTGCGATTTTATTAGGTGCGCTTTATTTCTTTGCGGGAGCGATTCAACCCGACACACGGACCGCGTTGGCGGATCTGGTTTTATTGACGCCGCTCCTGGCTTTGGCTGTCGGGTGAGGCGAAGACGGGTCAGTCGTTCCGTTCGTGGCGCCGCGCTTTGCGTGCACGCGAAACGCGTCTTGCGATCCAGACCACAAGCGCAAGGACCAGCGCCCACGGGGCGAAGAACGCCAGCGCCACGCCGATCATGCGCAAGCTCCACATCAGCGCGGACGCGCCTTGCATGAGCGTGCGGCGGATGGTGGCGAACAAGCCGCTTTCGTCGGAGACGATGTCGGGCTGGCTGTAGACCTGGATGTTGATGTCGGCCGGCGCGGTCGCCTCGTCGATCGTGCCGCGGCGATCGTCGCGCTGCACGCTGACGTCCCGGACTTTGCCGAGCTGATCGAGCGAACTCATGAGCGCGGCGTAGTTTTTCATCGGCAAACGCAGGGAGACGTTGGCGAATTCCTGACCGTCGGGCGTGCGGCTGAAGGACGAACTGCGAATCTCCGCGCCTGCTTCCGCGGCGTTCTCTTTCAACTGCGCCACGCGCTCAGTGACCTTGCCGGTGAGAATGCGCAGGCTGGTGGTCTGGAGGGCGGGCTCCTGTTCATTGCGCGAGATGGTGATGCTGAGCTCCACCTTGTCGCGCTCGACTTTCGCGCCCTCCGCCATGCCGCTGCCGCCTTGGGCGATGCGGTCGGTTTGCTCGTTGTAATTCTGGACGCGGCCCATTCCTTTGATGCGGTGGATGAGGGCGTCGGCTTCTTCCGGCACGATGAGGAGGACGAGGCGCGCGGTTGCTTCGCCCGTGCTGTCGCGATCGAGGGTGGAGGACGAAACCTGCGCCTTCGCGCCGTCGATGATGGCTTTCATTTCGGCGAAGGTCTTCTCCACGTCGGTCGAGAAAAGCGCGAGCTGGGCGCGGCGTTTCAAGAGGAACGCCGCGGGCTCTTCCATGTCCTTTTCCGTGAGCGTGATCGTGACAGTCGCGAATGCGACCAACGCATCCATGTATTTGAGTTCGCCCTGCATTTGTTCGATCGACGCGCGGACTCGTCCGAGTTCCTTTTCGACTTCGAGCAGGTCGGCGACTTTGGTGCTCTTCGTTTGGAGGATGTCGATCAAGCGCGTCTCCATGACGCGGGCGTTCTTGAGGCGCGCATCGGTGTCGAAATATTGCTTCGTCACGTCTTCGGTGCCGAGGGTTTGATTCTTCAACTCGCCGAGTCCGCGCAGTTTTAAGAGAAACGCGTCGAGCGTTTCCGGCAGAACTTTCACGACCACCTGGCCGCGCAGTTTTCCGTTGGCCTGCTTGGCGGAATTGCTGGTCGCGACGTAGCCGCGCATCTCGGTCACGAAGGCCGTGATCTTCTGCACTGCGTCCTCGAACGCGATGACTTCGAGTTCCACCTGGGCGTTGCGGACCAGTTTGCGATTGGTGGCGGGAGCCGTTTGAACCGGCGGAGTTCCCGGAGCGCTTTCGGCTACCATTCTGGATGCAGGCATCGCGTTCTCGCTCTTGTCTTCCACGCCAACGGACGAACGCGCTTCATCGCGGCGCGCCATGAGGACCGGGGGCGGCGCGGCGGGCGCTGCCATCGATTTAGCGAATGCGCCGACTGTATCCGCGGGCGCATCTTGCGCGACGGACATCCCGCTTTCCGCCGGTAGCGCGCTTTCGTTCTCCGTCGTGGTATTCCCCGTCAAGGAGGGCAGTTGCCGCAATCCTTCGACCGGCGTTCTTGCTTCGCCCGTCACCATCCGGCCGACTTGGACGAGCGTCAGCAGGACCGCAGCGGCGGCCGCGACTTGCGTGGCGCGGAGGCGGAACAATCCGGCGAGCACCGGGATCAGGCCGGCGCGCTTCGGCACTTTCTGGCGGAAGCCGGAGACGACGCGTTGTTCGAAGGCGAGGTCGGGTTTCGCAGAGTCGAGGGTGGAGGCGATCAGGTTGTTCATGGCGAGTTCTTCGGCGTGCAATGCGCGGCAGGTCTCGCATTCGGCGAGGTGCGTTTGCAATTGCGTGCGTTCTTCGGTGGAAAGCTGGTCGTGCA
>JBDSNB010000224.1:0-8928 GCA_039915555.1 Chthoniobacterales bacterium | reverse complement strand
GCGCTTTCCATCAGCCGCGAATGATAAGCGCCCGCCACTTTCAAAAGTGTGGCTCGGCGAATGCCGTGCTCTTTGGCGAGCGCGACTGCCATTTCGATCTTGGCCGCCTCGCCCGAAACCACGATTTGCCCCGGCGCGTTGATGTTCGCCACATCCACATCGGTGTCCGCCGCCAGCGCGCGCACCGCCGATTCCTCCGCGCCGATCATCGCCGCCATCGCCCCCGCGGTCGCGGCACACGCAGCTTCCATATATTGCCCGCGCTTCTCCACCAGCTGCAAGCCGGTGGCGAAATCAAACGTCCCCGCGGAGGCGTGCGCGGTCCATTCGCCTAACGAGAGGCCAGCCGCCGCCTCGATCGCGAAATCTCCCGCCGCTTCCCGCAGCGCCGCCAGACAAGCCAGACCGTGCACATAAAGTGCGGGCTGACAGTTCCCGGTTTGCATGAGCAGATCCTCGGGGCCGTTCCACACGATCTCGCTCAATCCTCGCCCAAGGCTCTCATCGGCTTCGAGAAAGCGTTTGTTCGCGACCGGGAACTCCCTCGCCAACTCGCGCCCCATTCCCGCCCCTTGAGCACCCTGGCCGGCAAAGAGCAGTGCGATCTTTTTCATATCCAAAGAGCTAGCCGCATTTCCCTCTCTCGGGCGAGCGGAAAGCGCGTCCGAATTCGTTGCTTTTCCGTCCGAATTAAAGAATTGCCTTTTCGTAACAAAATCTCCAGGATCGCGGCATGAGCCAACAACGCCATATCAGTAGAGCGGCCTCTGCGCTGGTCGCCGTGCTCTTGCTCTTCGGAGCGAGCTCGGTTCACGCGCAGTTCGTCGCCAAACCAGCGCCAGACCTCCCGCGCGCGGTCCTTGATCAGGGCCTCTCGGGATCTGTGGTGCTCAATCTGGTCTTCGCTCGGGACGGCAGCGTCACCGATGTCCAGATTGTCCGGGGCAGTGGAATCAGCGGTCTCGATCGCGTCGCAGTCCAGGGAGCCAGAAATTGGCGCCTCGATCCGTCCGCCGTCAGCTACGCCGACCAATCTGCCGGTCGCCGCCACATGATTAAGTTCTTCCAGAACGGACAAGTCTCCCGTCGCGTGGAGCCGATCACCGCATTCTGGAGAGAGCTCTAGCCACGCTGGAATAAAGACGCACCGCGGTATTCCGCCGCGGTGGAAGGGCGGCGAAACTTTTCGCGCGCCCGCGCGGGATGCTCTTTTCTGCGTCCTTGCTGATGCGACCCTCGTCGCGTCCAACTTGCGCGATGTTCGGCTTGCGCCAAAATGACCGAACACGAGCGTCATCGCTCTTCTTTATGGCTTTCACCACGCGCGAAATCGAATCTCCCGACGCCCTCACTCGCGTCGCCGCCGCCGACGCAGAGATGGCCTCGCACGACGGCGATATTGGCGAAAAGATGGTGCTCAACATGGGGCCATCGCATCCGGCGACGCACGGCGTGTTGCGGCTCGTGCTGGAATTGGACGGCGAGACGATCACCAAAGCCACGCCCGATGTCGGCTATCTGCACCGCGGTGATGAGAAGATCGCGGAAAACATGCAATACAACCAATTCGTGCCCTACACGGACCGGCTCGATTATTTGGCCCCGCTCGCGAACAACGTCGCCTACGCCTGCGCGGTCGAGAAGTTGATGGGCTGGGAATTGCCGCCGCGCGGCAAAGCGATCCGCGTGCTCTGCTGCGAACTCGCGCGCATCCAGGCGCATCTCCTTGGCCTCGGCGCGATGGCGCTCGATCTCGGCGCGATGACCGTCTTCCTCTACACCTTCACCGAGCGCGAGAAGATCTATAACCTCTGCGAGATCATCTCCGGCGCGCGCTTCACCACATCCTACACCCGCGTTGGCGGGCAAATCCGCGATCTGCCCGACTCGTTCTTCCCGCAGCTCACGAAGTTTCTCGACGACTTCGTTCCCCAGTTGGACGAAGTCGACAGCCTCCTCACACGCAACCGCATCTTCGTCGATCGCATGCGCGATGTCGGCGTCATTACAAGAGACCGCGCCATCGCCTACGGCCTCTCCGGCCCGAACTTGCGCGGGAGCGGCGTCGATCACGATCTCCGCCGCAAACATCCGTATCTCGATTACGATCAATACGATTTCGAGGTCGCGATCGGCACCGCGGGTGACGGCTATGATCGCTATCTCGTGCGCCTCGAAGAAATGCGGCAGAGCGTCCGCATTCTCCGACAGCTCGTCGACAAAATGCCGA
The DNA here is from genome assembly GCA_039915555.1 of Chthoniobacterales bacterium. GTDB lineage: Bacteria > Verrucomicrobiota > Verrucomicrobiia > Chthoniobacterales > UBA10450 > JACCTI01. The sequence continues at coordinate 6,698 of JBDSNB010000224.1, read as the reverse complement.
GCGGACCAATCAACGTCGTCGATTGGAAAAACATGCCGCCGCCGAAATCAAACGTCATGACGAAGATGGAGGAACTCATCCATCACTTCATCGTCGTCACGGAAGGCCTCGATGCGCCGGTCGGCGAAGTCTATTTCGCGGCCGAGAATCCGAAGGGCGAACTCGGTTTTTACATTCACAGCAAAGGCGGCGGGGTGCCGTATCGGCTGAAGATCCGCTCGCCCTCCTTCTGCAATCTGAGCATTCTGCCCGAAGTCCTGCCCGGCCACAGCGTCAGCGATGTCGTCTCCATCCTCGGCAGTCTGGACTTCGTCATGGGCGAATGCGACAGGTGACCGCAACTCATATGAATCCGCTCAAAAACATTTCCTGGCTCCTTTTGGTCGCCACACTTTTCTGCGCCGTGGGGTGCGATCGCAACGCGCTCTCCGGCTCGAAGTTAACCGAGGCGAACTACAACCAGATCACGATGGGAATGTCGCAGAGCCAGGTGCAAACCATCCTCGGCGCTCCCACCACCGCGGAGACGAAAGACATGCTTATCTTCAAGAAAACGACCTTCCGCTACGAGGACGCCAAGAAATTCGCCATGATCACTTTCAAAAACGACGAGGTCGACAGCAAGGACTCAAACCTCGGTCGGGAGCCGTAAGATGGGCGACGCGTTGCGTTTTAACAAAGAGAGGGCGCGCCGCGCTGTCCGTCCTGCGCTGCTCCTCGTCGTGACGTTGACCTTCGTCGTCATCGCAGCCTGCAATCCCGGCAAGCGCATCACGAAGGCGAACGTCGATCAAGTCACCGACGGGATGGCGAAGAAGCAGGTCGAATCGATTCTCGGTGTGCCCTCGTCGGTCGACACGAAAGATTTCGTCGTCATGAAAAAAACGACCTACGTCTACACGCAAGGCCAGGACACCGTCACCATCGTCTTTAAAGAGGACAAAGTGGTCTCGAAAGAATCCACTTTGACCGAGTGATCGAATCGTCCCCGGTGAAAGCGACGAGCCAAAGCGTGCCCGCCGAACTGGAGCGGGAGATGGAGCGAGCCATCGCGCGTTATCCGGCGGACCGGAAACGCAGTGCCTCCATGCCCTTGCTCCACCTCTGGCAGGAACACTTCGGCTTAATCAGCGACGAAGGCGTATGCTGGATCGCGGCCAAGCTCGACCTGCAACCGATCAACATTCTCGAGCTGGTCACGTTTTATCCGATGTACCGGCAGGCGCCCGCGGGAAAGAAACACCTTCGCGTCTGCCGCACCCTCAGCTGCGCCATGGCTGGGAGCTACGAGTTGAAGGCGAAACTCGCTGAAGCCGCCGGCATCGATCTCCAGCACCACGACGACGGCATGCATAATCCCGTGGCCGTCAGCACGGATGGAGAATACAGCATCGAATTCGTCGAATGCCTCGCCAGCTGCGGCACCGCACCGGTCTGCATGGTGAACGACGACCTGCACGAAAACGTCCAGCCCTACTCGGCGGCGCAAGTTCTCCATCAAACTCCCGCCGCCTATCGCCCCCAGCCTCACTTCTCGGAGCGGCGCCTCATTTTCAAGAACATCGGCACCGAAGGCTACGGGCCCGAGATCGACTCCTACCTGGACCGCGCCGGCTACGAGCAGTTAAAGAAAGCCGTCACGATGTCCCGAGCCGACATCGTGAACGAAGTCAAAACCTCCGGCCTGCGTGGCCGCGGCGGCGCGGGATTTCCTTGTGGCGTGAAGTGGGGCTTCATCAAGCCCGACGAGAAAAAGCCCGTCTACCTCATCTGCAACGCCGACGAATCCGAACCCGGCACGTTCAAAGATCGCTACATCATTCACGAAGATCCGCATCAGCTCATCGAAGGCATGCTGATCTCCTGCTTCGCGCTCAACGCGCACGTCGCCTACATCTACATCCGTGGCGAATTTCCCGAAGGCGCGAGGATCCTCGAACGCGCGATCGAAGAAGCGCGTGCGAAAAATTTCCTCGGCCAGGACATCCTCGGCACCGGCTTCGACTGCGAGATCTACGTCCATCGCGGCGCCGGCGCCTATATCTGCGGCGAAGAAACCGGCCTCATCGAATCGCTCGAAGGCAAGCGCGCCTATCCGCGCATCAAGCCACCCTACTTTCCGGCCGTCCTCGGCCTCTACCTGTGCCCGACGATCGTGAACAACGTCGAAACGCTTTGCCACGTGAAGCACATCATCGAGATGGGCGGCGCGAACTACGCGCAACTCGGCAAACCGAACAACACCGGCACACGCATCGTCTGCGTCAGCGGCGACGTGCAACGTCCCGGCTACTTCGAGATCGAAGTCGGCGCCGTTACCATGGGCCACCTTATTTTCGAAATGGCGGGCGGCCCGCGTTTTGGTCGCAACGTCAAAGCTGTCATCCCCGGCGGCAGCTCCGCCAAAGTCCTGCGCGCGGACGAGCGTTTCAAAATCAAAGACGTCGAGACGTCGCTCTTCGACCTTCCGATGGATTTCGACTCGCTGGCGGCGGCCGGCTCCATGGCCGGCTCTGGTGGCGTGATCGTGCTCGACGACTCGCGCGACATGGTCTGGACGCTGAATAACATCAACGAATTCTACGCGCACGAGAGCTGCGGCCAGTGCACGCCCTGCCGCGAAGGTTCGCTCTGGATGAAAAAAATCACCGATCGCATGTTATTAGGCGGCGGCGTGCTGCAGGATCCGAAAACGCTCACCACCGTGGCCGACAACATCGCCGGCCGGACCATCTGCGCCTTTGGCGAAGCCTGCGCCTGGCCCACGCAAAGTTTCGTCGGAAAATTCCCCGAGGAGTTCGAAGCGAAAGCTGCCAAGCCATTCCCGCCGCCGCTTCCACCCGAAATGACGTCGGGCGAACTCATCAAGGACGATGACGGCGTTATGAAAACCGTCCCACTCGCACACGATCCGGGTTGGGAACGCGCGGGAGCAGCTGGAACTATCTAGGGATGAATCAGGAAAGCAGGAAAGCAGGAACGGAACTTAGAAGCGGGCAGCTCACGCAGCAGATCATTGCCGCTGCGATCACCGTTCATCGTCAGCTTGGGCCGGGATTTCTTGAATCGGTTTACGAAGAAGCGCTTGCTGTCGAGTTTGCCTTGAGCGGTATACGATTTGTCCGTCAACATCCGGTGGCCCTTTTTTATAAAGATCACCAAGTCGGAGAACACCGCCTCGACTTTGTGATCGATGACAGAATCGTCGTCGAATTGAAGGCCATTAGTGCGCTCCATGACATCCATTTTACAATCGGGCGCAGCTACCTTAAAGCAACGCACCTTCAGGATGGCCTGCTCTTAAATTTTGCGACCACGCCACTCACGATCAAACGTTTTTGCCGCGAGTTACCGGCGGAAGATTCCGAACCCGACTTCCGCGCTTGACCAGTCCCCTTCCTGCTTTCCTCCTTTCCTGATTAATCCTCCATGTCCGACCAACTCCCAGCTCCGCCGCAGATGGTGAACGTCCAGGTGGACGGCGTCTGGAAGCAATTCTCGAAAGGCACGCGCCTGATCGAAGCCTGCGAGCAGGCCGGCAGTTACATTCCGCGTTATTGCTACCACAAAAATCTGAGCTCTCCGGGCAATTGCCGGATGTGTCTGATCGAACTCGGCATGCCGAAGATGGGCCCCGATCGCAAACCGGAGCTCGGTGAAGATGGCATGCCGGTGATTAGCTGGATGCCGCGTCCGCAGATTTCCTGCGCGCAGGATGTCGCCGAGGGGATGGGCGTGCGCACCACTTCGCCGCTCGTGGAAGAATGCCGTCGCGGCGTGATGGAATTCCTCCTCATCAATCACCCGCTCGATTGCCCGATCTGCGATCAAGCCGGCGAGTGCCGTCTCCAGGAATTCAGCGTCGAGTACGGCAACGCCGAATCGCGTTTCCTCGAGAACAAGGTCAAGAAACCAAAGAACGTCGAGCTCGGCCCGCGCGTCACGCTGGATGACGAACGCTGCATCCTCTGCTCGCGTTGCATCCGCTTCTGCCAGGAGATCGCGAAGGACGACGTCCTTGGCTTCATCGATCGCGGCAGTCACAGCGTCCTCACCGCGCACCCCGGGAAAAAGCTGGAGAATAACTACTCCCTAAACACGGTCGATATCTGCCCCGTTGGCGCGCTCACTTCCTCGGACTTCCGCTTCAAGATGCGCGTCTGGTTTCTCAAGGAGACGAAGAGCTTTTGCACAAGCTGCGCGACCGGTTGCAACACCATCATCGGCACGCGCGAGAACGTCATTTATCGTCAGACGCCCCGCGAAAACAACGAGGTCAATTCCACCTGGATGTGCGATTACGGCCGGCTGAATTTTGACTATCTGCAATCGGAAGAACGACTCCTCCAACCGAAAATTTTAAGCGGCGACAAAACGATCAAGGCCGACTGGAAGACGGCGATCGCGCACGCCGCTGGTCAGTTGAAGCACTTTAACGGTTGGGAAATCGCCGTCATCGCTTCGGGGCGAATGACGAACGAAGAACTCTGGCTCACCTCCCGCCTCGCCCAAAGTCTCGGCGTGCAACTCATGGACATCGTCCCGCACGACGGCGAGGGCGACGATATTCTCCTGAGTGCCGATCGAAATCCGAACACCAACGGTGCGAAGTTGCTCGGTGTGACACGCGAACCCGGCGCGCAGCTTCCGCAGATCGCACAGTCGATTGCCAGCGGCGAGGTGAAAGCGCTCATCGCTTTGGGCGAGAACCCGCTCGAGGCCGGCCTCACGGCGGAACAGCTCGCAAATCTCCCCGCCTTTATCTGCATGAATTTGTTGGAGAACTCCAGCACCCCCTTTGCCACCGCGTTGTTGCCCTCCGCCGGCTTCGCCGAAAAACGCGGCTCCATGATCAACGGCAAAGGTCGCTTGCAGCGCTTGAACCGCGCCATCCTTCCGCCTTCCCCGGCGCGCGACGATTGGGAAATCCTGCGCGACCTCATTCAAGAATGCTCCGGCCAGAATGGCATCTACACGATCGAGGAAGTCTTCGCCCAAATGAGCCAGTCAGTGCCAGAATTCGCAGGATTAAATCTGAGCAAAATCGGCGACCTCGGAAAGCAGGTCATGGAGATCGCCGAGCGCCCGATGCCCGACGAATCCGCGCGTCACGAAGGCAACAAACCCGAATCGGAGAAGGCCGCGAGCTAGTCGAGCATGGACTGGTTTCTCATCCTTACGTCTCTCGCGAAGACGATCGGCGTCATTTTCCTCATCATCCTGCCGATGGTGTCCTACACCGTCTACGCCGAACGCCGCGTCAGCGCCCTCATCCAGGATCGCCTCGGCCCGAATCGCGTCGGGCCCGCCGGACTTTTCCAGCCGATCGCCGACGCGTTGAAGTTCATTCTTAAGGAAGACTTCACGCCCGCGCACGTAAACAAATTCTACTACTGGCTCGCCCCGTGCCTCGCCATGGTCCCGGCCATCGCCACGATCGCGGTCGTCCCCTTCGGCAGCACGCTGTGGGGCGTTCCGATGGTGATCGCCGACATCAACGTCGGCGTCCTCTACGTCTTCGCCATCGCCTCGTTAGGCGTTTACGGCATCGTCATCGCCGGCTGGTCTTCGAACTCGAAATATCCTTTCCTCGGCGGTGTGCGTTCCACCTCGCAGATGATCTCGTATGAGCTTTCGCTTGGCCTCGCGGTCATCCCGATTTTTCTCCTCGTCGGCCAGCTCCGCCTCACCAGCATCGTCCAATATCAAATCGACCACGGCTGGATGATCGCGCCCTTCATCGGCGACTGGCTCAATCCCGTGAAATGGCTCCTCGCCATTCCAATGTTCATCTCCTTTTGCGTCTTTACCGTCGCGATTTTCGCGGAGACGAACCGCCTCCCCTTCGATCTCCCCGAAGCCGAGACCGAACTCGTCGGCGGTTATCACACGGAATACGGCTCGATGAAATTCGCGCTCTTCTTCCTCGGCGAATACGCGGCCATGATCACGGGCTCCGCCATCATCGTCACTCTCTTCCTCGGTGGCTGGCATTTCCCTTGGATTCCGGACGGCTCGCACGGCTGGATTTTCGGGTTGCTCAACATCGCCGTCTTCTTCACCAAAGTGGCGGTCCTCCTGGTCGTCTTCATCTGGGTGCGCTGGACGCTGCCGCGTTTCCGCTACGACCAACTCATGCGCCTGGGCTGGATTTTCTTTTTCGAAATCGCGCTCGTAAATATTTTTATCGCGGCGCTCATCCTCGCTTATTTCCCCGACAAGAGTTCAGGGTTCAGGGTTCAGGGTTCAGAGAAAACGGCGCACGTGCAAAATCTGAACCCTGTAAACCGAACCCTGAAACCTGCGTAGCCATGGCCATCACCGTCTCACGCCCGAAACTGACCTGGAAGGAGCGCGCCTACCTGCCCGCGATCCTCGGCGGGATGGCGATCACGTTTCGCCATCTCATGAACATGCTCCTCGGGCGCACCAAGGTGACGATGCAGTACCCCGAAGAAAAATGGGACAGCCAAATGCCCGAGCATTACCGCGGCGCGCCCGCCCTCGTGCGCGACACCGCCGGACGCATCCGCTGCGTAGCGTGTCAGCTTTGCGAATTCATTTGTCCGCCCCGCGCCATCAGAATCGTTCCCGGCGAACTAGCCGCGAGCGACAAGTTCGCCAAGGTCGAAAAATTCCCGCACGAATTCGATATCGATATGATTCGCTGCATCTACTGCGGCCTGTGTGAAGAAGTC
>JBDSNB010000204.1:0-5777 GCA_039915555.1 Chthoniobacterales bacterium | reverse complement strand
CAGACTTAAAACACCAGCACCTGATACCCGTCATCCACCAGCTTCTTAAAGCTCGGGTGCCCCTTGAACTCATCGATCAACGTAATCTTCGCTTCCTTGATCCTATCCGTGACCTCAAACGCGCCCGCGCAATAACTGCATGCGCCCTCGATTTGTCCGCGCACCTTCTCGAACAACTCGTTATACTTGTGCTCCTTCTTCGAGAACTCCGCGGCCGCCTGCGTGCCGGCGCCGTCGAAAATGATCTTTGCCGCCCCGCCGCTCTCCGTCCCGTACTCGAGCGCGCCCATGAAGGCGTTCACCACCCGGCCCAAACTTTCGTGCGTATCGCCGGCGGCGAGAATAATGAATGCTGCTTTTGACATGGAAGATTTCTCCTTTGGTTGTTTCCCTTAAATGATTCGACGCGGAGCGCGCTTAAAGCGCGTTGCGCATTCCGCGCCGCACCGCTTCCGTCACCACGCCATAGACTACGTGCGAAAAGAACGCATAGACGTGGGTCGCGACCGGAATTTCCGTCGGTCCCTTCGTTAACCCGAGCGCCGGCAACGCCGCCTCATCCGCCGCCAGCCAGACCGCCGCGCCGAAAGCCGCCCCGTCGCCCACCGTCACTATCGGCGCCACCTCCGCGAGCATGCCGTAGACCGCTCCCGAGGATGCTCCCATCGTGTAATGCATCGCATCACCCGCGAGCTCTTGATGTTTCTTCGGAATTTTCGTTCCCACCACGCGCTCCGAAATCGCATCCGCTGCCTTCACCGTGGTCGGCTTCGGCGGCCGGCCCGGTTTCCGGCCCTGCACCTTCTCGCTCGCCGCCGTCCAGAGCGCCTGGAATTGCCCCATCAAAAACGAAGCGACCAAACCACCCGCCACGCCAGCGACCAGCCCCTTCACCAAATCGGGCTCTTCGATTTCATCGTGGAAAAATATCATGCTACCAAGGAATCGGTTCCCCGGTCCCTCGTGCGCGTGCCGACAGACCGGCCCGCGTTCCTTCCGCCAGCCGCCCGCCGATTTCAGTCGCCGCTCCGCAAAGGCCCGCTCCTGTCCGCGACCAATCAAAATCAAACCGCCTTCCTCGCTTTCTCCGCCGCCGCCCTTCTCCTCGCCTCCGCCGCCTTCGCCGGTGGTCTGAAGAAAGAGATCGTCGGGAAATGGGCCGACGCCGACGGCGTGGAAAGCATCGAATACAAAGCCGACGGCACCTTCACCGAAACGATGGCTGGCGGCGATGTCATCGAAGGCAAATACACCTTCCCCGACGACCAAAGCATCAAAGTCGAATTCGAAGGCCCGATGTCCGCGGCCGGCGCCGTCGCCTCTCCGATTACGATTAAAGGCGACGAAATGTCCGTCACCGGCGTCGACGGTTCGAGCGTCATGACCTACGCCCGCCAGAAGTAATTCCTTTCCACCGCCCCCGGCAGGTGCGCATCGGCGCGCCTGTCCGGCGAGCAGACGTTCGCGCGTTGCCTCCGCCAGCCGGGCTTGTTATACCCGGCGCCATGCGCGCTCTTTTCGGTTCGAATCGCGAGGTCAGCCGGCTCGAAGGTTTCAGCGATTCCGTCTTCGGTTTCGCGCTCACCCTGCTCGTCGTCTCGCTCGAAGTCCCGGGCACCTACGCCGAGCTCATCGATGCGATGCGCGGCTTCGGTGCGTTCGCCTGTTGTTTCGCGATCGTTTCCTGGATCTGGTACGAGCACAACCTCTTCTTTCGCCGCTACGGCCTGCAAGACGGCTACACCATTTTCCTTAATCTCGTCCTCCTCTTCGTCGTCCTCTTCTACGTTTACCCGCTCAAATTCATCTTCACCAAACTCGTCGGCGGCATCTTCGGCGGACCGCGCCTGGCCGGCGGGCTCGATCTCGGCAGCGGCGTCGCCTTGATGTTAATTTACAGCACCGCCCTGCTCGTCTTGTTCCTCATTTTCGCGCTCCTCCATTGGCACGCCTACCGCCACCGCGCCGAGCTCGCGCTCGACCCGCGCGCCAACTACGACCTCGTCACCAGCCTTTGGCGTCACCTCGTCACTGCCTCCATCGCGCTCGCCTCCATCGCCACGGCACTGCTCCTCCCGCGCCAATTATATTGGGCCGGCCTCATCTATTTCCTCCTCGGCCCGGCGCAAGCCATCCTCGGCTTCACCCGAGGCATGCGCCGCGATCGCCTCCCGGTCGGCTAAGCCGTCACTTGTCACGCGGCGGGAAATTGCGCAGGATTTCGCGAATGAACGGAAGGGTTCTTGGTGTGGTGGGTCTTCTCATCTTCGGCACGGCGACTTGTCTGCGCGGCGAAGAAACGTTGCCACCACCGCCGACCTGGAAGGATCTGACGGCGCAGGGATTCGCGCCCTATCACCAACTGACGGTCGCGGACTTCGCCGTCGACGACGAAGCGCATCCGAAAAACGCTTTCTATATCGCTACCTCGATCCAGCCGCGTTACCACTTCACGAGCAAGCCTTACAACGGTTTCGCCTTCGCTTACGTCGATCGATGGATGATTTTTTCCGGGTTCAACAAGAAGGAAACTTCTCGCAAAAGCGCCTTCAAGGAGATGAAAGCGGCGCTGCCTTTCGCGCAGGCATTGCTCGACATCAACGAGATCAACGCCCGCCGGCTCGCAGCCTTGAAAGAAGGCGAACTGCCGAGCGCCCGCGGGAAGAGCTTCGAGGAAGTGCGGACGGAATTGGCGCGCAAACTGAACGAATTCCTAGCCGTGAAATACAAAGAGAACAACGCCGAGATGGAAGCGTTCGCGAAGGCCACGAAGAACGGTGCCGACCAGAAAAAAGTGCGCGCATTGGCGGCGGAGATCGCGCAGCGACTGAAGGACACACCCGCGACGACTGTGCCGTTCCGCCCAGCGGAATTTTGATCAACAAACGCCCGGCTGGAGGGCGTCGAAGTATCCAAAGTTCGCGCGTGCAAACTCTCTCGTCAGTGGGAGACTTCCGCTGCCCGATCATGAATCGAACATCCATTTTCCAGCCCGCCATCGCCCTGCGCCGACTTGCCCTCTTTCTGGGGATCGCTGCCCTGGCCGCCGCGCCGGTGAGCTATGCGCAACTCGAAGCCACGCCCACGCCGTCCGATTCCGTGGAAGTGACGCTCGATGACGAGGTGCCGCCGGGCCCGCGCCCCACCGCGACCGTGACACCGCTGCAAACCACTCCGGTGCCGACTGCGACCGTCACCCCGCTGCCGAGCTCTTCGCCAGAGGGCACGCAACCGCGCACGACCAATACCGTCGCGCCTTCGCCCACTCCATCGCCGTCTCCTTCCGGCACTCCGCCACGGACCACTAACACCGTCGCACCGTCTCCCTCACCGACGCCCTAGCGCGCGGGAGCTCGCCGGACTTTCGCGCGTGCCCTTCGGAAACGTTCAGTCATGAAAATATTTTCACCCGCGTTGCTCGGCTTCGCCTATCTCACCTCCGAGGTCCTGCTCGTGGTGACACGCCGCGCCCATCGCGGAACCTCGGGCGGCGACGCCTATTCGCTTGGTCTGCTTTGGTCGGTCATCGGGCTCAGCATCTTCGCCGCGATCAAGATTGCCTTCGCCTGGCCGGCGGGGCGCTTGCCTAACGCAGAGATCTGGACGCTGGCCGGGATCTTGATTTTTATCGCCGCGCTCATCCTGCGCTGGACCTCCATCATCCAGCTCGGCCGCTTTTTTACGGTGGACGTCGCGATCGCAGCCGACCACCAACTGGTGGAAGACGGACCCTATCGGTATGTCCGACACCCGTCCTATACGGGGGCCTTGTTCGCGTTTCTCGGCTTCGGGTTGACCTTGGGAAATTGGGCCTCGGTCGTGGTGATGATGGTGCCGATCTTTCTCGTCTTCACCTACCGGATCAAAGTCGAGGAACGCGCGCTGGTCGCCGCGCTCGGCGAGAGTTACGTCGCTTATCGGCAGCGGACGAAACGGCTTCTGCCGTTCATTTACTAAGCGCGCGCACGGAAACGCCGCCCGCCGCCTAACGAGAGCAGTCCCCCGAGGACGAGGACGACCGCGCCCGGCTCCGGGACGGCGCGGATGTTATCGATCCCGACCTGCCCGATCACGAAATCGCCGTTCAGGTTGCTCGTCCCGACCGAGTTGATGATGCGGGCGTCGCCGATGCCGGTGGAGAAAAAGGTGTTGAACGCAACCGGCCCGCCCACCGCGGTAAAGTTGGCGGGCGTGAGCGCGATGGAAAAATGCTGCCAGCCACTGCCGACCGGCAGAATCATCGCGCTGGAAAGATAACCGGGAGCGTTCTGCGTGTTTTGCGATTTGAAAGCAAAGCGAATCGAGAGGCTGACCGCGCCTTGATTAAGAAGATCGATTTCGAGCGAGGTAATGCCTTGGGCGATGTAATTGCCGAGCCACTGTTGGAGATTAAACGTCGTCAACCGTCCCCCCGCCCCGTTGCCATCCGCGCGCAGTTGCAGGTAGTGATCGCCCGCGCCGGCGGGTCCGCCGGTGTCGATATTGAGGAGATAACCGGGAACGCCGTGCGCCCAACCCATGGTGGTGCCGTTTTCGAAAGTATCGACCTGGCCGGCCACGATAGCGTGCGCGCGCGGCACAAGCACGAGGGTCGCCAAAACGAGAAGCGCCAGCCCGAGAGAAAGTTTTTTCATGCGGCGGCGAGATTGCGCGATGGACGCGGGCGAAGCAAGCCGCGCGTTTAGCGCGTGGCGCCGGCCATTACGTCGCGCTCTTTCAGGGGAATCGCGAACGGCTCGAGCGGCATGATTTCGTCGTGCTCGAGAAACTCGGCGCAGAGGCCGAAGAACTCCGTTTCCGTCGTGACGCGGCGGACGCGATGCAGGAAATCGCCGGTCGGTTCCACCCCGAGGCCGATAAAGTTCATGTATTTTTTCATGTTGGCGACTTGCGCGGCTTCGCGCGGGCCGCCGATGCGGACGGCGGCGTAAAGCGCGCGGATGTACTCCAGCACGTCGCGTCCGCGCGGACGGAAGATTTCTTCGCCGCGCCGCTCTTCGCGGATCTGGCGGAAGAGCCAGGGATTGCGAATCACGCCGCGACCGATCATCAAGCCGGCCGCGCCCGTGAGTGCGAGCACCTCGTCGGCTTTCGCGGCGGAATAGACGTTGCCATTCGCGAGCACAGGACAGGCGAGCGCGGTAACGGCGCGTTGCACAAACTCGTAACGCGGCACGCTCCGATACATCTCCTTCACGGTGCGCGCGTGCACGGTGAGGAGGTCGAGATCGTGCCGCGCGAAGACAGCGAGGAGCTCGTCGAAGACTTCCGCGTCTTCGAAACCGATGCGGGTTTTGACGGTAAAGGGAATCTCCACCGCGGCGCGCAAGGCGCCGAGGATCTGGTCGATGCGTTCGGGGTCGCGCAGCAGTCCGCCGCCCGCGCATTTTTTGTAAACGATCGGCACCGGGCAGCCGAGATTGAGATCGATCGCAGCCACGGGATGTTGCTCGAGTTCGCGCGCGGTGCGGACGAGCGCGGCGATATCGTTGCCGATCATTTGCGCGACGACGGGGCGGCCGGTGGGATTGTGCGTGATCGATTTCAGGATCACCGGATCGAGGCGCGATTGCGGAAGGACGCGGAAGTATTCCGTGAAATAAACGTCCGCGTTTCCGTAGCGGCTGATCAACTCCATGAACGGCAGATCGGTGACGTCCTGCATCGGGGCGAGCGCGAGCACGGGCTCGGGGCCGCGGAAGAGTTGTTGGAATTCCTGGCGCGCGTTCACGTGCGGAAACTATGGCGCGGGTTGGCGGCGGCGTCCTCTTTTGCAG
>JBDSNB010000051.1:0-4786 GCA_039915555.1 Chthoniobacterales bacterium | reverse complement strand
TCCCGCCTGGTTTGCGCGCGGGGCAAAAAGCGATGCTGGCTGATTCCATCACCGGCGCAGAAGCCGCAGTCGGGCGTCCCCTCATGCGCTCTGAGGTCTCGGCGTTTTGGTCGGCCAAAGCGAAAGCGTACATCGCGGAAAACCCCGCCACGTGGCTGCGCTTGCTCGGGAGGAAGATCGCGAATTTCTGGAACGGGTTTCAATATGACGATCTCAGCATCGTGACGAACCTGCGCGAGCAGGGCGTGACCTTCCCAGGTATTAGCTTCGGCCTCGCTGCCGCGCTCGCCCTCCCCGGAATGATCTTGGCGGCAATTTCCATCCCCTCATCACGCTGGATCCTCGCGGCGATCCTCCTGCACATGTTCTCCCTCCTCAGCGTCTTTGTAACGGAGCGTTACCGGCTCGCGGCAGTGCCGGGCTTGCTTCTCTTCGCGGCCTTCGGGCTTGGGGAACTTTGGCGCTACAGCGCGGCCGGCCGTCACCAGCGCGCGCTCCTCTATCTGGCGTTATTGGCTGCCGGCGCCTGGTCCGTCTCCCTGCAGCGAGGCGACGCCGAGCTTTGGGCTCTGGAGCCCTACAACTCTGGAATCCAGGCGCTGGAAGCCGGCCACCTCGCCGTCGCGGAACGGAAATTGAAACTGGCCCACGCCTATGTGCCGGGAAACACGGAGGTGAACTTCGCGCTTGGCAATCTGGAACTAGCGCGAGGAAATCGCGCCGCCGCCCGGGACTCGTATGTGCAAACACTCCGGATGAACGCGCGGCACGAAGGAGCTTTAAACAACCTCGGCGTCCTTGCGCTCGACGACGGTCAGTGGAACGTGGCGCGCGGTCTATTTGAGACTGCACTTTCGATTAATCCGAACAATGCCAAGAGTCATTTCCTGCAGGCGCGCGCGCTGGAGGGAATGGGACAGCGCGAACAGGCGCTGGCCGAGATCGAGATCGCGCTGAAGCTCCAGCCGGCCCAGCCCGAGTTTGCGACCTTGCGCGAGCAACTCCTGGCTGGCACTCCGCGCGCTGGCGAAGAGTAGATTCTCGAAATCTTGAATTCATTTCCCGGCGGTTCGGTTCCCCGCCTGCCGGCGAGAGGCAGGGGCCATAAATTTCTTAGTGTGACCGCGCCTTCCGCCATCATTCGCGAAGACATTTTGCGCGACCCGCGCTACCCGGTCCATAAAATCGCCGATCGCCACCTGCCTTACCTCCGCGTTCTGGCCGAAGATTTTCATCCGCACAAAGGCTTACGGAAATCCCGCGGCAGACGGTGACCTGGATTGTTTGATCGTGAAAAGACTGCAAGAATCCGCCTTCGGGAACGGATGCGTATTCGACAGGCGTGGTGGAAGATGCCGCGCCAGGAGAGTCTCTTACCCTTTGATTAGAACGTGGTTTCCCCCTAGCGCCACCTTGAGCGCTTCAGGGAGTCGGCCGGGTTCTAAGATCAGATCGTGGCTCGTGGATTCCCCTGATTCGAAAAGGAACGAAAGCGACCCATCTCACTGGTTTCTCCACGGCCAGGAAAGAAAGGAAAGTGCGGATGTGCTGTTCGCGGCGCGGGGTGCCTGCTTCTCTACGGTAGAGTTGCTGCAAGAATGCGTTCCGGCTTCTAACCGCTGGCGATCAATGCCGCGGTTGGCGAGATTGAGAGAGTCATCCGGCTCAGCCCGAAGCAGCCGGAATTCCCTGCTCTACGCGACGAAATCGTTGCCGCACGAGCGGCCCCGTCTTTTCCCTGAACTTGTCGTTTGCCGTTCGGCCTCCTACGGTCGCGACGCACGCATGGAATCCGCCCCTACCTTCTCCGATTCGCTGACACAATCACCACGCCCCCCCGGCTTGGCGATCGCAGCGTTCCTGCTCGTTTTTATCATTGGGTTTACTCTTCGTCTTTTTCCCTCCGCCGGCTTCGATGGGATCGGTTACGACGAAGCGCTTTACCGCGGATATGTGAACGAGTTGATTCGCACCGGGCTCGGCGCCTTTCCGGATCAGGCGGAGGGCTACGTCGTGCGGCAGCAAAGCCTCCCCGCCGCGATTCTTCCACCGACTCGTTTTGTTTACATCTTCGCTGCCTACCTCTGGCATCAGGCGAGCGGGGCCGAGGCGCTCGATGCGTTGCACGATGTCTCCTGCTTCTTCAGCATCCTCATGCTCATTGTCAGCACCGTTTTCGCGTGGCGACTCGGCGGATGGCGAATCGCGCTCGGCGTGGCCGCGCTCATGAGCTGTTCGCCGCTCCAAATTCACATGTCGCAGCACGCGCTCATCGACGGCGTGTTCGCATTTTGGGCTACGCTTTGCCTCTGGCTGCTCTGGGAGAATCTGCGGAAGCCAGGGAACGCCGCCTGGCTCGCCGCCTATACCGCGGCGCTCGCGCTCCTCGTCCTCACGAAAGAGAACGCAATGTTTGCCTATCTCGGTTTGCTCGGCCTACTGGGAGCGAATCGCTGGCTGCGTTTTGGCAAAATCACCTCCGCGCTCCTTGGCGTGACCGTGATCGGACCGCTTCTCGGCGTGGTCATTCTCATTTTCCTTTGCGGTGGGCTGGGCACTTTTATCGCCACTTACCACTTGTTGGTGGCGAAGGCTTCGGTTCTTCCCTACGCGATCGCGACCGGCGACGGGCCGTGGTATCGCTATCTCGTCGACCTGCTCTTGATCAGTCCGCTCATTCTGCTCCTCGCCTGGGCCGCGCTTTTCCAACTGCGCGCGACCGAGAAAGCGCCGTGGTATCTGGCGGTCTTCGTCGGCGTGACTTATCTGGTAATGTGCAATGTGCGCTACGGGATGAACCTCCGCTACGCGACCATCTGGGATCTGCCGCTGCGCTACTTATCAATCCTCAGCGTCGGCCATCTTAGTGGATTTCTCGCAAACCGCCGCGCCATAGCTGTCGTTCTCGCGGTGATGTCGCTCTGCGTCTTTGACCTCCGGCAGTACCATCTCTTCTTTGTCCAGAACGATCTTTACGAACTCGTGACCGGCGGCCTGCTCCGCGCGCTCAAAATTCTAAAATAAGCGTGAGCCTAAGCGACGAGCTGAAGCACCGCTTCGCGGCGGGCCACGCTCGAGTCAATCGTTTCGGCAAGAAGATTATGCACCGTCGGCTTGGCCTCGGCGCGCACGAAAATCTGGTAGGAGAAAAGCCCTTTGCTGACGCGAATGAGCATCTCATTTGCCCGCAAGAGCAGCCGCGATACGAAGTTGAGCCCGATCGCCTTAGGAAACGGTGCCGGGATGCCCCGCACCTCCAACACCCTGTAGCCAGATTGGTCGAGTAGCGCCTTCAACGAGCGGAAGGTAAAGAGCCGCGTGTGCGTGGCGTCGAGAATGCCCTTTTTGCCGTAATTGAATTGCCCGAAGAGCAGCATCAGGCGCGTCACGAAGAAGCCGATGTTCGCCGTCGTAAGAATCACTTCCGGACGTTTACAGGCCGCGGCAAAACGCAACTCGTCCATGAACACCTCCGGCTCTTTCAGGTGCTCAATGATGTCGAGCATGAAGATTTGGTCGAAACCAGAGACGTTCACGGGAAATTCCTTCCGGTCGAGATCCCAGCGGATGAAATCGATCTGGCCGGGGAGCGGCGAATGGTCCGGAATGTATTGATCCATTCCGGTGACCTGGCATCCCTTCGCTGCCAACGCGCCGGCGACGTAGCCCCGACCGCAGCCGATATCGAGAATACGACCGCCTGCCTTGGCGGCGTCAATCGCGGCGGTGTGCGAGGAAGCGAAACCGACTTTCAGATCGTAATTCTCTTCTGGCGCGTAAAGATCGAATTTTCGATCGAAGAGCAAATTGGCCTGATGGAACTTCACCCGCAGCATCGTGCGGCAAACGTCCCAGGCATACTGCATCCCGTTTACGTGGCAGATTTCGTCGCCGTAATAGGTCGGGATGGGCAGCTCTGCGATCCGGAGATTCTTCAAGACCAACTGGATGATGATCTCGGTGTCGAAATGGAAATCGTTCGTGTTCTTTTCAAACGGAATCTGCGCGAGAGCGGCGGTCGAGTAGAGCCGGTATCCGGAGTGGAACTCGGAAAGCCTTGTCCCCAGCATCCAATTCTGGAAGGTCGTCAGGATTTGGTTTCCAATCCACTTGTAGGCCGGCATCCCCCCGGCGCGGGCGGCCCGCTTGTCGATCATGCGCGAGCCGAAAACGGCGTCCGCTTCGCCGCGGCCGAGCGGGGCGATCAAGGCCGGAAGTTTTTCGGGGGCGTATTGGCCATCACCATGGACGAGCGCGACAAAATCGAATCCGTGATCAATCGCGTAGCGATAGCCCAGCTTCTGGTTCCCGCCGTAACCCTGGTTTTCCGGGGTCCGCAGTACCGTGATCTTGAAGGCGGAGCTCTGCCGTTGGAACCGGACCCCATTCTCAAATGTCTTGTCCTGCGAGGAATCGTCAATGATCAGGACCTCGACGTTCTCGTTTTGCAAGTCCGCCGGAATGCGGCCGAGAACTTTTTCGATCGTCGTCTCTGCGTTGTAGGCAACGATGAAAATCAGGAGACGCTTTCCTGCGAGATCGCTTTCTCGGTACGAGCGGCGGTCATGATCGACTCGGAGCATGGCTTTTCCAGAGCCAGAATCACGCCACTAGGCTGCCCACTTTCGAAACTCGGGTCGCCGAGGCCGCTGAAGACGGTGCCGACGGGTTCCGTGGCACGCTCGGCGGCGACGGACCCTCGCCAGACGGGGATCCATGGATGTCTTTTAACGTTTCTTACGAAAAAGAAGGTAGGGACCGTG
The DNA here is from genome assembly GCA_039915555.1 of Chthoniobacterales bacterium. Lineage (GTDB taxonomy): Bacteria > Verrucomicrobiota > Verrucomicrobiia > Chthoniobacterales > UBA10450 > JACCTI01. Next base: position 23 of record JBDSNB010000051.1, on the reverse strand, counting down.
CTGCCCACAAATATCGAACCCGT
>JBDSNB010000251.1:0-7448 GCA_039915555.1 Chthoniobacterales bacterium | reverse complement strand
TGGCGGGCGACGACGATTTTCAACGCCTCCAAACTTCCTACCTGCGCGGCACCAGCGGATTCCTGCTCGTGGCGGACGGGACGCGCGCGGTGACGCTGGATCAAGTGTTGGATTTGAAAACGCGGGTGGAGGGAAGCATGGGCAGCGCGCCTTTTCTGCTGGCTTTGAACAAGGCCGATCTCGCCTCGCAGTGGGAAGTGGACGAGGCGCGAATTGCGGGCTTGGCAGCGGATGGCTGGCATGTCATCAAGACGAGCGCGAAAGCAGGGGAGCAGGTGGAAGAGGCTTTCACGGAACTGGCGCAGCGAATGATCGGGTAGGAGAAAAAATGCCTCACACGAAGGACACAAAGGACACGAAGGGGGAGTTTCGATTCCACTGCCTTTGTGATCTTCGTGTCCTTGGTGTGAGGTCCTGTCTTCATGTCTGAACGCGGGCTGTTGGCCACCGCCGTTTTGGAAACGCTGGGCTTCGCGGCCTTTTCGCGAACGGAGAACGGCGCGCTGCGTTCGTTAGGCGAGACGCCGGCCTGGCTGAGCGAGCTTTGGCCGGCTTTGCAAAAAGAGGAAGCGGAGATTCCGGTCGCGGAGGCTTCTCCGTTTTTCGAAAACTTCCTGATCGATGCCGAGGAATGCTGGAAAGAAGGCGGTGAGCAGCGGGCGCGTTCCGGGCCATGGGTGGAGGAAACTGCCGACGGCAAACGCGTGGAATTGGAGGCCACCGCGATGACGGCGAACGGCCACGCGATTCTGCTGATCGAGCGCATGGGCGCTGAATTCGCGGCGAAGAAGAACGTGCTGCAAAAGGCGCGGGAGACGGTGATCGCGCATCAGCGTTTGAACTCCGAAATCCAGAAAAAGGAAATCCTGCTGCATTGCGTGGCGGATGAGATGACGGCCACGCTGGCGAATATCGTGACCTCCTTGCGTTTGATCGAAGCCGAGGACAATCCACCGCGGACGAAAGTGCTGCTGGGCCTGGCGACGCGCGGGACGGAGGAACAGCAGCGGCTCATCGGCCGGGTGCTGGATGTTTTCTCGGAAGAAATGGGCACCATTTACGGTGGCAAAAGGGTGAATGGGAACGCCGCCGATTTTTGGACCGCGCTGAGTCAAGCGCTTGAAATAGTGGAAGAAGCGTTCGCGGGTAAGGGCGTGAAGCTTTCGCAGCCCGCAGCCGACGACGGTGCGTGGCGTGTGCCCGTGGAGACGAGTCATTTGGAGCGTGTCCTCACCGGTTTATTGGAGAACGCTCTGGAACGCTCCTCCGCCGGCGGCGAGGTCGCGATTACGGCAAAGGACGAAGCGGATTCACTTCTTTGCCGCGTCACGGATAGCGCGCCGCGCATGTCGGCGGAAGCTTACGACGATCTCTTTTCAAAGTTTGGCATGCCCGCCGCCGGATCGCAGGCCTCGGCCGTGCGGCTGCATTTTTGTCGCATCGTGATCGAAAGTTGCGGAGGCGAGATCGGCTGTGAGCCGGGCGAGACGAGCGGAAATATTTTTTGGATTCGTCTTCCGAAGGTGGTGGCCAAATGAAGACGCTGGTCTTGATCGATAACGATGCGCTCAGCCGCGCGCTGTTGTCGCAATGCCTCACGGGCGGCGGTTGGCGCGTGCTCGAAGCGGAGACCGGCGAAGCGGGATTGAAGCTGGTGGATGAGCACCAACCAAACGCCGTCCTCTGCGATCTACGGACGCCGAAGGGGAACGGCTTCAAGGTGTGCCGCCGGATTCGTGAGACCGCGCAATTAAAATCGACGCGTGTGGTGCTGACCGGGGTGAGCCGGTTCACGAACGATCGCGATACCGCGATGGCAGCTGGGGCGGACGATTACTTGGTCAAGCCAATCACGCCCGCGGATTTGCTCGAGAGCTTGGCGCAGGCCGAGGAATCCGCCACGCCGGAACCGAGATCGCTGCCGGTTCTCGAAGGCCCGGTGCGCATCCGTTTCTGGGGCGTGCGCGGTTCCATCCCCACGCCGGGCCACGAGACCGCGCGGTTCGGCGGGAACACCTCCTGTGTGGAGGTGCGGGTCGGAAGAGATGTCATCGTCCTCGACGCCGGCTCCGGGATTCGCGGACTCGGGAAAGCGCTGATGCGTGAAGCGAACGGCGCGTCGCTGAACATCTCGATGCTCGTCACGCACACGCATTGGGATCACATCCAGGGGTTCCCGTTTTTCATGCCCGCTTACAACCCGAAGGTGAATGTGCGAATTCTCGGCTACGAAGGCGCGGTGCACGGTTTGCGGGGCGCGCTCTTCGAGCAAATGCAAACCGCCTTTTTTCCGGTGGGCCTGAATCAAATGGCGAGCCATGTGACGTTCGAGGAACTCGAAGATATGCAGTTCGATCTCGGGGCCGCGAAAGTGCGGACGATCTTTTCAAATCATCCCGGCATTTGTCTCGCCTACCGGCTCTCGACCGGCAAGGGCGACATCATTTACATGCCCGACCACGAAGCCTACGAACCGCACGAGCGCGAGCGGCAAAAAGTGGCGAACGAGAACTCGGACGCTGGGATCGACTACGCGCGTGCGCAGGACGAAAAGGTGATCGAGTTCATGCGCGACGCCGAGGTCATGATCTCCGATTCCCAATACGACCGTGTCGAATACCCGAGCCGGCTTGGCTGGGGACACACCTGCGCCGACGACACCGTCGATCTCGCGATGCGCGCCGGCGTAAAAAACCTCTTCCTCTTCCATCACGATCCCGACCACGACGACGCCAAAATCGAAGCCATGGTGGCCGAGAGCCACGCACGCGTGGCGGAGTGCGGCTCTGCGTTGAATGTTAACGCTGCCCGTGAGGGTGGGGAGTTTGTGCTGGAGTAGCAGGAACATCCCGCCGCTCGAAAGCGCACGGTGATTCTAAATCCCAGCGATCGGGAGATTCACGCTGCGCGCAGCCAGTGCCAGTTCGGCATCGTGTGTGAGAAAAGTTAGTTCAATCGATCCCGCTTCTCGCAGGCGAAGAGCAGTCGCGAGATGGAGGGCGTCCAGGGTTCCGAGCGGAGTCAGGAAACTCTGCGCCGCCCGCTGCAAAATCGCATTGCTCAGCGGGACGAAGTCGATCGTCTCAAAGATCGTCTGTGCTTGCTCGAGCAACTGCGACACCTGTGCATCCGAAATCAGAGCGCCCAGACGAAGGCGATCAATGGTGCGCGAGACTTCCACGCGCAGAAGCACGCTGGCGTAAGCGCGATCCCACTTCGCCCAGCCAGCGAGGGGCGCTGATTCGCGCCGCAACCGTCGCAAAACCACGGAGGAATCGAGATAGACATTCACCGGCGACGTCGATCAGCCAGGAGCGTTGCGACAGGATCGAAATTTAGCTTCACTCCGCGCACGGCTTTCAGCGCAGAGACGGGCTTGATGGCTGGGAGAATGCCGAGCCCGTGATTTTCCTTCGCCTCCAGCGGCACGACGCGCGCAATCGGATGGCGATGCGATGTCACGAGGATCTCCTGTCCGCCCCGGACCGCTTCGAGGTGTGCGCTGAGGTTGCTTTTCAACGAAGCCACGCTCACAGATTTCATGGTTACATTATGACCATATCGAGACTACATCGCAACGGAATCATCGCGCGGCGAGACCGCTCTGTCCTCTGGGCGCGTGTCGTCCGGCCTAATTCGAACTCAGACAAGATAAAAGTGTGTCCAGAGTGGCCAGCTCCGGGGTGCCTACGGTAGGATAGAGGTTGCGATGGCAAGGCCGGTAAAACCCCCAACGCCTTCTTCGACGATCCCGTCGAAGGCAGCCGCTCTCGTTGTCCTAGCACTCTGCCTCTCATCGCTAGGATTCTTCGCCGGCCGCCACAGTGTCGACGGCGAACCAACGCTCCAAATTAGCGATGCCGTATCTAATTCCAACGGGACATCGGTCGTGCCGCGGAAGCGGGTCTCCGAGACGTCTGACCTGAGCAAGGTGACGATCCGCAACATCGCGACCATTCCGTTTTCCCAGCTTTACGACATTCTGCGAGCCGCAACGTCCGAGCAACGCATGGCCTGGGCGCGCGAGTTGGAGCAGATGCCCAGCGGATTGGGCCAGCGCGTGGCGGTGGCGGCCTATTATAAGAGTCTCATTCAGGTGGATCATCGCGCGGCGATCGAGGGGGTGCTCCACGCGGGAAACTTGCGGGCGCGCGATGTGGCGATCGATGCGATGACGAAGGCGGCACCGGAATCGACCTGGGGCGACCTCGCGGAAATGTTGGAGGAGTTGCCGTTTGCGGGGAGCGTTTTCGGTGGAGCGGATTTGTTCGGTAATTGGAGCCGGGTCGATCCGGTGGCGGTGAGCGAATTTATCGAGAAGTATCCACTGACGGCGAAGCAAAGGGATCGCGAGACGGGAGACGACTGGCGGATGTCTGCGTTGATCAGAAGTTGGGGCGAGATCGATCCGGCGGCGGCAAGAAGCTGGCTGGAGGATGATGCCTCGCGGCAGACGCAGGGTGTGGCGGAGGCGCTTCTCACCAGCTGGGGCCGGGTCGATCGGGCGGGAGCGATCGAGTACGCGGTGGCGAAAGCGGGCCAGCCACAATTCGCGAGCGCGATCAACGAGCTGGTCTATCAATTTATCCGATTCGCGGGTGAGGACGCGACCAGGCTACTGGCGGTCTTACCGACCTCGCAGGCGCAGGCCGCGGTAAAAAATGTGGCCGCCGTGACCAGCCCACTCCCCGAGGAGGTCAACGGGATCAATGATCGGGGACCCGAATATCAACGCCCGCCTGAGGAGGTCGCGCACTGGATGATCACGTTGCCGCTGGAGTTATGGCAGGAAAACATCGGCCCGGTCGCGGCAAAGTGGATGGACGAAACCCCGGACGCAGCAAAGGCTTGGCTCAATCAGCTTCCCCCGGCATCGCGGGATACAGCGATCGCGAGCTGCTGCCACGCGGCGGTATTGGGCTATCACTCGCGCGAGCCAGCGATCGAAATCGGTCTCACGATCAGCGATGCCAGATTACGGGATGCCGCAGTAGGGGCGTTGGTCCGACGGTTGGAAACTTCTGTGCCGGGAGCGATATCGGCGAGCCGGATTATCAATGAGCTCTCGGTCTCGGAGCAACAGAAGGCGTATTTGCGCACCTTCATCACTGGGAAACCCTATGCGGAATAGGGCTCGATGGGTCGCGGTGCTCGCGTTGGCGGGCGTGACGGTGTTGGCGTTCTTCGCGGGACGGCAATTCGAAGCCAGCGCACAGGCGGCGAAGGCGCGCGCACGCTCGACCAGCGCGGTGGCGCAATTGCCAGCACCCGAAATCGAGCCGCCTGCCTATCGGCAACTGGCGGTGACGGAAATCCTCGCGCTACCGTTCTGGAAATTTTACGAAGCTCTACGCTCAGCGCCCGAGGGAGCGCGGGAGAAGTGGGCCAGCGAGCTGGCGGCGATGCCGGATGGCCCGCGGCGGACGGCGGCGGTTTCGGGATTCTATAAGCTGTTGGTGCAATTTGATCCGACGGCGGCGGTCAAAGCCATCAGGGCCATCGAAGACGTGAAGATGCAGTGTGTGGCTCTCGGGGCGGCGGTGGATGCGGCACCCGGGTCTGCCATGCCCAAGATTGCAGAGTTGAGCCTGAGTTTGGAAAATGCCACGGAAACAGTCAGCTCTCGGGATTACCTTCTGGACGTTCTGTTCGCATGGATGGAAATCGATGCGGGCGCGGTCGGCCGGTTCATAAGCCAACATCCGGAGACGGAAGATTATCTGCACCGCCTTCCTATCCGGCAGGTCCTCATCCCGGTATTGACTAGAACCTGGGCAGAGGCTGATCCCGCGGAGGCGAGGCGCTGGCTCAAAGGGCGGGGATCCGAAGGAGAAGACGCCCTCCTTTCAGAGGAGTTTATCGACGGGTGGTATGTTAGCGACCGCGCGGCGGCGGTAGCGTACGTTTTAGCTCATTCGGGCGAGTCAGGATTTCTCGGTGGAGTCGGGGCGATTGTCCGCAATCTCTACTCCGATTCGAGGGAAGAGGCGGCAAAGTTTGTGCAATCCCTGCCGGAGGATGTCGGGGCTGACGCACTTCGAGAGGCATTCCGTCGTCACCCCTTGGGCTCGGAAGAAGCCGGCGATACCGTCAGGACATCGCGTGCTTTCGCATCCTGGATGACGACCTTGCCGCCAGCCTACTGGCAGGGAGCGTTGGGGAGCGCTTTCTTTTCGTCGACCGAGATGTTGCAATGGATCGAGGAACAGCCGCTCGCAATCCGAGAGAAGGCTTCCGAGGAGTTCCGATCTCTGGGCGACTCGACCGTATCCGATGCGGCGGCGGTCTTTCAATCTGCCAGCCCGGATCTGCAGGAGCGACTACTGACGGCGATGCTGCGAAACGAGCGTCATGCGCCGTCCGCCACCGAATTCCAAAAATCCCTTGACGCTTCTTCTCTTTCCCCGTCGCAACAACAACGCCTGCTTCGGATCTTGCAGTTGGTGTCCGCGGAAAAAAATGCTGCGTCTTCAGCGAAGACGGCGAAGGACTTTGCGGACGACCAATAACGCCGTTTGTGCTTCGTCAGCGAATCGGCTCTGGCGGTCCGAGGAAGTGCGGCTTGGTCTGGAGGATGGTGAAATCGAGGACGGTATTCACGCAGGCGAGGATTTCCCGGAGGCGGCTTTTGGTGGACCAGCGGAGTGGGATCGGTTTCGAGGTGTAGGCGATGGTGTCGATGCCGAAGTGGCGGCCGAGGACGATGGAGCGGGGCGCGTGGAAATCGTCGCTGATGATGGTGACGCGGGTGAGGCCGAAGACGTGGTGGGCGCGCGCCATGGAATCGAAGGTGCGAAAGCCGGCATAATCCAACGTGAGGACGGACTCTGGGACGCCTTTGGCCATGAGGGCGTTTTTCATGTCGGTGGGTTCGTCGTAGCCGGCTTTGCGGTTGTCTCCGCTGAGGAGGAGATGATGCACTTTGCCGGCGTGGTAGAGCTCGGCAGCAGCAGCGATGCGACCGGTGAAGAAGGGATTGGCGTAGCCTCCGCGGAGTGAGCTGGAGGTGCCAAGGACCAAGCCAACTTCGTTCTCGGGAATCGCTGACGTATTGGTGAAGATACGGCTGCGGGAGGATTCGAGCATCCAGCAGTTGGAGCCGCCCACGACAATGATGCCGAGCAGGAGGAGCCAGATGATGAGCGTTCTCGCTCGTTGGAATGATCGGTTTCGCGAGGTCGCGACAACCGGGGCGTTCTCGTTCACTTACGGGAGCGAGAAGTAGTCGGCGCTTTGGTAGTTGCCATCGACGGTCTTGGCGATCTGCATGAGGACGTCGTTCGCGAGGGTGCTGGCGCCGAAGCGGAAGAGGTCAGGCGTTAGCCAGTCGTCGCCGAGCGTTTCTTTTACCATCACGAGATAGGCGAGCGCTTGTTTGGCGGTGCGGATGCCGCCGGCGGGTTTCATGCCGATGCGGATTCCCGTTTCGTAGAAGTAATCGCGGATCG
>JBDSNB010000176.1:0-26048 GCA_039915555.1 Chthoniobacterales bacterium | reverse complement strand
AACTCATGAACCGCTGGATCAACCACTACGGCAAGCTTGAGTATCGCGAGATGGACCCGATGCGATTCGTCCGGATCGCCTTCGCTTCGCCGGCTTACTCGTTAGCCGACCTCGTGCGCCTCGGCTTCGGCTATCGATTTTCGATCAAGCATCTCTGGCGCGATGCGTTCTGGATCGACTTCTTCAAAGAAATCCCGCGTCTCGAGGTTCCGGTTTATTTCTTTCTCGGCCGCCACGATCGCACTTCCACCGCTTCCGCGGAATTGGCCGCCCTTTACTTTGATGCGCTCGATGCGCCGCGTGGCAAGCAGCTTGTCTGGTTCGAAAACTCCGGGCATTGGCCGCACCTGAACGAGCCGGAAAAGTATCGTAAGGTCTTGCTCGAAACAGTGCTCGCGCAGACCGGCGCCACGAAGAAAACATCACATGAGTGAACAAAAAACCATTGCCGTCCTCGGCGCGGGTTCCGCTGGGCTAACCGCAGCCCGCACCGCTTGTGAAATGGGAGCGCGCGTCCTTTTATTCGTCGGCACTCGCGGAGCGAAAGCTTCGCTTTGCATCGAGCGCGGGTGCATGCCCTCGAAGGCAATCTTCGAACCGATCGACGCCATGCATCACGCAAAGCGGCACGGCTGGCTGGAGGTGAAGCCGCGGCAACCGGAGGAATACTTGGGGCAAATCGTGGCCTGGAAAGATCACGAGATCGCGCAGTTCCGCGCCTACCGGGAGGAAGTGCTCGCGAGTCTGGCAGAAAAGGATTTCCAAATCATCGACCGCGAGGCGCGCTTTGTCGGGATGAACGAGATCGACGATGGCAGCGAGCGCCACACGTTCGACGCCGCGATCATTGCCACCGGTTCCAGCAACACGATTCCGCAGGAGGTGCGCGTCCCGGTGGGTCCCAACGACGCCTGGACCAACGTCGAGATTCTCGCCAACACCGTCCTGCCCCGCTCGCTCGCGGTCATCGGCGCGGGTCCCGTGGCGCTCGAATTTTCCCTGCGCTACGCGCGGCTTGGTTGCGCGGTCACGATCCTCACGCGCTCCAGGTTGCTCTCAAAATATCCGAAGAAATTCGGGGAACGGCTCGAACAGATTTACGAGCGCGAAAGTGTCCTGATTCGCACCGGGCACGCACTTGTTTCCTTGGAACGCGAGGGCGCGGGAGAGTTTCGCGTCGTGACGAAATGTGAAGCAGGCGAAGAGACTTTGGTCGCAGAGCGCGTGCTCGTTGCCACCGGACGCCACCCGGCTTTGGAGAGTTTGAATCTCGCGGCCGTCGGAATCGCGCCTAACGAGCGCGGCAAATTGGAAGTGAGCCTCGACATGCGCGTCAAAGGGAGCCGCCACATTTTCGCCGCGGGCGATGTCGCGGGACTGCGCATGGTGGTGCATCAGGCGCACATCGAAGGCGGCATCGCGGCCGAGAACGCGGTCAAGGATGCCGACCGCGAATGGGATCGGCGCTCGAATATTCAAGTCGTGTTCTCGGATCCCGAGTTCGCATTCGCAGGTCAAAGTCGCGCAACGGCCGAGAAGCATGGCCACAGAGTCTTGACCGCGGAAGCGGAGAGCGCCGACGTGGGCAAGCTCCAACTCGCAGGCGACGATCTCGGGTTCGGCGAATTCGTCGCCGATGCGGATAACGGGCACCTCCTCGGCGCCGGTTTGCTCTGCAGTGATGCGGCGAACCTCATCCATCTCCCCGCTTACGCGATCGATCACCAGCACACCGTCCATCAGCTCGTGACGGGCGAATATTACCACCCCACGAAGATTGAAATCGTCTCCGAGATCGGCGACGCGCTTTGCCGCAAAATGGGCGGCACCCCTTTTTGTCGCGCACGCGAATAACACCCGATGCCCATCCACAATTCACTCATCGAAAAGCTCGGGCCGGTTTTCGTGATCGTCTTTCTGGCGCTGCTTTTCCTGCAATGGAAGTGGCCGCTGCGGCGTCAACATTTCTCCGCGGTGCGCCGTTGGATTCGGAATGGCATTCTGGCCGCGCCCGGTCTCTTCGTCTCGCGCCTCGTCCTCGTCCCGATTCCGTTCCTGGTTTCAATCTGGGCCAGCGAGCATCATTTCGGTCTCTTCCATTGGCTCGCTCTGCCGACCGCGCTCACGATTTTCGCCGGAGCCTTGTCCTACGATTACGCCTACTATTGGTGGCACCGGATGATGCACGTCGTGCCCTTCTTCTGGCGCTTCCATAACGTGCACCACACCGATCTCGACATGGACGTGAGCACCGCCAGCCGCTTCCATTTGGGCGAAGTCTTTTTCTCCATCTTCTTCCGCGTCGCGGTCGTCGGTGTCCTCGGCTTGAGCATCTGGACGCTCGCCGTTTACGAATTGATCTTCAGTCTCTCGAATCAATTTCAACATTCCAACTGGCGGCTGCCGCTTCGGTTGGAGCGCGTCTTGAATTTCATCTTCGTCACGCCACGGATGCACGGCACGCATCACTCCATCGTGCAGGGCGAAACGAACTCGAACTGGAGCACCGTCTTCTGCTGGTGGGATCGTCTCCACCGCACCCTTCGCATCGACGTGCCGCAGGACGCGCTCACGATCGGTGTCGCCGCCTACCGCGAGGAAAGCGAACTCACGTTTTGGAAATTGTTTCTCCTTCCCTTCCGCAAACCGCGCGCCTGGCAACTCCCGGACGGCACCGTCCCCGAACGTCCCATCCGTCCCGCCCACGAACTCGCTCCCTAAGAAAAATCATGCGTTCCCTCGTCCTCGTCGTCGGCCTCCTCCTCGTCCTCGCCACCGTCGCTTTCTCGCAAGGCGTCCGCTGGACCATCGTGAATTGGAAAGTGCGCCACGATTTCCCGAAGGTGCAGCGCATCTCTCCGCAAGAAGTGGCGGAGTGGATAAAGGATGCGAAACGCGATCAACCCGTCCTGCTCGATGTGCGCACCAAAGCCGAATACGACGTGAGCCACATCCGCGGCGCGCAACGCGTCGAGCCCGGCTCGGAAGCGAACGCGATCGAGCTCGCGAAAGGGAAACCGATCGTCACCTACTGCTCGGTAGGCTACCGCTCCGGCGCGTTCGCGACCAAGCTGCAGGAAGCCGGCTACAAGAATGTGCGAAACATGAGCGGCTCGATCTTTGAGTGGGCGAATGACGGGTATCCCGTCGAGCGCGATGGGAAACGCGTGGAGAAAGTGCATCCGTACAACGAAGAGTGGAGCGGTCTTCTGAAAGAACCGCTGCGCGCCCAAATCCCACCCGCCGGAAAAGGAATGTAGCGCCAGCCGCGCAATGAGATTGCCCGCCGCGCGTTTCTGGCAAACGATGCGCCCATGCCCGTTTACGGCCGCTTCACCGCCTTCCTCCTCGCTGCCGTTATCGCGGTCGTGGTCTGGTCCGGGATCGCGCCGCACGATCGCCTGACGTGGTGGTTGGAAGTGGCGCCGACGCTGCTCGGCCTCATCGCCCTTTTCGTTTACCGAAAGAAATTCCGTTTCACGCCCCTTTTGCAAACGCTCATCGCCTTGCACATGATCCTGCTCGCGGTCGGCGGCCATTACACCTACGCGGGAGTGCCCGCGGGCTTCTGGGTGCGTGATCTTCTCCACCTCGGACGGAATCACTACGATCGGCTCGGACATTTCGCGCAAGGCCTCGTGCCGGCCTTGATCGCGCGCGAGATTATTCTCCGTCGAAGCATCGTGCTTTCCCGCGTCTGGACCGGCTTCTTCGCCGTCTGCATCGCGATGGCGATCAGCGCCGTCTATGAGTTGATCGAATGGGTCACCGCGGAAATCTACGGACAAAACGCGGACGCGTTTCTCGGGGGGCAGGGCGACATTTGGGACACGCAAAAAGACATGGCTTGCGCGCTGGTCGGCGCGATCTGCGCGGTCGTCCTTTTCAGCCGCTGGCACGATCGACAATTGGAAGCGACCCACGGCTAAACGTTCCCGAAAGCGATTTGGTTGTGATTTTCTCGGCGGCATCGCGAATCACTCTGGTAACGAGATGTTTTCCAGATGCACGCTTCCGCCACTCTCATGACTGTCGCACCCGACGCCAGGCAGACGTTCGTCGACCTGCTCGATCAGCACGCCGGCATCATTCGCAAGGTTGCGGCCGGCTACAGCAGCAGCGCGGCGGACCGGCACGACTTGATGCAGGAGATCACACTGCAACTTTGGCGGGCGTATCCGCGCTACTCGCCCGAGCGTCCCTTTGCCACGTGGATGTATCGCATCGCGCTCAACGTCGCGATTTCCTTCCTGCGCAAGAATACTCGCCCCGGCCGCCAGACCGTTCCTCTGGAGGACGTGAGAACCGAAATCGCCGCTGAATCGAGCGGCGATACCGAAACGGACGAGCGGGTTGCGTTGCTCCAAAAAATAATTGCCACGCTCGATCCGCTGAATCGCGCGCTCCTCCTTCTTTTTCTCGACGATCACAGCTACCGGGAGATCGCCGCCATCCTTTCCATCACCGAAACAAACGTGGCCACCAAACTCAACCGCCTCAAACAGCGTCTCCGCGACGAGATGTTGAAACTAAACCAACAAGACTCATGACTGAACTCGACGATCTCAAATCCGCCTGGCAAACGCTTAGCCGAAGCCTGGAACGGCAGAACGCGCTCTCGTTTGCCCAATTTCGCGAGACCAAACGGACCCGCTTCCGCTCCGGCTTTCGGCCGCTCGTTCTCGGGCAAATCTTCCAGATCATCGCCGGCGCGCTCCTTGTGCTCTGGGGCGCAAGCTTCTGGGTCAATCACCTCGGCATGGCGCATCTCATGATCTATGGAATCACGTTGCACGCCTATGGCGTCATGATGATCATCATTGCCGCGCGCGATCTGCACCTGATCAAACAGATGGATTACGCAGCGCCCGTACTCACGTTGCAAAAGCAAATTGCCGAGCTCCGCCATTGGCACATCCGGACTGGAATGTGGTTCGGTGTGACCGGGTGTTTCATTTGGATTCCACTTTTGCTCATGATCTTCCACAGACTCGGTGCGGATGTCTGGGTGCGGAATCCTGCCGTGGTCGGCTGGTTTGTCGCCAGCGGACTCATCTCTCTCGCCGTTCTGCTCGGAATCGTGTTCTGGTCACGGCGCATCGGCCGGGAGAAATTGGCCAGGAATTTCGATGACAGCTCCGCCGGTCGCAGCGTCAGTCGCGCCCAGGATCTCCTCGACGAAATTGCGCGCTTCGAGCGCGAGTAATCGAAGTTTCGGTAGGGACGGCGGGCTGCGCCGTCCGACCAACATCATCTGCACGCAAGTCGTCGAAACACCCCCAAGCGTGAAAACCACACTCTCGGAGGCCGCAGCGCGGCGCCCCTACCAAACCACGCTCGCAAGCAGGCGCCACGCGATCAAGAGCAGCAAAGCGAATACAACCGACAAGGTGGAATAAACGAGCGCATCCTGGAGGCGCGCGCGCCGTGCGGCCTTCGCGTAGGGGATGCGCGTGAAGGAAACCATCGCGTAGAGCGGCAGGTAAACGCCGGGCATCACGCCTTCGAGAAAGTGATCGAGCTTCTTCTTCGCGCGAAAGACCGGCGACGCGGTTTTGTCGCGCATCTCGATGAAGTTCTGCACCGCGAGATCGGCCAGTGCGTCGGCGTTTTGCTTTCGGCGCGCGGAGTACTCGGCGAAGGCGCGGCCGCGATCGTTCGGGAACTCGGCCAGGCATTCGTCGAGCACGACGCAATCTTCGAAAGCGGCGTTCATCCCCTGCCCGTAGAACGGAACGACCGCATGCGCGGCATCGCCGACCAGCGCGACCTTGTCCTGATAATGCCACGGGGCGCAGCGGATCGTGACCAGCGAACCGGTCGGGTTTTCCCGATAGTCGTCCAGGAGCGACGGCATGAGCGGAACCGCGTCGGGAAATTCCTCACCGAAGAAACGGCGAACGTCGTCGTCCGTCCTGGTTGTTTCAAAACTGCGCGCACCGGTGAATTCCCAGAAGAGCGTGCAGGTAAACGAGCCGTCCGGATTCGGCAGCGCGATCATCATGAAACTTTTCCGCGGCCAAATGTGAAGCGCATGCTTTTCCATCTGCCATCCGCCATCGAGCGCTGGTGGAATGGTCAGCTCCTTATAGCCATGCGCGAGATAACTCTGGCTGTATTCGAAACGCTCCAGCCGTTGCATCGCGCCGCGCACCGCGGAGAACGCGCCGTCCACTCCGATGAGCGAGTCTCCGCGCGCCTCGGTCGTTTGATTCGTCTCGGTGTTCAACAATTGCGCACTTGGGCCATCGAGGTCGACACCCGTGCAGCGTTGATTGAAAAGCGCGCGCACGTTCGGGTTCCGCTTCGCGGCGTCGATCACGGCGTTGTTGAGCGCGCCCCGGCCGATGGAGTTGATGCACTTCTCCGGATCGCGATCGTATGCGCTGAAGTGCAAATCGCCCGAGCGGTCGTGAATCATCCGTCCGCGCATCGGGATGGCGTGTTGCAAGACCTCCTCCGCGATCCCGGCCTGCTGGAGCGCGTGAATTCCCCGCGCGGAGAGCGCGAGGTTTATCGAGCGCCCGCCCACCAGGCTCCCCGCATGCGGATCAGCGCGTCGCTCGAAAAGATCCACCTCGTAGCCCCGCCGCCCCAGATAAGCGCCGAGCAGACCGCCGGCGAGGCCGCTTCCGATGAGGGTAAATTGAGGCACGCCTCAGAATCCACGAAACGGGAAGGCAGGGAAGCAGGAAAAAGTGGCGGGAGCGGGCTTCCCGACGGACTACTTTTTTCCGCTCCGGCTCGAAGATGGCATTGGGGCTGCTTAAAACGACCCCATTCGCGTCCCATGAAGCCCCAGCGTCAAACCAACGGACATCATGAAGTCCACTCGCTCGGTCTCCGGGCCATCCTCCTCGTGGACGACGACCAGCAACTCGCGACCGCGTTGCAATGGATCCTGGCGGACGAAAATTATCTCGTCGACCTGGCGTTCGACGGCGAGGAAGCCTTGCTTAAAGTCGGCGCGCACGAATACGACGCGGTCATCTGCGATTTGAAGATGCCACGCCTGCGCGGCGACGATTTTTACCTGACGGTCAAAGAGATGCGGCCCGCGCTGGCCGATCACTTCATTTTCATCACCGGCTACGCCGCCGACCCTAAGATTCACCAGTTCCTCACCGAGCAGGAAGTGAAATACCTCGTGAAGCCCTTTGCGGTGCAGGGGTTGATCAGCTGCGTGAGGGAATTGCTCGACTAGAAGCCAACGCTTCAACCGAGCAGCTGCGCGAACCGCCACACCTCGTGGAAGGTGTTGTAGAGCGGCGTCGGCGCCGTGCGGATCACATTCGGCTCGCGGAAGTCGCACTTCACGCCTGCGGCCTCCAGTTTGGCGAAGAGCTCCTTCGGATTCTCGTGCACCAGGATGGAAAGCTGACACCCGCGCGCTTCCGAAGCCCGCGGCGTGATGACCGTGAAACGCTGGTGCGCTCCGTCCGATTTCAGATCGAGCAGGAACTCGAGGTAGCCGGTCAATTGCACAGACTTCGCGCGCAAGACGTCCATTCCGCCAGCCTCGTCGAAAATCGCGAACGATGACCGCAACGGCGCCATGGAAAAGATCGGCGGATTGCTGATCGCCCACGAATCCGCTGAGAGCACCGGCACGAAATCCGGCTCCAGCTGCATCCGGAAACGCGTCGCAGGATCGTTGCCCCACCAGCCCGCGAACCGCGGGAGGTCTCGATTCGTCGAGTGGCGCTCGTGCACGAACGCGCCCGCCACCGCGCCCGGCCCGGAGTTAAGATACTTGTAGGAGCACCAGACGGCGAAATCGACGTTCCAATCATGTAACGACAGCGGAACATTTCCGACCGCGTGCGCGAGATCGATTCCCACCATACAACCGCGCTTCTGCGCGTCGGCCGTAATCTTCTTGATCTCGAAAAGCTGGCCGGTGAAGAAATTCACGCCCGCGAAAAGCACGAGCGCGATCGCTTCGCCATGCTTCTCCAGCGCCGCGTCGATGTCTTCCTGGCGCACGGTATACTCCCCTTCCCTCGGCCCCACCAGCACGAGCGCCTCATCAGGTTCGAAGCCGTGATGCGCGATCTGCGATTTGATCGCGTAGGTGTCGGAAGGAAACGCCGGATCCTCCATCAGGATCTTAAAGCGCGCTTTCGTCGGCCGATAAAACGTCGCCATCATCAGGTGCAAATTCACCGTCAGGCTGTTCATGCAGACCACCTCGTTAGGCTGCGCGCCGACGAGCCGCGCCGCACCCTCCCGCACCGTCTCGTGATAGGAGTACCACGGCGTCGTCCCGTCCAGATGCGCATCGACACCGAGGCCCGCCCAGTCGTCCAACTCCTGTTCGATCAGCCTGCGCGTCGCCTGCGGCATTAAGCCGAGCGAATTGCCGACAAAGTAAATCAGCGGCTGGCCATCCGAGTGCGGCGGAATATGAAACCGCTCGCGAAAGCGACCGAGCGCATCGTCGCGGTCGAGTTGCAGCGCGTAATCTTCGTCAGCAGAAAACTTCATCGCGTTCTACTTAGCCCGCTCCGGCGGCGGCTGCATGAACTCAATCGTGGTCCCGTCCGGGTCGCGCACATAGACGACACGCTTCCCAGCGTTCGGGTCCACCTGCAGCGTTTGCGGCTTCCCCGCCGCCTGCCAGCCGGACGCGGCAATCGTGGCCAGGACCGCATCCAGATCATCGACGACGAACGCGACGTGCACCGATCCGACATCGCACGGCCTCGGTTTGAAGTGCTCCCGATCGTCCGGCGCCAGATATTCCAGCAACTCGATCTTATGTCCGTAGCCCTTCAAGACCGCGATCGAAATCTCCGCACCCGGCACCCCGGTGATCTCGCTCGCGAGATCGCCCGTCTGATGCGGGCGATGCGACAATTCAAAGCCCATCACATCGCGCCAGAAGGCGAGCGAGCGTTCCAGGTTCGAGACCGTGATCCCCGTATGATCGGCCGCGAGAATGCGGAAAGGCGCCGCGCTCATCCGATCGCGGCGATCACCTTGAGCTCGATCGCGATCGGCGTCGGCAACGCGCCTACTTCCACCGTGGTGCGCGTCGGGTTCGGCTTGCCTTCTCCCGCGAAATACTCGGGATAAATGCGATTGAAGACCGCAAAATCCTTCTTCATGGCGGTCAGGAAAACCTGGACATCCACGATGTCGCTCCAGCTCGCACCGGCGTCCTCGAGGACGAGCCGCACATTCTCAAAAACCGCGTGGCACTGTTTCTCGATGTCGTAATCGGTGATGTTGCCCCCCGCATCCAACGTCACGCCTGGAATCTCCTTGCTTCCCCGCACGCGCGGACCGATCCCGGAAAGGAAAAGCAGATTGCCCACTCGCTTCGCGTGCGGGAACGCGCCAACTTGTTCCGCCGCGCGCTTGCTTTCGAATGACTGACTCATGAGGAGAGGCCTCGCACAAAGGTCACAAAGTTCACGAAGATAATTTTAGCGGCCTAGAATTCGTAGGGACGGCGCGCTGCGCCGTCCGAGCAGCGTGGATGTCATAAGGCGCGATCGGACGTGGGCAAAGCTGGTCACGCGTTCTGGACGGCGCAGCGCGCCCGTCCCTACCAACTGGTATCCGACGATTCTCCATGAAAAGCAGCCCGAAAGTCTGAGCCGATGTTTTAGCCGCCCGCGATCGCTCCGATGATGAAGAATGGTTCCGCACCGCTCGCGATCGGCTCGGGCAACGGCGTGTCCGGCGAATCGTGCGACACATCTTCCTCGCAAGCGAAGAAACGCACCATCGGCCGGCGTTTCAACGTTCCGTGATCGCGCACCGTCCCGCGCAGCATTGGATACTTAGCCTCCAGCGCATCGAGAATCGTGCCCGTTGTGACTGCGCCGCCAACATCGACTTGCACCTCATCACCCACCCGCGCCAGCGTCCGCAGATGATGCGGCAGCACGACGCGGATCATGGGAAAAGCTCCAAACGCCAAGCTTCAAACTCCAGAGAAATTCCAAGCACCAAACACCAAGCAAGAGCGCGCGCCGCACGCCGCGCGTTTGGAGCTTGAGCTTTGGAGCTTCTCTGGAGCTTGGAATTTGGAGCTCGGGATTTCACGGCAACGTTTGCACTTCCACCGAGAGCACGGCCGGCAGATCACGCACGATCGCATTCCAGGTATCGCCCCCATCCGCCGAAGCATAGACCTGGCCGCCCGTCGTCCCAAAATAAACGCCGCATTCGTCTAACGAATCCACTGCCATTGCATCGCGCAACACATTCACGTAGCAATCGCTTTGCGGCAGCCCCTTCGTCAACCCTTCCCAATCATTCCCGCCTGTTCGGCTGCGATAGACGCGCAACTTCCCATCCGGCGGAAAATGCTCGGAATCGCTCTTGATCGGCACCACGTAGATCGTCTCCGGCTCGTGCGCGTGCACATCGATGGGAAACCCGAAATCGCTCGGCAGATTATCGCTCACTTCGCTCCACATCTCGCCGGCGTTATCGCTCCGCATCACGTCCCAATGCTTCTGCATGAAGAGCGTCTCCGGCCGGGACGGATGCATCGCGATCCGATGCACGCAGTGCCCCACCTCCACGTCTTCTTGCGGGAGAAACTGCGAACGCAATCCGCGATTGATCGGCTTCCACGTCTCACCGCCATCGTCCGTGCGGAACGCACCCGCCGCCGAGATCGCGATAAACATGCGCATCGGATTTTTCGGATCGAGCAGAATCGTGTGGAGACACATCCCGCCCGCCCCCGGCTGCCAATTCGCGCCCGTCTTATGTTTGCGCAGCCCGGAAAGTTCGCTCCAAGTCATGCCGCCATCCTTCGAACAAAAAAGCGCCGCATCCTCCACCCCCGCGTAAACCAGATCAGGATCAGTCAGCGACGGCTCCAGATGCCAGACGCGCTTAAATTCCCACGGATGCTGCGTCCCATCGTACCACATGTGCGTCCCCGGCACGCCATCGTAAGTAAACTTGTTACTCTGCCCCTGCGGCATTCCATGCTCGCCCGGCGGCGGCGCCCCGCCCGGCACCTCCCAGGTCTTCCCACCATCCTCCGAGCGTTGAATGATCTGCCCAAACCAATCGCTCGTCTGCGAAGCGTAGATGCGGTTCGGATCCACCGACGACCCCTTAACGTGATAAACCTCCCATCCGGCGAAATGCGGACCGTCCACCTTCCAGTCCTTCCGCTTCCCATCCGATGTAAGAACAAACGCGCCCTTGCGCGTGCCGACCAAAACTCGAACGCTACTCATGCCTAAATCTGTAGCCGCTGGATTACGCGGATGAAAGCGGATTTGTTCAGAGCCGCTTTCAACAATAAAATTGCTTAACCCTCCGCCAAAGCCTCTCTGGATTACTCCTTTGACCTGAGGTGTTTAAGGTTTTCTCATCAAGCGTTCAACATCTTCATTACTTAATGGACCTCCGTCATTGGAGAACTGCCGACCAGCCAACGTGATGTTTCGATCGACATGATTCTTCTTCATAAAGCGACGCAACTCCGACGTATCTTCATGCGAATAGACACAAGAGTTGCATCCCCGAACTGTGGCCCGATTGATCTTTCCGACCAGATCAACGGACGCATTGGAGTGCCGAACGCCCGGTACAGTCCCATCCGGGACGATTTCACCGACGAGGGCAAGATCGAGCGCGAGCGGCATGGTGACACCTCCCGTTTTCGGTTCCCACACGCACGGGTTATCGCTCGCTAAAAATCTTCGCGATAAGGAATTGTGATAAACGGTCCAATTGTAATCTGCCTCCAGGCATCGCCGAGCGATAGGCCAGAACTGCGAGACACGGTTCATGACTTCACCAGTGTCGGCACTTCCGAGAAACATGCTCACGACTTCGCGACCCCCAAGAGTTACTCGCCTTTCTTTGGCTTGCTCCAAGGAAATGCAGCGCGCTACGACATTCATAAAGTAGTGCGTTCGGACAAATTGGGCCGCTACAAAACCAAAAAAGTTCATCAAGCAATTCGCTTGATGTCTCCTTGCTCTTCAAGCGTGTTCTTGCTCCCGGCCAGCTCTGTTCGATCGTTTGCGACCAATGTTTATCGATTGGATGATTGTCGTAGAATTCCGACTCGCAGCCGACATAGTCGTTGATACTCAGACGATTGACCCATCCCAGACCAGGATGGTGAACCACGAGACGGCCCCCCTTTTTGCCTACTAGATAGTCGCGAGCAAAACCGCGAAGGTAGGCTTTGGGAACAAAGTGGTCTTTGGTCGCGCGAGGCACGCTAGACGGTAGCATGACCGGCGTGTCCCGCACGGGCGGGACAACTCGATAATCCTACGGGCGAGAGCGGCCGGGGTCCCGTCTAAAAAGCATTAGATATTCGCGCGCTAAAAGCGTCGATCACCAATCCTCAGTTGGTGAAGGAACTCTGGATTAGCATCGCGGGGGAAGCACCAGCGATTGGCCTCTCGGCGGAGCAGATCGCAGAACTCACCGACGGCTGGATGCGCTGGAGGCCGCAGCCGGAAGGCGGCACGTCGCGGCACATCGCACGGGAACGCATTCTGGCTAGTTGTGATCGGCGCCGCCCGACCTACGCAAAGAGGTTGTCGAAGTCGTTGTGCGTGCCAATCCAGAACCAATAGATTTTGTCGCCGTGGCGCTCGCCAACGGCACGATATTGTTTTCCGATTCGCACTGACCACGCTCCATGGACGCCGGTCAGTTTCTTGAAGCGGAGAGACGGGTGCGCCGGATCGCTCAGAAATCGATCGTAGGTCGCGCGAGCGGTTGCCTGCGTTTGCCGGTCGAGGCACGCGAAGAGGCGCCAGAACTCCGGACGGGTTCGGGAAATCACATCCGATCCAAATCGAGAGGTTCGTCGCCCTCTTCGGCCGCCGCTTTCATGAACGCTTCAAGTTTGGGCCGCGGACGCGGATCAGCGATGATGCGTTCCCACGCAGCATCTCCATCTTCCTCCGCGGCTACCGAGGCTGCAGCAGCGCTCTCTTTTATGGATAAAACGAAATCGAGAACGGCGCTCTGCTTCTCCGCCGGAAGCGAAGCGGCTTCCTCCGCGATGCGCGCGCTCAGGTCGTTCGTCTCGCCCTCTGACATGAAAGGAGTCTAACGATGTTGCGGATGACTGTCGAAGGCATTTCTGCTTCCTCCCAAAGGCTACGCAGATACGTCTACGTCGCGATGCAGATGTTTTTGGGTTCGGTGAAGAAGTGGAGCGCTTCGTTCCCGCCTTCGCGGCCGACGCCGCTTTGTTTCATGCCGCCGAAGGGGACGCGCAGGTCGCGGACGAGCCAGCAATTGACCCAGACGGTGCCGGTGTGGATGGCTTCGGCGACACGGTGGGCGCGGCCGAGGTTTTGCGTCCAAACGCTGGAGGCGAGGCCGTACTCGGTGTCGTTGGCGTAGCCGATGACTTCGTCTTCGTTTTCGAACGGCGTGATGGAGATGACGGGGCCGAAGATTTCTTCGCGGTTCGTGCGGCAGCCGACGGGGAGATCGGTGATGACGGTGGGCGGGAAGAAGTAACCGGTGGCGCAGCGTTCGTTAGGCGGCGCGGGCGGCTGGCCGCCGAGGGCGATGGTGCCGCCTTCCTGCCGGGCGAGGTCGACGTAGAATTTTACTTTGTCAAGCTGGGCCTGGGAGACGATGGCGCCCTGCTCGGTGCCGGCGTCGAGGGGGTCGCCTTGTTTGAGCTGGCCGGCTTTCTCGACGAAGCGACTAACGAATTGCTCGTAAACCGGGCGCTCGACGAAGACGCGGGAGCCGCAGAGGCAGACCTGGCCTTGATTCGCGAAGGAGGAGCGTAGGCTGCCACTGATGGCGGCGTCGAGGTCGGCATCGGCGAAGATGACGTTGGGATTTTTGCCGCCGAGCTCGAGGGAGACTTTCTTGAACATGGGGGCGCAGGTCTCGGCGACCTTCCGCCCGGTGACGGTGCCGCCGGTGAAGGAGATGGTGCCGACCTTCGGATGCGCGGTGATGGCCTGGCCGACGTTCGGCCCGGTGCCGTGAACGATGTTCAGGACGCCATCGGGCAGGCCGGCTTCGCGGCAAAGCTCGCACAGCAGGTAGGCTGTCATGGGAGTGAGCTCGCTGGGCTTCGCAATGGCGGTGTTCCCACAGGCGATGGCGGGCGCGATTTTCCAGCTGAGCAAGTAGAGCGGCAAATTCCACGGGGAGATGAGGCCGACGATGCCGCGTGGCTGCCGGAGGGTGTAATTGAAGGCGACGCCGTCGGTGACGTGGGCTTCGTTTTCCGTGTGCAGGATGGCGGTGGCGAAGAAACGGAAATTCGAGGCCGCGCGCGGGATGTCGAGATTGCGCGCGAGCGAGACCGGTTTGCCGGTATCGATGGATTCGGCGCGGGCCAGCTTCTCGAGGTCGCGCTCGATCAAGGCGACGAGGCGGAGGAGAATCTCCGAGCGCTCGGCGGCTGGCGTGCGGGACCAGGCGGGGAAGGCTTTTTCCGCGGCGGCGACGGCTTGCTCGACGTCGCCCGCGTCGCTATCGGGGACGAGCGAGTAGGGTTTCCCGGTGGCGGGCTCGATGTTATCGAGATATTTGCCGCCACTCGGCGCCACGAATTGCCCGTCGATGAAGTTCTGGATTTTAAGCGGTGCGCTGGCCACGGAGGACATGTTTGTCTTCGCCGGAAGGTAGCGCAAGCTTCCAGCTTTCATGCCCGGTTCCATTTCTCCGCCGCCGCGATCCATCAGTGTGGTGACTGTGACCTACGATACGTTTTTCTTCCTGCGCCTGCTGGTGGAGAAGGTCCGCGAGTTCATCGGCCCGCGGACGTATGAGATCATCGTGGTGGATCGCGGGAGCCGCGATGGGACGCTGGAGTGGTGCGCGCAGCAACCGGATGTGCGGGTCGTTTCCGTGAAGCAGAAGCGGGCGGACCATTCGCATGGCGAAGCCGCGGAGCGCGGAGTGGCGGCGGCGCGGCATGAGATCATTGCGTTCGTCGATTCCGATGCGCACCCGATCGATGCCGGGTGGCTCGCGGGCACGGCGGATCGGCTGGATGACGATTGCCGGCTGGCGGGCCCGAAATTAATCGGACGGCACAAGGGCAATCCGTTCGATTGGTACGTGCACCCGCACTTCATGGTTTTCTTCAAGGCCGATCTGGGCGGCGATGTGGTCCTGCGAAAGGTGCGGGGCGAAACCACCGACACCGGCGAGGAGGCGACCATCCGCCTCTTGGAACGCGGGAAGAAAATCGAGGCGCTGCCACTCGAGCCCTGTGCCACGCTGGCGCCGCACCATCCGCATGCAGCTTACCGGTGTTTCTCGTTTGGCCATCCGCATTTTCCCACGATCAGCGGCGGTGTTTTCCACGCCTGGTATGGGACCCGGCTGCAGAAGGAATCGAGGGTGGTGGGCGAGGAAACAGACGGCGCGATCTCGCGCACGGCTTACCAAACGCCGATGATGGCGAGGTTGCGCGAGTTTTATTCGCTCCGCTACTAACGGGCCGCGCCGTCGCCCAGCTCATCCATGATGGCCTGCGCGGCCGTGCTGCTGGCACCATCCTGGCCGAGCGTGGCGATGATCCGGTCGAACTCCGCCAACTGGCGATCGCGCGCTTCTTTGTCTTGGAGCAAACGCAGGGCGTCCTGCGCGATGGCGCGGGGCTGGGCGCGATGTTGAATGAACTCCGGGACGATCTCGCGGCCGGCGAGGACGTTTGGCATGCCGAGATATTTCACCCGCACCAGCGCCCGCGCGGGGAGGTAAAAGAACCAGGGCACACGATAGACGAGCACAAAGGGGAGCCGGAAAAAAGCTCCCTGCAAGGTGGCTGTGCCCGAAGCGATGAGAGCCGCGCTGGCGCGTTGCATGGCCGCCTCCGCCTGGCCGGTCGTAATCTCGGTCGCGTCCGCCGGCAGACGCGAATGGCGCAGCTGCCGTTCGATCTCGCGGTTGAAGGAGACCGAGGCGGAGGCCACTTCAAAACGCACGTCCGGCATGGCATCGTGGATGAGTTCGGCGGCCCGCACCATCACCGGCAAAATCTTGCGGACCTCGCGCCAGCGGCTGCCGGGAAAAAGACCGAACAGATTCGGGACGCGCGTCTCCTTCGGCCCCGCGCCGAGCGCTTCGATCATGGGGTGCCCGACAAAAACGGTGCGCAGGCCGGATTGATTATAGATATCGGCTTCGAAGGGGAAGATGCAGAGCATGAGGTCGAGGCACTCCGCCATCTTCGGGATGCGGCCGCGATTCCAAGCCCAGACCTGCGGGCTGATGTAGTAGATGATTTTCAGGTCCGGCTGCTTTTTGGAGAGCGCGCGGGCGAGGCGGAGATTGAAGCCGGGGTAGTCGATCAGAATGACGGCATCGACTTCCTGCTCGCTGATGGCGCGGAGCGAATTCGTGAACTGGCGCCGGAAGTAGCGATATTTCTTCAGCACTTCCCAGAGCCCAAGCACGGCGGAGTGCCGGCTCCAATCGACCACGCTTCCCTCCGTGGCGGCGCGCATCCGCGGGCCGCCCCGACCAGTGATGACGACGTCGGGATGCAGGCGTCGCAGAGCGGCGATCAAGGCTGCGCCATGCGCATCGCCGCTGGCCTCGCCGGCGACGAAATAAAGACGTTTAGGGCCCACGCCCGTCATCGATACGCTTTGTAATCTCGATCGCCAATTCCAAAGCAGCGGTGGCTTGAAAACCCGAAACGCGCGGGGCATGACCGGTGGCCGCGCATTCCACAAAGGCCGCGAGCTGGCCTTTCAGCGGTTCTTCTTTTTCGATCTCGACCTCTTCTTTCGAAATGCCGGTGGCCGTGCGCCGATAAATTTCGCCAGTCTGATTTTGGTAATCGAGCGAGAGATACGCGTCCTCCTGGAAGACGCGAATCTTGCGCATCCGCTCCGGGCTGATCCGGCTGGAGGTGATATTGGCGATGCAACCGTTCTCGAAACGCAGCCGCGCGTTTGCGATATCCTCGCCCCGACTCAAGACCGGCACCCCAACCGCATCGATCGTCTGCACGGGCGAACGCACGAGGTGGAGGATGATTTCGAGGTCGTGAATCATGAGATCGAGCACGACTCCGATGTCGGTGCTGCGATTCGGGTACGGCGAGAGGCGATGCGCTTCGATGAAACGCGGATGCGTGAGCCGTTCTTCCAGTGCGCTGAGGACGGGATTGAAACGCTCGACGTGGCCAACCTGCAAAACGAGGCTCCGCTCGGCGGCCAACTGCGCGAGCTTCGTCGCGTGCTCAGGCGTCTCGGCGATCGGTTTTTCGATCAGGAGATGCTTGCCGCTTTCGAGTAAGGCGCGCGCGATTTCGAAATGGCTGCTTGTGGGGGTGGAGACGGAAGCCGCGTCGATTTGCCCGGCGAAATCTTCCAACGATTTCGCAGCCGTCACTCCAAACTGTGCGGCAAGCTCAGCCGCCTTCGCCGGATCGCAGTCGTAAATGGCGGTGAACCTGGCCGCGTTTTGTTCGGCGTAGAGGCGGGCGTGATTTTTTCCAATGTGCCCCACTCCCACCACCCCCACGCGCAACTGGCTCATGGTGCGGCCAGCGCCACCGCGCCCTCCGTGCCGAGGAACCATTGGTAGGTGCTCTCGATTCCTTCGCGTAACGAAATCCGCGGCTGCCAGCCGAGCGCTTTCAGTTTGGTGGTGTCGAGTAATTTACGCGGCGTGCCGTCCGGCTGGCTGGAATCGAAGGTTAGCGTGCCTTGGAAACCGACCACGGCGG
This sequence comes from Chthoniobacterales bacterium, assembly GCA_039915555.1. Classification (GTDB taxonomy): domain Bacteria; phylum Verrucomicrobiota; class Verrucomicrobiia; order Chthoniobacterales; family UBA10450; genus JACCTI01. The sequence continues at coordinate 8,377 of JBDSNB010000176.1, read as the reverse complement.
AGATCAGCTCGGCCAATTGGCGAATCGAAATGTCTTCGCCCCAACCGACGTTCACGATCTCGGGCGAATCGTAATTCTGCAGCAGGAAGATGCACGCCGAGGCCAGATCATCGACATGGAGAAACTCGCGCCGCGGCGCACCCGTGCCCCAGATCGCCAGCTCGCGCGCTCCACTGGTTTTCGCTTCGTGCGCTTTGCGCAAGAGCGCCGGAAGCACGTGCGAAGAGGCGAGATCGAAGTTGTCGTGCGGTCCGTAAAGATTGGTCGGCATGGCGGAGATGAAGTTCTCCCCATACTCTACGGCATACGCCTGGCAGAGTTTTATCCCGGCGATCTTCGCGATCGCGTAGGCGTCGTTCGTCGGCTCGAGCGGGCCGGTGAGCAGCGCGCTTTCCGGGATCGGTTGCGGCGCGTGCTTCGGGTAAATGCAGGAGCTACCGAGGAAGAGCAGCTTTTTCACATCGTGCGCATGCGCCGCGCTGATGACGTTGTTTTGCAGAAGCAAGTTATCGAGCAGGAACTCGACTGGGTAATCGCTGTTTGCCTTGATCCCGCCCACCTTCGCGGCGGCCAAAACAACGATGTCCGGTTTCTCTTTCGCAAAAAAAGCATCGACCGCACCATTGTCTCCGAGATCCAACTCGGTGCGGTCCCGCTTGAGCACCGCACGAAAGCCTTCGCTCTCGAGCCGTCGCACCAAGGCGCTGCCCACCAACCCGCGGTGTCCCGCCACGAAAATCTTGTCTGTTTTATCCATTAGGTTCGCTGCGCGATTACCATTTTCTTTTTTCGGCCCTTAAGCAATCCTCACTTCGTGGCGAAACGAGAATCGAGACTTCCAGTCCAAAAGACCTACAAACTTTACATCGGTGGGAAATTCGCGCGGAGCGAGAGCGGACGGGTGGCGCCGGCGCTCGATGCGAAGAAGACCGTGCTGGCGCAATACGCGCGCGCCTCGCGGAAGGATCTGCGCGATGCCGTGGTCGCGGCCCGGAGCGCGTTTGGCGGTTGGGCGAAGCAGAGCGCCTACCTGCGTGGTCAGATTCTTTATCGTGCGGCGGAGATGCTGGAGATGCGCCGCAGCGAATTGGAAGCGGAGCTGCAGCGCGCGAACGGCTCGCGGCTCTTCCGCAAAAACGGCGAGACCACGCTCGCGATCGACCGGCTGGTGCATTACGCCGGGTGGACGGATAAATTCAGCCAGCTCTTCAGCACCGTAAATCCGGTCGCGAGTTCGCACTTCAATTTCACCCTGCCCGAACCGACTGGCGTCGTGGTCGTGGTTTGCCCCGACGAACCGTCGCTCCTCGCCTTCGTCTCGCTCGTGGCGCCGGTTATCCTGGCCGGCAACACCGCGGTCGTTCTGCCGTCCACCACGCAACCGTTGGCCGCGCTCACGTTTTCCGAAATCATCGCGACGAGCGATCTGCCCGGCGGAGTGATCAACGTGCTCGCCGGCGAACGCGCGGAACTGGCGCCGTACATCGCCAGCCACATGGATGTGAATGCGATCATCGACGCGTCCGGCGATGAGAAGATCGGCCGGGAACTGCAACGCGGTGGGGCGTTCAACGTGAAACGCTACGCAACGCGCAGCCTTTCCGCTGCCGAATGGCGCGGCGTGGAAGCGGAGAATCCGTATTGGATTCTCGACAGCGTGGAAATGAAAACCGCGTGGCACCCGATCGGGCTGTGAAACAAGGAAGAAAGATGAGGGCAGAAGGGAGAAGTCTCCGCTTCCTGTCTTCCTAATTCTTCCTTCTGCCTTCCTACTTTTCTTCATGCGTGCGCTGCTTCTTGTTCTTGACAGCGTGGGGATCGGGAACGCGCCCGATGCGGAGGACTACGGAGACGCGGGCGCGAACACGCTCGGGCACATTCTTGAGCAGACACCCGAGCTGCGTTTGCCCACGATTGACTCGTTAGGGCTGCCGTCGTTGCTGCACGGAAATGACACGGGTCAGACCTATCGCGCGTGCCACGGCCGGATGCAGGAACGCTCCGCCGGCAAGGACACCACCACCGGTCACTGGGAATTGGCTGGCATCGAGCTCAAGGAACCATTCGCGGTTTACGAGCAATTCCCGGCAGACCTCGTGCGCGCGATCGAACGCGAAGCCGGCGTCGAATTTCTCGGCAACTACGCTCGCAGCGGCACCACCATTCTCGAGGAACTCGGCGCAGAGCATGTGCGCACCGGGAAGCCCATTCTCTACACCTCCGCCGATTCCGTTCTACAAATCGCCGCGCACGAAGACGTGCTGCCGATCGAGCGGCTTTACGATATTTGCGAAGTGGCGCGCCGCCACGCGGATGGCGCCCGCATCGGCCGCGTGATCGCGCGGCCCTTTGATGGCGCGCCAGGACATTTCCGGCGCACCGCACGTCGGCACGACTACTCGATGAAGCCGCCGCGCAGCGTCCTCAATCTGATCAGTGAAAGCGGTGCGAACGTCATCGGCGTGGGAAAAATAGCCGACATCTTTGCCGGCGAAGGTATCACGGAATCGCATCCGACTGGTTCGAACGAGGAAGGGATGGAATGCATCGCGCGGCTCTTGCCGGAAATGAAAACCGGCCTGCTCTTCGCCAATCTGGTGGACTTCGACATGCTCTTCGGCCATCGCCGCGACGTGGCGGGTTACGCGCAGGCGCTGGCGGAGTGTGATCGCTGGCTGGGCGGCTTTCTCGAAAATGCGCAACCGGACGATCTCATCATCATCACCGCAGATCACGGAAACGATCCGACGTTCCGCGGCAGCGATCACACTCGCGAGCAGGTTCCGCTTTTCGTTCTGCATCGCGGCGCCGCGTGCGATCTGGGGACGCGCGCAACGTTTGCCGATGTGGCCGCTTCGCTCGCCGAATATTTTTCGCTTTCCTGGCCCGTGGGAGAAGAATTCCTGTCGTTATGCACATCCCCTCGCTGATCGAAAAAAAGCGCGACGGCGCAGAATTGAGCGCCGAAGAAATCGGGGACTTGATCGCGGCGTTCACCCGCGGGGAGGTGGCCGATTATCAAATAAGCGCCTGGGCGATGGCGGTGTTCTTCCGCGGGATGACGGCGCGCGAAACGCAGCACCTCACGAGCTCGATAATGAAGAGCGGGCGCGTCCTCGAATATCCGGCAGGCTCGCCGCCGAAAGTGGACAAGCATTCCACCGGCGGCGTGGGCGACAAGGTTTCGCTGGTGCTCGCTCCCCTGCTCGCGTGCGATGAAGTGTGGGTGCCGATGATTTCCGGCCGCGGACTCGGCATCACCGGGGGGACGCTCGACAAACTGGAAAGCATTCCCGGTTTCAAGGTGAACCTCGATGAGTCCCGCGCGCGCGCGCAGCTCGAGCGGATCGGCGTGTTCATGATCGGACAAACGGACGATTTGTGTCCGGCAGACAAGAAGCTTTACGCGTTGCGCGACGTGACCGGCACGGTGCCATCGCAGCCGCTGATCGTGGCGAGCATCATGAGCAAGAAGCTGGCGGAAAACCTCGATCGGCTCGTGCTCGACGTGAAGTTCGGCGCGGGCGCTTTCATGAAAACACGCGCCGAAGCCGAGCAACTCGCCGCCTCCATGACCGATGTTGGAACGTTGATGGGCGTGCAAATGGCGTCGCTCCTCAGCCCGATGGATGAGCCGCTCGGTCGCGCGGTGGGCAACGCGCTCGAAGTGGCGGAGTGCGTCCAGATTTTGCGCGGCGGTGGGCCGCAGGATTTGATCACGCTCGTGCTAGATCTCGCGAGCGAAGTCTCGAGCGCGTCGCGCGATCAACTGGCGCGTTGGCTGGCGGACGGAAGTGCGTGGAATAAGTTCGTTGAGATGGTGGAGGCGCAGGAGGGCGATGCCGCGGCTTTGGAGAAGCTCGAGGAAATCCATCGCGCACCAGTGCAGCATTCCTTCAACGCAAAACAAAGCGGCACGGTGAAACGGATGAACGCCGAAGCGATCGGGCGCGCCTCGGTTCTCCTCGGCGGTGGTCGACAAATGGCCGATGGCGCGGTCGATTTCGCGGTCGGCTTTTCGCAACTGAAGAAAGTGGGCGAGCCCGTCGCAAACGGCGAGCCGCTCATGGTGGTGCATGCGCGGAGCGAGGAAGGTCTTGCCTCGATTCTGCCGCTCTTGGACAAAGCAGGGGAAATTTCTGCGCCATGATCTCTCGGTTGCTTTTCGTTTTCGTCTGTTACGCCACGTCGACGGCGGGGGCGCGCGAGCCGTCGGTTTCGCCGACGCCCGCCTCGCCGCTCTCGACCTTCATCCCCTGGTTGCTGCAAGAAAAAGAGCAACTCAGTCAGTTGCCGTTCGGTGAAGTGATCCTCCACGCCACCGGCAAAGAAGTCCTCGCGATCGATCCGCAGAGCGAAACCGATCAGCGCGTGTTGCAGCAAATCGGTCGCGCGCTCGACGAGGTGTTGCAGCGGATGAACGCGCCGGACGCCGTCATCCAAAGCGCGGCGCGGATCAACGAAGTGAGCAGTGCGTTTGAAAACATGATTCGCGAGCTCCTCAATGTCGCGCCCGGCCTGAAGTGCGATTACCCGAAGACGGCCGCGGGACGCGTGCAGCGTTCCGGTTATCCCGACCTGCGGCTGGTCGACACGGCGAGCGGGCGCATTTATTACCTCGACCCGAAACTCTTCGCCGACAAAAGCCGGACGAGCAGTTTCCGCACGTTCTATTTCGAACCGAAATTGGAAACAAACAAAGTGCTCGATGACGCCGTGCATCTCATCCTCGGCTTCGAGCACACCGGGCGGAAGGCGGGCCATTGGGAGTTTACGCGCTGGGACATCGTGGATCTGGCGCACTTCAAGGTGAAGCTGAAGGCCGAGTTCCAAGGGAACAATCAGGATATGTATCGGCCCGACGGAATCGTCGCGACGAGCGCGACGGAGTAGTTGCGCGAATTGACGTTGCCCGGGCGCGCGGCGGCGGCAATGGTAGGACATGCTCGCGGAAGCGCCTCCAGCCTTTGAGTTTGATACGATCGACGATGTCCTGGACGACATCGCGAAGGGGAAGATCGTGATCGTGACCGACGACGAAGATCGCGAGAACGAAGGCGACCTCGTGCTGGCGGCGGAGAAGGCCACACCCGAGACGATCAACTTCATGGCGATGCATGGTCGTGGCTTGATCTGTGTGCCGGTTTCGAATGAGCGCGCGGAACAGTTGGGCCTGCAACGCATGGTGGCGCAAAACCGCGAGATGTATCGGACGGATTTTACGGTCTCGGTGGATGCCGCGCGCGGCGTCACCACCGGCATCAGCGCGCACGATCGCGCGGCCACCATCCAGACCATCGCGAACCCGGCTTCCGTGCCGGAGGATCTCGTGCAGCCGGGTCATATCTTTCCGTTGCGCGCGAAAGACGGCGGCGTCCTGCGTCGCGCAGGCCACACCGAAGCGGCCGTCGATTTAGCGCGCATGGCCGGCCTGCAGGCAGCGGGTGTGCTTTGCGAAATCTTGCACGATGACGGAACGATGGCGCGTCTCCCCGAGCTGATGGAGTTCCGTAAGAAGCACGGCCTGCGCATCTGCACCATCCAGAGCTTGATCGCGCATCGGCGCCTCAAAGAGAAACTGATCGAGCGCGAGCAGGTGGTGAAATTACCGACCGATTACGGCGACTTCGACCTGCATCTTTACCACTCTACGCTCGACGGCGCCCATCATCTCGCGCTCGTGAAAGGCACGATTTCGGAAACAGAGCCGGTCCTGGTGCGCGTGCATAGCGAGTGCCTGACCGGCGATGTCTTCGGCTCACGGCGCTGCGATTGTGGCAATCAACTGCACGCCGCGCTCCAGCAAATTTCCGAGGAAGGCAGCGGCGTGCTCGTTTACATGCGCCAGGAAGGTCGCGGCATTGGTCTCGCGGCCAAGATTCACGCCTACAAATTACAGGAAGGCGGCCTCGATACGGTGGAAGCGAACGCGAAGCTCGGCTTCGGCAGCGACCTGCGCGATTACGGCCTTGGCGCGCAAATTCTTTTCGATCTCGGCGTGCGCAAATTTCGCTTCCTCACCAACAATCCAAAGAAGGTCGTCGGTCTCGAAGGCTACGGAATCCAGATGGTCGAACAGGTTCCGATCCGCAGCGAAGTGAATCCACACAACGCCAAGTATCTCGAGACCAAACGGGTGAAGATGGGGCACTTACTGTAGCCGTCCGCTCGCGCTTCCGCTTTATGTCCACCATCGTCCCACCGCGTCCCCGGCTCGTCACCACGAAGCGCAATTACACCCTCGTCGCGAGCAAGTTCAACGCGACCTACGTGCAGGGCCTGGTCAATCACGCCACCGAAGAATTGCGCACGCTCGTCCCCGGCGCCGTCCTCACTTTGCATCAAGTGCCGGGCGCATTTGAAATCCCGATCGTGGTCAAGGAGATCGCGCAGCAGAGAAAAGCCGACGCCATCATCGCGATCGGCGTCATCATCAAAGGCGACACCAACCACGCCGAGCACCTCAGCCATTCCGTCACGAATGCGCTCCAGCAAATCGCCATCGAGTTCGGCGTGCCCGTGATCAACGCCGTCCTCGGGATGGAAAACGAAGAACAGGCGCGTGAGCGTTGCCTGGAAAAGAAAATCAATCGCGGCATCGAGGCCGCGCGCGCCGCGGTCGAAATCAGCAGCGTGATGGCCGATTTGCGGCCAAAGTAGGGGGTATGGGAAAACGTCGCATGGCACGGCAGGCTGCCGTCCAATTTCATTTCTGGCGTGATCTCCATGGAGACGGCGCGCCCGAGGAGATGGACGAATTCTGGGAATTCTGTCCCGCGAAGTCGAACGTGCGTGAGTTCGCGCAGCCGCTGATCGACGGAATGGTCGCGCATCTCCCGGAGATCGACGAGCGCATCGGCCGCTACGCGGAGAATTTTAATCTGCGTCGCATTTCACCTGTCGATCGCAACGTGCTGCGGCTCGCCATTTACGAAATGCTGCACCGCGACGACATCCCGCCGGTGGTTTCGATCAACGAAGCCATCGAACTCGCCAAGACCTTCGGCGGCCCGGATTCCGGGCGGTTCGTCAACGGCATCCTCGACCGCGTGAAGGACGATCTGACCCGTCCCCTGCGCGATGCGTTGTAGATTCGCGTCGCGCGTTCACGGCGCTGGGTAGCGCAGGCTGCTAGCCTGCCGTTTCCGGCAGCTTGCCGGAAACACCGCGCGGACGATGAACGTTGGATCTGTCAGTTGGCGCCGAGCGTACGCGAAAGTCGCGGCAAGCTGCCGCGACCAGCAGGCTGGCACCCTGCGCTACCCAGCCGGTAAAATGCGCCCCGTCACCTCACCAAAGCCCACCCGGTAACCGTCGCTCTGCGTCCAGCCGGTAAGCGTCAGTGCGTCGCCGTCTTCCAACCATTTGCGCGTTTCGCCATTCGGAAGCGCGATCGGATTCGCGCCGCGCCAGGTCAGCTCCAACATGCAACCGCGTGCCGTCTCTTCCGGTCCGCTAATCGTGCCGCTCGCGAGCAGGTCGCCGGGTTGCAGGTTGCAACCGTTCACCGTGTGATGCGCGAGCTGTTGCGCCATGCTCCAATAGAGATGTCGGAAGTTCGTGCGCGTAATAACATGCGGCACCTCCATCTTGCTCGTCCGCAGGTGCGCTTCGAGTTCGATGTCGATCGTGAAGTCGTTGCTCGCTTTTAGATACGGAAACGGTTCCGGATCCTGTGCCGGGAGCGGTTTCCGAAACGGCTCGAGCGCGTGCATCGTCACCACCCAGGGCGAGATGCTGGTGCAGAAGTTCTTCGCCAGGAATGGCCCGAGCGGCTGGTATTCCCATGTCTGCAAATCGCGCGCGCTCCAGTCGTTCATAAGCACCATGCCGAAGATGTGCTCGGCGGCCTGCGCGATTGGCACCGGCTCGCCTAACGAGTTTCCGGTCCCGATCAGGAACGCGGTTTCGAGTTCGAAATCGAAGGCGCGGCTGGCGCTGAAAATTGGATCGTCGGCGTCGGGCGGTTTGATCTGGCCGTGCGGACGGCGCACCTCCGTGCCGCTCGGCACGATGGAACTGGCGCGGCCGTGATAACCAACCGGCAACCATTTCCAATTCGGCATCAGCGCCTTGTCCGCGCCGCGCAACATCGTCCCGACATTGTGCGCGTGATGGTAGGAGGAATAGAAATCCGTGTAGTCGCCGATGCGCGCCGGCAGTTGCATCGTGACATCCCTCTGTGCGTAGAAGGCTTGCTCGCGCAGAGTGGTATCGTCGCGCAAATCCGCGGTGTCGGCTGCGAGCAGATGCTGCAGGATCTCGCGCGTCTTGCGCCACGCTGGCCGGCCGAGTTTCAAAAACGGATTCAGGGCGTCCGCATCGAAGACCTTCTCGTTCTGAAATTCCGGCGTCGCGAAGTGTCCCTTCTCTTCCA
>JBDSNB010000127.1:0-3825 GCA_039915555.1 Chthoniobacterales bacterium | reverse complement strand
CGGCAGTGACTCGACACTCGTCACGAGCAAGACATCCACGATTTCGAAGCTCTCCTCAGAGCTATCGACCACCAGTCGTCGGCCCGTGGGCGACAAGTGCATGAAATCGGGGTGCGGGATGTCGAGGAAGCGCCCATTCGCCATGTGAACGCGAAAGGGCTCGAAAGGAACCGCGCGGTAGAGCTGGCGGATTTGCTCGCCTGTCATGGCTCAAATCCTATTCAATCCGCGATCAGGCGCAAGCTACCGCTTCCAATGTTTCGCCATCACCGCCTTGATCGTCGGCGTCTGGAGTCGGAAATTTTCCCGCTCGTTAGACTCGACTTCGGGAAACCATTTCCACAAAAACATCCCCGCCAGAAACGGGTGCTTGCTCGGAAGGCTCAGCGCGACATCCATGCAACGCGCCTGGATCTCTTCCGCAAATTCGCCGCCCGTTTTGAAGCTCCACGGTTCCGCCGCGGCTTTCGCGCTTTCGTTGTAGCCCAGCTCTACGAAAATCATCTGCTTGTTGCCGTTTCGTTTTGAAAACTGTTCCAGCTCCGCGGCCCGCTTCTCCCACGCGGCCGCGAGTTCTTCCCGGCTCGGGTTCGGCGTTTTCGTGAGCGGGAAATACGCGAGCACGCCGATGTAATCGAGCGCGTCCCAGAATTTCACGTTCTCAAATTCGTTCCAATTCCCGCCGTAGGTGAGCTTGCCGTAATACACGGCACGGACTGCGGCGATGATCTTGAGCCAGCGTTCGGGAAATTTTTCCGCGTAGCTGAATTCGAGGCCCACGCAGAAAATCGCTGCGCCATGGGCCTGCGAGAGGCGCGCCATTTCCACGATCCAGGTTTCGTAATCGTTGAAGAAATTATCCCACTCCGCCGCCGTCTCGAAAGTGATCTCGCCCCGCCACAGAAATTTCGTTCCCCAATAGGCGATGTGCGGAATCACCATGACCGACAACCCGCGCTCGCGCGCCCAATCGAGCGGCACGGTGATGTGCCGGTTCTCGTCGACCGTGCGAAAAAGGACGTGCCCGTCCTCCGCGATCCGCGCGTACGGGTGAATCGCGAAACTATTCGCGCCGAGCGATTTTATTTCGTCGAGTGTCTGCGCCATCTCCGGCGTCTTCCATTCGCCACCCCACGTCTGGCAGGAAACGGTGACGCCTTTGAAAACGGGCGGCGTCGCGGCCTGCGTGGAAAACACGGCAGCCAGAAGTCCCCCCACTGCTCCTTGAATCCAACCGCGGGGAATTCGCGATAGCACTACTTTCATCAGGTTCCTTCGATCTCATGCATGGCCGCGACTCCGAGGATGAAACGTCGGGAGAGCTCCGGTAGGAGCGGCACTACCTGGTCGGCGTACTTCAAAAGCAGAACGAGTTTATCGCGATCCAACTCCAGATCGTAGGCATGCGTCCAGACATGTCGGAAGCCGCGTAGTTCGCGCAAAGGCTGGACCAACGCAGTGGGAAAAAGCGCGGGGCGCACCCCTTCCACCTCGAGCGTCATTCGCCGGATCAACTCGGCATGCCAGCGCCGATCGTCGATGCTGTTTTCGAAGAGTTTGGCGACACGCAATGCCAATTGCTCGATCACGTTAAACAAACGTGCGAGATGGTGCGCGCAGCCTTCCAGGCCCGACGGCGTGCCCTCGGCGATCCGGTCACGGGCCAACTGGAGCGCGTTTGTCGCCACCTCGGAGTCCCTGGTCAAATCCGCCTGCAGAGTGTTCAACTCTATCCGGTCCACCGTTCTCCTTCGCGCAGCAGATTGTCTTTGAATCGGCTCTCCTCCAGAAGAATGAGATCGACGCGGCGTTCCATCCGCTCTTCGAACTCTGCCTGGAGCGAATACAAACTCTTGCCGGGCGGCTCGGAAAAAAGCGCGAGGTCCACATCCGAGGCGTCGCCAAACGCCTCCGGCCGGGTCAGAGAGCCGAAAACCAGCACGGATTCCCCCGGGACCAGCTCACCGAGCACGCGGCGCAGTTCCACCCGGGTGCGATTCCATGACTCGCGGCGGCGGTCACGCCGTTGCGCATCACGTTGTTGAAGAAGCGTGCTTTTCATGGGGCGCGGTGCCTCAACACTGCGGGATGTCTCGGTTCGAAGCAACCCCCTCCACAAGCTGCCAACCAGCCGCCAAAATCCTTACCGGCGCGTCGGCGAGACCGCGTCTTTGCCAAGATAAAAAAGAAAAAGCGTGTTGTAGCGGAGGTAGCGCAAGAGGAGCCGGCGCGGTTCGCTCACGATGCGGAAGACCCAGGTGAGGCCGCGCCGTTGCATCCAGGCGGGCGCGTCTGGTTTCGTCCCCGCATTCACATCAAAGGCGAAACCGACCGCGAGAAGCACGCCGCGCTTGATCGATCCTTTCTGACGATGAATCCATTCCTGCTGCTTCGGCGTGCCGAGACCGATCCAGATAAAGTCGGGTGCGAGCGCGTTGATCTCGCGCACGATCTCTTCGTCTTCTTCCGCGCGAAAATAGCCGTTCCGGCTGCCGACGATTTGGACGTCCGGACACTCGGCGCCCAGGCGCTGGCGCAACTGCGCGAGACATTCCTCTGAACCGCCGAGCAAATAATGCGTGAGCGGAGCCGGACTTCGCGCCAGGCAATGTCGCATGAAGGTCGGGCCGTAAACGCGGTCGGAAAGTTCGGCGCCCTTTCGATTCAGCGTCCAGATGAGCGGCATCCCGTCTGGCACGAAGAGATCGACCCGGCTGGTTGTTTCGCGAAAGGCGCGCTCATGACGCCGCATCGTCACGATCTGGGTGTTCGTCAGATCGATGGCCCAGGTTCCACCCAGACGCGCGAGATCATGGCAATGATCCGTCAGCTCGTCGTAAGTGGTCGCGGCCAGCGGCGTGCCGAGGACATCGATGACTTTCATGCTCTCCGCTCAGGTAACGCGCTTCGCGCCGGTCGGCAATTGTGGGGGGGAAGCTGCCGGCATCCCCTGATCCAGAAAACACGGGAAGCCACTGCTGCAGGCGCCGACCGACGGTTTTTCCTACCATGCGTTGCACTCCACGCGTTGCGTTCGGGCGTTCTTCGCCTACTTTTTGCGCTCTTCATGGACGCCGCCACCGCAGCAACCGAAACCGCGCGAAAAAGTTGGGACTGGATCCGGTCCAATCCGTTGCCCGCATTCCTGCTCGCGTCCGTCGCGGCCACGTTCGTTTATTTCTACGGAATCCTGCCGCTCTACGCCGGGCTTCCGATCGGACATTGGGCCTGGCTGCGTTACAAACCGGAATACAATCAGGAACACAGCAAGCTCATCCCCGCCGTCTTCCTGTTTCTCCTCTGGTATCATCGCGAATCCCTCACCAAAGCGCGGAAGGCGGGGAGCAACTGGGGCCTGCTCTTGATCGGCGTGGGCGTCCTGTTCTACGTCGTCGCGGCGCGCGCCTTGCAAGCCCGGCTCGCGATCGCAGGATTGCCCTTTTTGTTCACCGGCGTGCTTCTTTTTGTGTGGGGCAAAGAGGTCGCGCGCATTCTGCTGTTTCCGTCGCTCTTTCTCGTCTTCCTCGTGCCGCTCGGCGCGATCGAGCAAATGAGTTTCAAACTGCAATTCATCATCACCGGCTCGGTGCAATGGCTCAGCAGCATTTTCGGGATCAATGTGTATGCGGTTGGCACCACCTTGCGCGCGGTGGATGGCAGCTGGGGGTTCGATATTTCGGAAGGTTGCAGCGGGATCCGTTCGTTGATCGCGATGGTCATGATCACCGCGATCTACGTGCATCTGGTCGAGAAGCAGCTTTGGAAAAAGGTCACGATTTTTGGGATGTCGGTCATTTTTGCGATCATCGGAAATGTGGGCCGCAT
>JBDSNB010000104.1:0-3535 GCA_039915555.1 Chthoniobacterales bacterium | reverse complement strand
GCGAAATGGGCTCGGGGCGGCGTCGCGCAAGCGCGCACCGTGGAATTTTATGTTTACCGTGCCGGTTAACCACTCGCGCCGCCGCGCGGCATTCACGCTCCTCGAGATCGTCCTCGCGGTCGCGATCTTGGCCGTCATGTCGCTCGCGATCTATCGTTTCGTCACGACCAATCTGACGGCGGTGCGGCTTTCCTCGGAGGCGAATGCGATCGACGCGCAATATTCCGGCTTCGTCAGCCTTCTCACCGCGGAATGGACCAGCCTCCCCTCCGGCGCCGGCGCGCTCACCGGCGAACCTTTGAAACTGGACGACCGTCCGCGCGACGAGATCACCTGGATTTGCAGCGCCGGCCCCGGACTCTTCACGCGCTACGCCACGGGCGAATACCGGGTGAGCATGCGCTTGCGACCGGAAGCAAAGGCGAGCAACAAACTGGAACTCGGCGTCATGCGCAAAGCGTACGATCCGCAGCGGAAAGGCGAAGGCGAAGAGACCTGGGTTCCGTTGCTCAAGAATGTGCAGAGCATGGAGATCCGCTATTTCGATCCGCGGCTCAACGTCTGGGTCGAGAAGTGGACCGACACGATCATGCTCCCGCGGCTGGTGAAATTGGTCATCGGCCGTCCGGACAATCCTGTCCCGTGGGAGGCTATCATCGCCCTCGCGCGCACGCCGCTCTGAGATATGTCCCATCAGTCATTTAAGTCCTACAGGACCGACGAGTCCGGCGCCGCGCTCATGCTCGCGTTGTGGGCGCTGTTCGTTCTCAGCGCCATGATCGTGGCCTGGGCACTCGATATCGATGCGCGCCTCACCATCAACGGCGAAGCCTCCCGCGTGCTCGAAGCGGAAGCGATGGCCAGCTCCGGGAGCGAGATTGCGCTCCATCCCAGCGTCACCTCGGCTACCCCGGTTTTGCGCGGAGGCGTGAGCCGCACCCAAACCTACGAAGCCCGCATCACCGGCGAAGGCGGACGCTTGAATCTGAACTGGACGCTCGCCGGCGAAAACCCGGACCGGATCGAGTTGCTCCGAAAATACCTCGAAGTTAAAGGTGTGGACCTGAACGAGCGCGACCGCATGATCGACACCCTGCTCGATTGGGTGGACCCCGACAATCTCGTGCGACTCAACGGCGCCGAGATCGATGGCGATTACCGCCCTGCCAACACGCTTCTCGTCCGCGTCGAAGATGTGAAGCGCATTCGCGGCTGGCAGGAATTTTGCGCGCAACCGGATTGGGACGCCGGCTTCACCGTCAACAGCACCGGCCCCGTCGATCTCGCCTGGGCGCCGCGCGATCTGCTCCTTGCTTTACCTGGCATGACGGAGCAAATCGTGGAGCAATTTTTGCAACAACGCGCCGGCCCGGACGGCGTCGATGGCACGGAGGACGACGCCCCTTTCAAGACTCTCGACGACGTCCGCGTTGCGCTCGGTCTCGCGCCGGACCAATTTAAACTACTTGCTCCGCTGGTCGGCTTCAGAGATCAGGTGGTGCGCATCGTGAGCACCGGCCGATCCGGGAACGTGACGCGCGTAGTGCAAATGGTCGTGCGAAAAACCGGAAACATCCCTCAACTGATTACCTGGAAAGAGCTGTGAAGACGAAGAAGAAGATCGATTCGTCTCCCGTGTTTCTGCTTCCCGCCGCGCGCGGGTGGACCATCGTACGCGTGGCACCGGGGGAGAAAAACGGCGCGAGCTGGGATGTGCGCGCGATTGAAAATCTGGAAGAAGCGGTGCCGCTTCTGAACGGCACGCAGAATCTCGTCCTCGGCCTGCCGGCCAATGCCGTCCTCGCCCAGCGGCTCCGGTTGCCGGTCGTGGAGGAAGCGGATTTCGACGCCATGGTGCGGATCCAAATCGAAAAGGCGTTGCCGTATTCCCCTGAGGAAGTGACGAGCGACTTCGAGGTCATAGAGCGAACGGAGGAGGGTAGTGTCGTCTCTGCCGTGGCGGTCCATAACGAGAAATTATCCGAACTCGTGCACCCGCTGCTCTCCCGCGGCATCATTCCCAGTCAGGTCACGGTCTACGCCGCGCAACGCGCCGCCACCCACGCGTCGGCCGGACGCGCATTTTTCATCTATCCGGAAGCGGAGGCGCTCGTCTGCGCGATTAGCGAAGAAGGCAAACTCGGGTTCACCCGTTCGCTCGATGGGGCCGACCCATCGCAATTGCAACGCGACCTGCCGCAGCTCGCGCTCAGCGCGCAATTGGAAGGCATCGACACCTCCTTCCCGGTCGTCCTGCTCGACGAGAGTCTCTTCGGGCTGCGCGAATTTGTGCAGGGACTGTTCGTTAGCCGACCCGACTTGATTGCGGTCGAAACGCCGCCCGCCGCCACGAAATTAAATCTCCTGCCTGACTCCTGGCGACTGCGTCGCTCGGAATTGGCGCGCGCCGCAGAATGGAAAAAGCGTGCGCTCCTGGCGGGCGGCGCCTACGCGGCCGTCCTCCTTTTTTTCGCCGCTTTCGTCGGCGTGCTTCGCTTCGAAGCCGCACGGCTTGAGCGCCGGGTCGCGAAGGACGAACCGAATGTCGCCTTCATCCGGCAGACGGAAGCGAAATGGAAAGCGCTCTCGCCTGCGATCGATCCGAATTTTTATCCGATCGAAATCCTGCTTCATCTTTTCGAAAGCCTCCCGTCGCCCGACGTGCAGATCACCACCTACCAGCAATCCGCCCGGCAGCTCTCGGTCGACGGCGAAGCCAGCACGCCCGCGCTCGCCTATCAATTTGCCGACAAAGTGAAAAACAATCCCGGCCTTCAGACCTTCCAATTTGAAATGGCCGCCCCCCGCATTCTGCCGAATAACCACGCCCAATTCCGCCTGGAGGGAAAACCACGATGATGCCCGCCTGGTTCCAACGCATGAATTCCCGCGAGCGCGTCCTCGCCATGATCGTCGGCGGCACGGTCTTCCTGCTTCTCAATGTTTTCCTCTGGAGTTCGCTCCTCGGCACGCTCAGCCGCACGCGCACCGAGCTGGCCGAACGCCGCACCATGCGCAAACAGCAAAGCGTCTTCCTGCAGGAACGCCCGATGTGGGAGAAGCGCGCGGAATGGTTGAAACAAAAACAGCCGACTCTGCAAAGTCCGCAGGAAGCCTCCTCACTTCTCGATCAAGTGAAACAAATCGCCGCCAAGCACAACGTCCTCCTCGAAAGTCCGCAGATCGGCTCCGGCGATTCCACCCCGAACTATCAAGCCGTCTTCGCCTCCGTGGAAACCAAAAGCCCGTGGCCGCCGCTCGTCCATTTTCTTTACGACGTGCAGCAGCCGGAATCTTTTGTAGTGTTTGAAAGCGTGAACCTCGCGATCGATTCCGCCGATCCCACCACCATGCGTGGCAAGTTTAAGATCGCGCGCTGGTTCGCGCCGAAATAAGGAGCAACGCCCATGAAATCCTACGTCATCTCTCTCGTGCTCGTAACCGCCGTGGTGGCCGTGGGTTTGCTCACCGTCGCCGCGGACGATTTGCCCAAAGCGCAGGCCTTCGCTCGCTACGACGCGATGAAAAATCGCTC
>JBDSNB010000237.1:0-3019 GCA_039915555.1 Chthoniobacterales bacterium | reverse complement strand
CCCCGCGCTCCACCACTTCCGCGAGGCGATCGAGCGCCGGCCCGGCTTTCTTCGCGTTCTTTTTCTTGAACGCCTCCAAGCGGTCCACCTGCAACTGCTGCTTCGCCCGCGGCGTCCGAGAGAGTTTCACTTCCGGCATCACCTCGTTGGCGTCGCGGTATTTGTTCAGAGCGATGATCGGCCGGGTGCCGTCGTAAATCTGTCGCTCATAGCGATGCGCGGCATTTTGAATCTGGCTCCGCTGATAGCGATGCTCGATCGCCGGCAACACGCCGCCGAGTTCCTCGATCTGACGGAATTCCTCCAGCATAGCGGCTTCGACTGCGCGCTCGACCGCTTTCATGCCGGGCGAGCCGCTCAGCATGTTCATGGTGTGTTTGAAAATCCCAGACTCGTCGAGCAAGATAGCCTGGCCATGCGCCGCGAGGCGGATCCATTCTTCGCTGGGAGTGGTAAAGGGTTCGTCGGCGCTGTTGGAATGGCACGAGTTGGTGCCGTTCATGTAAGCCAGCATCAGCTCCGCGGCTGTCCGGGTGAGGTTATTCTTAAACTCCGCTGCGACCAGCGAGCGACCACTCGTCTGCGTGTGCAATTTGAACATTTGCCCCTTCGGTCCCGCGCCAAAAACATCGCGCATCCCGATTGCCCAGATGCGACGCGAGACCCGCGCCAGCGCGATGTATTCCACATCCAGCCCGCAATCGAGGAAGAACGAAAGCCGCGGCGCGAATTGATCCACCGGGATACCGCGTGCGGCCAACATTTCCGCGTAAGCGAAACCGTTCGAAACCGTGTAAGCGGCCTGTTGCACCGGCGTCGCACCCGCCTCGCCGATGTGGTAACCGCTGATCGAGACCGGATACCAACGCGGCATGTGTTCGGTGGTCCACTCCATCATGTCGCAGAGGAAACGGAGCGACGCTTCGGTCGGGAAAATGGTTTCGTTCTGCGCCTGAACTTCTTTGAAAATATCGGCCTGAATCGTGCCCCGAAGATTCGGGACCACCTTGTCGCCGAAGCGCTTTTTCGCCGCCGCGATATACATCGCCATGATGATCGGCGCCGGGCCGCTTATCGTCATCGAAGCGGAAAACGCGGGCGAGCCCATGTCGAAGCCGTCGTATAGACGGATCATGTCTTCGAAGGTATCGATCGCGAGCCCGCCTTCGCCGATCTTGCCGAAGACGCCTTCCGCATCGCTATCGATGCCGTAGAGCGTAGGTCCATCGAACGCCGTGCTCAGGCGGGCGCTGCGCTGGTGGCCAGTGAGAAAATGAAACCGCGCATTCGTGTCTTCCGCGAGGCCGAGGCCGGAGAAGAGGCGGGTCGGCTCTTCGACTTCTGCGGGCTTAGCGGTGGTGACTTTGGCAGCAGTCTTACCGTTCTTGCCATTCTTGGCGTGGCCGTTCTTCCCGTTCTTGGCCAAGCTGCCGGCCTCCAGCTCGAGGAGCGGCTCGAGATACATCTCGCGATAGGCGCCCGCGGTGTAGGGAAACTGCCCCGGCAACCCTTCGCCTAACAAGTAGCGCGCGATTTCGCCCGGCTCATCGATTTCGGGCAATGCCAGCCGCGGCAACTCGATCCCGGTGGGCGCGCGCCCGCTGGGGATGTTCCGCTTTATTTCGTCCCAACGCTTCGCCATCTCGGCGCCGAACTTCTTGTCCGTCCGCGCCCGCTTCACCTCGTCGAGCACGTGTTGGTTATACTTCTCGACCGCTTCGACCACGTTTCCCAGTTTGCTCATGATTCAGTGCTCCTTCTCAAGCTTCCGACGTTAAAAGATCGCACAGTTCGTCCACGCCCGTATCACGATGGCGTTTCGCCACCGTCGAGACCAGACGCTGCGACTTTTTGTTCTGCTCCAACCGTTGCTCGATCTCGACCAGCGCCGTCCGCGCACGATCTTGATCGCTCTTGTTCACGACCACGATGTCCGCCAGGTCCAGCATCGCGATCTTCTGCAACTGCAACCGGCTGCCGTAGTCCGGATTCATGACCAGGACCGTCTGATCCACGAGTTCGTTCTGGAACGGCATCGCCTCCTGCCCGGTGCCGACCGTTTCGATGATCACGTAATCGAAGTCCGCGCCGGCGAGCGCGCGCAGACAATCTTCCGTGGCGGGCGATAATCCACCCGCCTGCCCACGCGTGGCCATGCTGCGCATAAAAACTCGCGGGTTTTGCGAATTAATCATGGTGGCGCGGTCGCCCAGCAACGCTCCCTCACCCACCACGCTTGGATCATGCGAGAGAATCGCGATGCGCGTTTTCGAATCCCGCTCCAGCAAACGCAAAATGAGTTCATCAATCAACGTCGTCTTCCCGGCGCCGCCCGGCCCGGTAAAACCAATCACCCGCGTCCGACCCCGTTTCGCCTTCTTCGACTTGGCCGTTGAACGTTGAGCGTTGGACGTTGGACGTTTCCCCCTTCCCTTCCCATTCGCGTATCGGTCTTCAATCTCCGTCAGCTTACGCGCCAGCTTCATATCCGCGGTCGCGTTCCGCGAGAGCCGCTTCGAACGCACGTAATTTTTCCGCACGAACTCCACCATCTCGGTCAGCGAAGTGCCGGCGAAGAAAATCTTATCCACCCCTTTGCGTTTCATCACCGCCTGATCCGCGTGCGTGATCGTGCCGCCACCGCCGCCGAAAACCTTGATCGTCTCCGCGCCCTGCTGCTTCAGTTGCTTCACCACTTCCGCAAAAAAATCGACGTGCCCCCCGTTGTAACTGGAGATGCCCAGCGCGCCGACGTCCTCCTGAATCGCCGCCCGCACCATATCTTTCGCGTAGCGATGGTAGCCCAAATAAACCACCTCGATCCCATGCCGGATGAACTCGAGGTTGATGGTGTTAATGGCGCTGTCGTGTCCATCACAAATCGGCACCGCGGTCAGAACGCGAATCGGGGAAGGCATGGGCGCAAAACTTAGCGGCAATCGCTTGTGGGGCAATCGCATTTGCCTAACGTCCGGGCCATGACTGATCCTCTCGATTTCTCTGGCAAAGTGGTGCTCGT
>JBDSNB010000102.1:0-17705 GCA_039915555.1 Chthoniobacterales bacterium | reverse complement strand
CTGTAGATGGAGATAAGATGCGAGTCGGTGTCGCTTTGCGCGAAGATCCAGCGGGCTTCGCTGTTTTGCGGGAGGCGCGCGTTGCCGGTCGCATCCGTGGTGGCGTCGGCGAGGGCGGCGCCTTCGCCATCGAGGAGTCGCACGCGCAAGGAGGGCACGCTTCTCCCGCTCGCGAGCGAGAAGAGATGCAGAAAGGTGGAATCGCGGTCGCGTTTCCAAACGGCGCCGAGATCGGTCAGTTGCACGAGGGTTTGCGTGCCGACGCGTTTTCCGCCGGGCGGCATGGGGTCGAGTGATTCCGCGGTGAGCAGGACGGCGCCCGTCTTGTTCGAGCCGACGATTTCATCCCAGGCGAGGGCGATGATTTGCTCGGCATCGATCGCGCCGGCGGAGGACGTTTCTTTTTCCCAAATCGCTTGCCCGTTCAGCTCCTCGGCGTTGACGCGCGAATAGTATTCGTCGGGAATGTTGTCGGGTTGTTCCTGATATTTATCGTACGCTTTCACGGCGGCGGGAATGGTGTCGCCGGTGAAAAGTTTCGCGCTGACGCGGACGCGCGGGACGTTAACCGCGAGTAAGCGCAACTGCCGCGTGCCGCCGGTCCATTGATGCGTGGAGAAGTCCTGGAAATAGAGACGCGGCGCGATGCGTTCGAAGACGACCTGGCCGGAATAAGGCGCGCTCAAGGCAACGGGCTCGCGGGCGGGAAGGCCGCGCTTCAGGACAAGGCCGTAGGACGTGTCGAGGGCGAAGTCGGCTGTGAAGGTGATGGCTGTTTCCTGGATGGAGACTTTGAGATTCGGTGGCGTCGGGGTGAGCGTGAACCACTTCGCGAACTCCTCGTTATCCATTTCCTCGGGGAGCGGCTTGTTTAATTCGAGGAGGAGGCGCCGGCCGTCGGTGCGATTGCTCTGCGCGCTTAGTTTTTCTACGGCGAAGGGCTGGACGGTGCCGATCTCGATTTCTTTGCGTTGAGGAAGTTTGAATTTGGCTTCCGCGGCGGGCAGACCTGCTTCGATGACGAGCCGCCAGTCGGCGCCAGGCGGAAGGATTTTGGTGGGGACGACGTGAAGGACGTTGCGGCGTGGCGGCGCTGATTTGGATTCGTCCGCTGGTTGGTCGCCGAAGTTTTCTTCGTCGGTCGATAGGGTGGCGGGCGTCTCTGGTTTTTCGCCCCAGACCGCGAGCGAACGGTCGTCACTTTGCCAGATTGGGAAGTTGCGATCGCGCTGTTTGGGGTCGTCGGCCTGCTCGACGCGCGCCGGGACGCTGGCGCCGGCGGCGTTGACGAAGCGCATCTGTTTTTGCGCGGCGGCGGCGATGACGTTCGCGTTGAAGAGGAGCAGGAAGCGCGGACGCACGGTGGCGTTGTCGCGATTAATGTAGCCGATGGCGGCACTGCCTTTGACGCGGAAGGGTGGGGTGACGGCCGTTTCGCGCAGGGTGGCGGGAACGATTTTTCCGCCGGCGTCTTTGGTGCCGGGACGGAGAGAAAATTTAAACGTGGTGCCGAGCGGGAGCGCGTCTTCCGGAGCGAACGTGCCGCTCCGGGTGCTAAGCCAGACGAATCGACCGGCGACGGCGGGCTCAAGCAGGAGAGGGGAAAGGGGCGCTGGTGTACCGACCTCATCCGCGGGGACCATCTCGGTGGGGAAGCGCAATTCGAAGGTGCTATTCGGCTCAAGAGTGCGCGAGGGGAGGAGGAGCTGGAGTGGCGTTTCAGCAGCCCGCCCGCTCCAACTCAACGAAAGCAAGAGCGCGAAGGAAAGGAGGCGGTGCATGACCGGATTACGGCCAGACGGCAGGTTTTCTTTCAATCATTTTCTGTGGCCGACGGCTTTCCTTGCAGGTGAAACGGGGAGGGTCTGCCAAGCGGACGCGAAGGCCAATGCTGAGCGGCTGTTTGCTCGCGCAGCGGGAGCGCGCTGATGCGGGGCGATTTTCGTCCTCATCGCGTCCTCTGCCGGGAGCCGATTCCCATTTTTGGGCTTGCACGAAAGCGGCGATGCGGGACGATTACCGCCCCAGCCGGCGTGGCGGAATTGGCAGACGCGCTAGACTCAAAATCTGGTACTCGCAAGAGTGTGTGGGTTCGAGCCCCTCCGCCGGTAGTTTATTTGCGAAGGAAGCTGCCCGCTCGCGGGGAGATAAAACCGGCCGCCTACCCGCCAGGGCGGTTGCCGATGTTGCCACTTTGGTCCTGAATATGACGGAGGACATCGGAGTCGCCGCCTTTTTTATTGGAGGTTTTGAGGACCGCGCCTTCAGTTCCTTCCTCGACCCATTTCCCTCCGATGTTACTGCCGACGGAGCCTGGAACCCAAATGTAGCGCTTTCCGTTTACGACTTTGATGTTTGCGTTGACGCTTTCTTGAGCTTTAGGCGTCTGAACCGAGACCTGCGTGCCGCCTTTTAGCGTCACTTTTCCTGCCAGTGGCGATGCCTTTGCGAGCTCGACGCTCACGCCGACGCCGCTCTGCATGTGCCCGCCTTCGGCGTTGGCCTCTCGCGGTGCTGCCTTGCCGGCGGAGACAGAGATGGAGAGAGTCTGGCCCTGCAAGTTGATCGACTTCGGAGCCCGAAATTCCACGTTGTAGGCACCCGGAGGCAGGCTCGCGGTGGTGAATTGACCAGCCGGGTTAGTCGCTCCCTGGAAAACGACCTTGCTGGTTTTTGTATTTTTGACCGTGACGTTAATCTCAGCCGCCGACGGAGCGCCGTGGACGGCGGTGGCAAGCGCGATGAGGAGAAGAGCAGCTCGACTTGTGAACGTTTTCATAGCGCCCCGGATCGTAGGCGACGGCAGGATTTCAATGCAAGCCTCTTCCTTCCGTACGGCGCACGCTACGAACAGTCGGAAGCCATCTTTTAGGTCGCGGGGGTTCCGCCGCCCGGCCCGCAGCGTTGCGAGGATTCCCCCCCGCCGCTATCTCCCGACTGAGACGCCGTCGCTGGCCTGCGTCCCATGGCCGCCTTTGCCCTTCAAGACGCTGGATGGCATCATCGAACCTTCTTCGACCCAGCGACCGCCCATGTGGCTGCCCGTTTCCGGCGGCATCCAGACGTGGCGTTTGCCATTAATGATCTTAATTTTAGCATTGAGGTTGTGAGCTGTCGCCCCTTCGGTTACCTGGCCGGTGATACCCATGCTGTTGCCCACTTTGATGCGCATGGCCACACCGCCTTTGCTGAATTTCGAACCTTCCACTGCGTCGGAAACGCTCTTCTGTTTCCCAGCGGCAATGACCAGAGCGTAGCTGCTGCTGAGCGCGTTCCGGGAATTGAGCTGCACAGTGTAATCGCCCGAAGGAAGAGTGGGCGTGGCAAAGGAGCCAGCGCTCGTCGTTTTCCCTTTGTATGCCATTTTGCCGGCGGCATCCGAGACCGTCACGTCCAGCGTGGGCATGTCGGCAGCGAACGCGGTGGCGGCCAGCGTCGTCGCAGCAAAAAGAAAAAAGGAACGGAGGGGTTTTTTCATATGGGCGCGAGATTATTTAATTTCCGGGAAAACCGCCAGCAGAAAAATGAGCGTTTTTTTTTCAGGGCCAAAAATGGACCTGCGCGAGTTTCGCAATGAGCCCGCAGACGATAACGAGAAAGAAGATGCGGACGAAGCGGCTGCCTTTTTTGATCGCGAGCTGCGTGCCCAGGGTGGCACCGAGGATGTTGCTCGCGGCCATCGCGAGGCCGATGCCGTAGAGGAGTTGCCCGGTGGAGGCGAAGTAGATGATGGAAGCGAGGTTGGTGCACCAGTTGATCGCTTTCGCGGAAGCGGAGGCGGAGAGAAAATCGAAACCGAGAATTCCGACGAAGGCGAAGATGAGGAAGCTGCCCATGCCGGGACCGAAAAAGCCGTCGTAGAAACCGAGAAGAGAACCGATCGTGACCGCGATCCAACGGGTTTTTCGCGGGGCGTGTCTCGGTTGATGAATGAGGCCGAGATCCTTCACGAGGAAGACGTAAGTCGCGACGATAACGAGGAGGACGAGGACGAGCGGACGGAGGATGGCGGGATTGAGCAGCGTGACGGCGCGCGAGCCGAGGAACGCGAAGAGGAACGCGGCCACCGCGGCGGGGGCGATGGCGTGCCAATCGATTTTCACATGGCGGGCGTAGCGGTGGACCGCGATGGAGGTGCCGAAGAAGGAGGCGAATTTGTTCGTGCCGAGCAGGGTCGGGAAGGGAACACCGGGGAGGAGAAGAAGCGCGGCTGGGAGTTGAATGAGGCCGCCGCCGCCGACGACCGCGTCCACGAAGCCGGCCGCCATGGAGAAGGCGCAAAGGAGGAGCAGCGTGGTCATGCCGGCGCTTTTAATCAGGCGCAGCGTCGCGCGGCGCAAGCGGGATCGGCCGGCCGGCATGTGACGGGCGGCCGGGATCGGCGCTCCCGGCTCCAACATTCGGCGTGCAATTTTTCGGGAGCCGCGGAGAGGTAGGCGATGCCTCGTTTCAGTTTTCTTTTTCTCGCCGGTCTCTCACTCGCTCTCAGCGCCTGCAGCACGATGACCGATCTGGTCGCGACGAGCATTCCCTCGCGCCAAACCGGTCGTGCTTCGGTGGTCGTCAGTTTGGGCGAACAGAAGGCGCGCCTTTATCGGGGCAAGGTCCTGGTCGCAGCGTCGCGCATTTCGAGTGGACGCGAAGGCTATCGCACACCGACGGGACGGTTCCGCGTGATTCGGAAGCACGAAGATCATCGATCGAGTCTCTACGGCGCCTACGTGAATCGAGCGGGGCGCGTGGTGCGAGCGAACGTGGATGTAAGGAAACAGCGCAAGCCGCGCGGGGCGCGATACGTGGGAGCCGCGATGCCGTTTTATGTAGAATTTTCGCCGAGCTACGGCTTGCACGCCGGCTATTTACCGGGCGCGCCCGCGTCGCATGGCTGTATTCGGATGCCGTACTGGAAGGCCCGCCAGGTTTACAACGCGGTGCGGATTGGGACGCCGGTGACGGTAAAGCGGTAGTCGAGGACGACGACAACGACGATGACGAGGGAGTGCTCGGGGGGGGACTTGAACCCCCATGCCTTGCGGCATACGCCCCTCAAACGTACGTGTCTGCCATTTCACCACCCGAGCAGAGTGGGCGCGGGAAACGCGCGGCCCCAAATGTAGTCAAGAACTCAGGAATGCAAGGCGCGGGACGGCGAGTAATTTATTGCCTTCGCGCCGCGCTTGTGGCTTGATGGGACGAGAATGTTTCTGCGAATACGGCACGTCGCCCTTGTTTGCGTGGGCGTCTTGCTGGCGCCCACTGTTTTGCGCAGCGATTGCTCGCTCACCTCGATCGGGGTGCGACCGTTGAACGACGCCGGGCCGCGCCTTTACAAGAATTTTCCGGGCGGGCTCTATCCGCGCGGCGCGAATAGCCCACCGCCCGCGCAGGCCGCGGCTGCTCTCGCTCTGGCCGGGCAAATCCAACCACTCGATGCGAATGGCGCGCCGAACGCGAGTAGCGGCCGGATCGTGTTGCTCTCCATCGGGATGTCCAACACCACGCAGGAGTTTGCGAGCGCGGGATTGAATTCCTTCAAGCCGCGCGCGGACGCTGATCCGAGCAAAAATCCGCGCGTCGTGATCGTGGACGGCGCGCAAGGCGGACAGGACGCGAGCCGTTGGCTCGATCCCAACGCAATGACGTGGAACGCGGTGAACACGCGTCTGGCGAACGCGGGCGTGACGGCACAGCAGGTGCAGGCGGTGTGGCTGAAACAAGCGCTGGCGGGCCCGAACAATTTGGGAGCTTTTCCAGAGCACGCGCAGATTTTACAAAGCAACCTCGAGACGATCGCGCGCAATGCGAAGACGCGTTACCCGAACGCGAAACTGCTCTATCTCGCCAGTCGCACGCGCGCTTATACCGATGTGGCGACTTCGTTAAACCCCGAACCGTTCGCTTTTGAAAGCAGCTACTCCGTGAAGTGGGCGATCGAGAATCAGATCGCGGGACGGAACAATCTGAATTGGAATTCGGCGGCCGGCGCGGTCGTGGCGCCGTTATTATTATGGGGTCCGTATCTGTGGGGAGACGGGACGGTGCCGCGTTCGGATGGCTTTATCTGGGAATGCCAGGACGTGAAAACCGACTTCACTCATCCCTCGGCGAACACTGGCGTGGGCAAGGTCGCGGCGCAGTTGCTGGCCTTCTTCAAAACAGACGCCAGCGCGGCGCCCTGGTTTCTGAATGGCGTGGTCGCGGGACAACCTCCCACCGTGAATGCGACCGCGGATGTGATGAGCGGTGATGCGCCTTTGAGCGTTAATTTTTCCGCGTCGGCGATCGATCCCGATGGCACCATCGCCAGCTACCAATGGACGTTCGAGGACGGAACGTTTTCCACGGCGCAGAATCCTGTGAAGGATTTTCCCGCGCCCGGAAATTACCACACGCAACTGACCGTGACGGACAACTCTGGGAACACTGTGCGGCGGACGATTCCGATCTTGGTCAAGCTGAGCCTTGCCGAGTGGCGCAGGATTCATTTTAGCGCGGCGGAATTGAAGGATGCAGCGATCAGCGGAAACCTGGCGGATCCGGAAGGGGATGGCCTAACGAATCTGGCGGAGTATAAACTCGGCACCAACCCGAAGCTGCCGGACGCGTCGGTCTGCACCGCGCAGTCCGCCGCCGGCCAGCTCACTCTCACCTACCCGCGTGCGAAATATGCCGCGGAAGGGACAACAGCGGTGGAGGTTGCTTCGAATCCCAACGGCCCATGGAGCGCGGGCGCCGGCGCGACTTCCGAACAAACGACCGCCGACGACGGTATCGTGCAGACTGTCGTGGCGACGGATTTGGCGCAGGGCGCTGCCGCGCGCTTTATGCGTTTACGGATCGAGCGCTGAGCGGGCGCATTCGTTCGTTCCTTTGGCCGGGAACTTGCGTTAACTGTAGCCAGGATGCCCGCCCAGGATTGGATCAAGCTCGACCTGCACATCCATACTTTGGATGACCAGAAGGACGCGCTTGATTATTCCGCGCATGAATTGCTGGAACGCGCGCGCGCTCTCGGCCTCGAGGTGCTGGCGATCACGCTGCATGATTTGGTTTTCGACCGGAAGGAAGTGTTCGCGGACGCGGCGGCGATGGGGATTCTACTGATCCCGGCGGCGGAGATGCGGCTCCACGGTGCCGATGTGGTGTTGTTGAATGTGACTCCGGACGAGGCTGAGGGGCTGAAAGATTTTGACGATGTGCGACGGCTGCGCGCGCAGCGGGGCGATTCCATTTTTACCTTCGCGCCGCACCCCTTTTATGTGCTGGGCGGCTCGATGGGCGGGAAGGTCTTGCTGGAAAATATCGATTGCTTCGACGCGATCGAGATCTGCCATTTCCACAAGGGCTGGTTCGATCGAAACCGGCCCGCACGTGAAGTGGCGGCGCGTTTCGGGAAGCCATTGCTGGCCACGTCGGATGCGCACCAGTTAAGCGCATTCGGGTTGCATTACACGAGCATCCCGCGGCCGGCTGAGCTGACGCCGGAGGAGGTTTTCGCCGGCTTACGCGGCGGGACGATACAGAGCACGAGTCCACCGGCGACCATCGCGGATATTGTGAAGACGCTTTTCTTTATTTTCATCGCCCATCCGATCCGGCAGCGAACGCGAATTGCACGCGGCTCTTGAATCGCAGGCGGGAACCTGAGAAAGCTGTGGGTCATGAGAAAGCTCACGTTTTTTTTCCTGCTCGGCGCGCTCTTGTTTTCGGGCTGCGGCTCGCTCTCCAACAATAAGAAAAAGAAACCGACGCCGGCCAACGCGAAGAAAGAGGAGGCGAAGCTGGAGGAAAGTTCTGATGTGGATTTCCAGGCCTTCATCGGGCGGTTGCGCGGGGCAGTGCAGGCGCGCGATTTCAACAGCATCGCTTCCATGATGACGACGGATTTTGCCTACCTGATGGGAAGCACGGCGGAGCAGGACAGGAAAGGGGAGGGCGTCTTCCAATACTGGGACGAGAACGGACTCTGGCCGGAGTTGGAGGGAATTCTCTCGGAGAAATTTGTGAAGAAGGAAGACTTCATGGTCGCGCCGCCGCAGTTCGCCAATCCCGCGGTCGAGTACGATGGGTATCGGGTGGGGATTCGGAGGGTGGGGGGGAGTTGGAAGTTCGTTTATTTCGTGAATGGCTAGGAGTTCGTCTTTCGTTTTCGATTCGCAGTGCAATTGAGGAACCAGAGCGAGGACGAGGAGGACGGCGACGAAATGAAATCCGCCCATCTCGGTCTGCCGCACCGGCCGCCTTTTGTTTTCGTTCAGGAACTGCTCGCCAACGAGCCGGGCGTGTCCGCGGATTGCGCGATGACTTTTGACGCGAGCGACCCAATGTTTGCGGGACATTTCCCCGGCAATCCGCTCGTCCCGGGCGTGATCCTGACGGAGGCGCTCGCGCAAACTGCGGGCATCGCGGCGGCCTCCGGTTATGCGGAGAACGAGCGTCCGCTTTTCCTGCTCTCGGCGATTCGCGGGATGAAGTTCCATCGCGCGGCGCGGCCCGGGGAACGCATCGCGTTGCGCGCGGAGAAGTTGGCGGAGGTGGGCGATTTGCTACAGTTCCGCGTGGAGGCGAAAGTGGGGGGCGCTGCGGTGGCGGAAGGACAACTGGTGTTGTCGATCGCGCCGCGCGGGAATGAAACGCCGGCTCCCGTCTCTAATTCATAGTGAACTCTTCCAGCTCTCAAGATTTCCCCGTCCGCGCGATGGGCGACGAGGCGGCCGCGCGGATCGCGATCGTCATTCCTGCGTGTAACGAGGCAGCGTGTCTGGGTTTGGTGCTGGATGAATTGCTCAAGGTGGTGGACGCGGAAAAGTTTGTCGTCGCGGTGGGCGTGAATGGTTCCTCGGATCGGACGGCGGAGATCGCGCGACGTTTTCCCGTGATCGTGGCGGAGACCGAGGCGCGTGGTTATGGGCACGGCTGCGTGGCGGCGATCAAGGCGGTGAATGGAGAGTGCCCGGAGGTAGCGGCGTATTGCTTCATGGCCGCGGATGGGGCGAGTGATCCGACGGATTTGGCGGGGTTGGTAGCGGCTTATGAACAGGGCTACGCGCTGGTTTTGGGATCGCGCACGGGACGGCGCAGCAACTGGAATGCGATGACGTTTCCGCATGTGCTGGCGAACTCTTTTCTCGGCGCGTGGTGTGGTTTGCTGACCGGTCGCTGGTTTGCCGATCTGGCGCCGTTGCGTTTGATCGAGCGGCGTTTGTTTGAGGCGCTCGCGCTGCGCGAGATGACTTTCGGATGGACGATCGAAGCTCAGGTGGGGGCGGCCTTGTCGGAAGTGGCGATCTGCGTGGTGGAAGCGCATGAACGCGAACGTTTGGCCGGCGAACAAAAAGTTTCGGGCGTGACGTGGCGGCGAAGTTTTTCGATTGGTTGCCGCATTCTGGCGGCGGGCTGGCGGGCGCGGCTCCGCTACGCGCGTCGTTTGCCGAAGGGCGTGAGCGAGCCGGCGGCTCCGGAGTTGGTGCCGCAGTCGCAGCCCGGCGCCTGAGTAGCCATGAGTGCGCGTTTTCTCGCGGTCGTTTTGTGCGCGATCGCGCTGAGCGGGTGCACCGTTTTTTCGCGCAAACCGCCGTTGCCGCGGCATGCGGCGATCGAACACAGCGATGCGCCAAGCGCGCGGACGGATTACGCGGCGCTGGTGGCGGAAGTGGAGGTGGCTTATTTCCCGGCGGAGCGCGCGGCGTCGGGCGCGAGGTCGGAGCCGTCGGCGCTCTTGCTCGAGGCGTTGCGGCAGAACGGCACGCCGTTCGCGATCGCGTGGGATATTTTGGATGCGAGCCAGCAGACCGTGCTCGATGAGTTGCCGGGAAAAAGCGGCGCGGCACGCGAGGAGGTGATCGCGCAGCTGGAGTTCTCGGGCACGGGACGGGCGCGCGAACATCTCCGCGCGGTCTTGCGCGACGAGAACCTGGCCGGCTTGCAACACGTTGGGTTGCGCTGTCCGCCCGCCCTGATGGCGAAACTGGAAACGCGTGAGCGGCTCAACGCGGAGGACGAAAACCTGCTGCCGCGCGGATTCACTCTGCCGTCCGCTGGGTTCGAAGGTTACGCGGAGCGCGTGGCGGCGGGACGCGGCGAGCCCGCGCGTTCGTATCGCGCGCAGGTCGCGTCGCAGCAATATGCGGCGGAGAGAATCATCGAGTATTTCCGCGCGGCGGGAATGCAAAACAAGCTGCTCGTTTTCTTGCGCGCGGACGACATGGAGGCGGGGCAGGGCGTGCCGCGTTACGTCGCGCAAAAGATCAAGGTGCGACAATTGGTGCTGGATTCGAGCGGTGGCGGACCGATCCCGGCGAAATTACTCACTCAAGCCGAGAGCGGCGTTCCAGCCCGCTGACTTCCGCGAACGACAAATATGTATCGTGATTCTCAGCGCTCAGGAGTGAGCGCCGACTTTGGCGGCGACGCTGGTTCGGCGCAGAAACATGCAAGAAAACGACCCCTTCAGCCCGCTTCCAAAGTGGCGTGGTTGTACGACGCGCTGCTGGTCGGGCGGATCACGCTTGAGCGTTAAGCGCGCGCGAGGTCGCCGTCAGTCTGCACTTGGAACGTTCCCAAAGTTGCGTGGTTCGCTTTTAATGAGCGCGCTGTCCAGATCGTAGATAGCACCCCATTCGCCGCTCGCGACCAGTTTGGTTTCGGATTCCCACGGACGGGTGCTGGCGGGGTAGTTTTGTTTCTCTTCGCGACCCCAGAAGAGATAACGGACGCGGAGGGCGTGCGCTTGTTCTTTCCAATCGGGCTCGCCGCGCATGAGGGCGTTGAGTTGTTTCTCGACTGCGCTGTAGTCGAAACCTTGCGTCCACAAGTGGCCCGGATACCCGAGGACCATTTTGCGGCCTTGGAGAAGGAGCGGGTGATTGTAGGTGGGGAAGCCGGCGAAACGCGCTTCGACGGGAAGTTTTTTTACGATCGCGCCGACGGCGTCGACTTCCGCGCGATCGGCAAATCCGTGACCGTTCGGGTTGCTGAGCAGGCCGCCGAACAACGTGACGAAGCCAGAGGCGAAGAGGGCGAAGCAGACGCCGGCGCGCACGGGCACTTCCCAACGCGCAATGACTTCGCTCCAGAGAAACGGGAGCATGATGAGGTAGGCCCAGATGATGAGCTTGATGTTGTCCCAGCCCCAAGGCGCCGTTTTGACGAAAACGGCGAAGAAGAAAATGAGCGCGGCGGGGGTGAGAAAGGCGAGCGCGGGGTGTTCGCGCCAGCGGAAGCGCTGACCGCTTCGGGTGGCGCGCCAGAGAAGATAACCGACGAGGAAAAGGACAAGCGGCATCAGGACGCCGAAGTTCTCGATCCAGAAACGCAGGAAGTTGGCCGGGTAATCATCCACGCCTTGCACCCAGCCGGGGTGCCATTCCATGAGGGAGCGGGCTTTAAAATGGTCGGTGATGGTCCAGACGAGAAGGGTCGCCGGGAGGAAGGCGATCCCGGCGACCAGCGCGAGGCGCTTGCGCAGCGCAGCGTGGCCGATGAGAAAAAGGAACGCGGCTACGATGCTCAGTGCCATGAAGGTGTGGAGGTGGAAGAAGGGGAGCGTGGCGTAGAGAGAAATCTCGACCCAGAGCGGGAGCGGTCCGCGTTTTTCCTGGAGACGGGCGCGCCATTGATACAGGAGGAGCAAGCCGACCGGCAGGGCATAGAGCAATCCGCGTTGCGTCACGAACATCGCGAGCGGCAGGCTCTTCCAGGCGACTGTTTTGTCGCCCTGATAATCGAGGAACGTCCAGGTGTGCAGAATCTGGAAACCGACCAGGCCACCGTTGAAGAGGAAACCGGCGACGCCGAAATTGCCGCCCCAGCGGTAGAGCGCGTAGAAGGTGGCAAGAGAGCCGAGCAACCCAGCCCAGACGAACCCGCGGATTAAATCGACGCCAAGGAGGAGGAGCAGGCTGTTGAACAAATCGGTGCCGACCGGGTAGCGGAGATGACTGAAAACGTAGATCGGATTCTCGGGCCAAAGCGGGACGCCGCTCGCGAGATTGAGGATGTAGGTGATGTGGAGTGAGAGGTCGCCGAGGTTGTTAGGCGAGAGAACTTTGAGCTGGTTGCCATCAAGAAAAATGAGCCAACAGAAAACGCGAAAAGCGAAGAAGGCGAAGCAGGCGGCGAGGAGCCAAAACCAGACGCGGTGGGCGCGACTGGAGCGGACTTCTTCGACCTGCGGATCTTCGGTGGCGAGGACGGCCCAGCTGCCGAGGACTGCGCCGAGCAAGACCGCGACGAGCGCAATCCCACGGCCCAGCCCGCCTTCCGCCATCCCGAGCAGGACCGCGGAAACGACGGAGACGTTAACAAAAGTAAGTCCGCCGGAGAGCCACTTCATGGTTGGGCGACCGCTCCTCGTCCCTGGAAGTTCGGCGCGCTGTCCTTGAAGAAACTCTTAAACACCTTTGCGCTGAGATAGAGCTTCGAGGTGTCCTGGTAGGGCCGGAGCGTGAGCGGCGTCGTGTAGTAGGCGTTCTGCAATTTCCCTTCGACCTCCGCGATTTTTTCGTCCTGCACGAGGAGGAAATCGGCGTCGAACGTGCCAGGCATGTTGTTGTTTTCGTAGTAGCCGATGCGGGTGAAATCGCCCAAAATCCACGGCAGTGGATAGGCGCTGGGGCGGATCATGTGGCCGACGAGTTGATAGTAGGCGGGATTCTGGTGCGCGATTTTGAGGAGCGGATCGGTGAGCTTGAAGATGTCGTTGTACGTTTGCACGTAGACGTAGGGCTCGGTATCGGTGGTGCACCGAAAAAAATTCAGCCGGATCGAGAGGCCAAGCGAGATGGCGAGGAACACCCCCGCGACGCCGAGCCCAAAGCGCTGATGGCGGGCGGGCACGAGCAGAAGCGCGCCGCCGAAGAGAACGAGCAGCGGCCAGACGATGCTGATGATGCACCACGGCGTCTTGTAGTGGACGATGCTGTACGCCATGAGCACGCCCACGCCATAGATGGCAAGGAAGCGCAAACTGATGGCGCGAAACATCTGGCAAAAGAGGCAGACCACGAGGCCGAGTGCGATCGTCGGCTCATAGCGGCCGATGAGCATGAGCCAGTAATGCCACGGTTTTTCGTGGCCATTGCCCTTGGTCCCGGTTTCGAACCAGGTGCCGAACGTCTGGTACAGACCTTTCACGCCGCCCCAGTTGAGGAAGGTGCCAGAGTAGAAAAACACGATCGCGCCCAGACCGATGGCCAGAGCCACCATGAGGTCGAGGTAGGTCCACGTCTGGGCGGCCGGCTTCGTGTCCTCGGCCGGCGTGATTTTGTGGGAAACGAAGGCCACTAAAAGTGCCACGAACGCGCAACCGATATGAATGATGTACGTCTCCTTGGTCAGAACCATTCCGCAAACGCCCAAGACGACGCACCAGAGATAGCGCGCGCTGCCCACCCGCCAGAGTCCCAGCCCGCCGAGGATGAAGAGCATCGAGAAGAGCTGCATCCAGACCTCATGGATCGAGTAGCGGCCGTAGAAGACAAACGCGGGCGAGACCGCCATGGCGAGCGCCGCCAAACGCGCGATCGTGCGCCCGACGAACGGCTCGAATTTAAACGTCAACCAAACGCAGGAGATGCTCGCGAGCACGACCGGGATGCGCAACGCCCAGACGTTCCGCCCGAAGAGCGTTTGCGCGAGGAAGAGCACGTAAAAGTGAAACGGCCCGTGGTAATTTGTCGGGTCGTAGTTGTAGAAACCGTTCTTCGTCATCTGGTCGACGAACCAGCCGTTGATGCCCTCGTCGAAATGGGCTGGTTTCATCCCGAGCAGGAGCAGGCGGAGAAATGCGGCCACGCCGATGATCACCCACGGGGTCCAATCGACCGCGGCGAACGCCGTGCGCCAACTTTCGATCCGTGCGTCGAGGGTAGGGAAATTGGTTCGCGGGTCGTCTGAGCTGCGCGCCACTGGCCGCGTCCGTGGCTGGGTTCCTGATGATGTG
Source organism: Chthoniobacterales bacterium (assembly GCA_039915555.1). Lineage (GTDB taxonomy): Bacteria > Verrucomicrobiota > Verrucomicrobiia > Chthoniobacterales > UBA10450 > JACCTI01. Next base: position 3,763 of record JBDSNB010000102.1, on the reverse strand, counting down.
CGACTCATGGGCAAAGGGAGGGGAAACTCCGAACGCCGAAGAGGGGAGAATGCGACGCGTCCCGGCCCGCCGTTCGGCCTTCGGCGTTTCCCCGAGAATCTGCTCGCGCGGTCGCGGGGGCGCTGTTAGTACGCCCTGCAATGCGCATTCTCGTCACCGGTGGCTGTGGGTTTATCGGAAGCAATTTCATTCGCTACGTGCTGCAACATTACAATCCGGCGGAGGTGAGCAACGTGGATGTGCTGACCTACGCGGGCAACCTCGCCAATCTCGACGGGGTGGTGGAGCAATACGGCAGCCGCTATGAGTTTTTCAAGGCCGATATCGCGAACGCCGATCAAATGGACGCGCTCCTGAGCGAGCATCTCTTTTATGCGGTGATCAATTTCGCGGCCGAATCGCACGTCGATCGAAGCATTAATTCGCCGCAGAATTTCATCCACACGAATGTGGTGGGGACGAGTGTGCTGCTGGACTGCGCGCGTCGGCACGGCGTGCAGCGTTTCGTGCAGATCTCCACCGACGAAGTTTACGGCTCGTTAGGGGCGACCGGCCGGTTCACCGAGCAATCGCCGATCGAACCCAGCTCGCCCTACTCGGCGAGCAAGGCGGGCGCCGATCTGATTGCGCTGGCTAGTCACAAGACGTTCGACCAGGACGTGGTCGTGACGCGCTGCTCAAACAATTACGGGCCGTATCAATTCCCGGAAAAGTTGATCCCGCTCATGATCATCAAGGTAATGCGCGAGGAGCCGTTGCCGGTTTACGGCGACGGGCAGAATGTGCGCGATTGGATTCACGTGGAGGATCATTGCGCAGGGATCGTGGCCGCGCTTTTCGAAGGGAAAGCCGGTGCGGTTTATAATTTCGGCGGCAACAGCGAGATGGTGAACCTGGAGGTGGTGAAGCTGATTCTCGGCAAACTCGGCAAACCGCACTCGCTCATTTCCTACGTGACCGATCGTCTCGGACACGATCGGCGGTACGCGATCGATTCCTCATTTGCCGAGCAGGAATTGAGGTGGAAACCGTTGCACGATTTCCGCGAAGGGCTGGAGACGACGATCGATTGGTATCTAAACAATTCCGCCTGGTGGCAGCCGCTGCTGGAACGCGCGGAGCGCTACTAAACCGACTGCCGGGGCGGCAGTTTATTGCGTACGAGAGGTCCTTCGTTAGACCGACAGCATGCGGCACTCGGTCACGGTTCATTACTAAAATGTCAGGTGAAAAGGCGTGACTGAGGATCACGGCGTCCGCTATTGAACTTGTGAAACCAACTATGAAAAAACGGTCCCACACACAATCCGCCTTCTTTTATCCACGAGTCTTGATTGGCTCACTTCTTTGTTTTGGCGCCATCGCGCTCGCGTTTTTCGCGTTCGGCACGGCGTCCGCGCAAAACCGAACTCCAGCGACTCCTGTCATCCAGGGCACCTTTACCGGTGTGGCCCCGGTGATGCATTTCGACGTGTCGCCGCCGTTGCGCGACATCACGCCGATTGAGCCGAGTGGCAAGGGCGCTCTGCGTGAGAACGAGGATCGGGAGATCATGCCAATCAAGATGCGCTTCGCGCCGGATTGGGATCCCGTGGTGCAATCTTCGGTCGGCAGCAGAGACAAATCGGGCGCAAACCGAGGCGAGATTCCCGGACCGCTGCTGAGTTTTGATGGTCAATCGAACGCGGCGGGCGTGGCCCCGCCCGATCCGAACGGATCCGTGGGCCCGAACCACATCGTCACGATGGTCAACCTCACCTTTCAGATCTTTAACAAGACGGGCACCTCTCTCTTTGGCCCAGCCGCCAGTAACACTCTGTGGGCTGGCTTTGGAGGGCCCTGCCAGACGGAAAATTCGGGCGACCCGGTGGTCCTTTACGATCGGCTCGCCGATCGGTGGTTTCTTTCGCAGTTCACCTCGGCCGGCCCCGCCTATTTCTTTTGCGTGGCCGTTTCCACCAGCCCGGACCCCACCGGCACGTATTACCGTTACGCCATCGCCACCGGGTCGAATTTCCCGGATTACCCAAAGGCTGGCGTGTGGCCGGATGCCTACTACATCAGCACCAGAGAATTTGCCGGCGCACCTTTTGCCGGCGTGGGAGCCTACGCGTTGAATCGCGCGCAAGCTCTGGCGGGCAATCCCAGTGCGCAGATCATCGGATTCCTCGCGCCGCCCAGCCCCTCCTACACGGTGGGCGACGGATTGCTCCCAGCCGATATGGAAGGAATGAGGCCCCCTCCGGTCGGGAGCCCGAATTACTTCGTTGGATCGATGGACAACAACGGACCGTACGGTGCGCCGCAAGATGCGCTCACGCTGTGGAAATTCACGGCTAACTTCGCCACGCCGGCGAGTTCGAGCTTCGTCCTCACCAATACCGTGGCGGTCGCCCCCTTCAATTCCATCTTGGGAATTTGCGCTGGCCGTGCCTGCATCCCGCAGCCGGGCACGACGTTTCGAATCGATCACCTCGGTTATCGCCAGCGTCCCTTGTTTCGTCTCGCATACCGGAACCTTGGCACCCACGAATCCCTCGTGACCAATCAGTCGGTCTCGGGCGGCACTGGGCCCAACGGGGAAGTCTCGGGCATTCGTTGGTGGGAAATGCGGAGCCCCAACGCATTGCCGGTGATCTTTCAGGAAGGCACCTACGCCCCTGGAGTGACGGATGGCATTCATCGATGGATGGGAAGTGCCGCGATCGATGGCGAAGGAAATATCGCGTTGGGCTATAGCGCCTCGAATGGCACCAGTCCGTCCGTTTTCCCCAGCCTCTATTACACGGGGCGCCGTCCGGGCGATCCGCTCGGCCTGATGGCGCAGGGTGAAGCGGTGTTGTTTGCCGGAACCGGGTCCCAAACGGGCGGTGGAAACCGTTGGGGCGACTACACCTCGCTCTCAATCGATCCCGTCGACGATCAGACCTTCTGGCATGTCAACGAGTATGTGCCGACCACCAGTGCCTCGGGCTGGCGGGTGCGCGTGGGTTCCTTTAATTTCGCGGCCAACCCTCCGGCTCCGAAAGGCACCGGGCATTTCACCATTACCAATTGCACGAGCGGTGCGCCGTTAACCGGTGCAACCGTTTCCATCGACGGGTCCGTTTACGGTTCGACGATCACAGGCGGCGTCTACGACGCTCCACTCGCGCCAGGTTCTCACACCTACTCGGTTTCGAGGCCCAGCTTCGGAACGGTCACGGGGAACTTTACCGTGAACGCAGGCATGACCACGAACATCCCCCTGTGTCTGACGGGATCTCCCGTAATCACCTCGGCCGGAGGCTACATCGTCTCAGCGGGCCCGAACGGGGTGCTCGACCCGGGTGAAACGGTGACCGTGGCCCTTGGGGTGCAGAATACAAATACCTGCACCTCACCCGCCTTAACGGGAACTCTCCAGGCAAGCGGCGGAGTCACAAACCCTTCCGCTCCGGCGAGCTACGGAATCGTTTGCGGCGGCGACCCGGCGGTTTTCCGGAACTTCACCTTTACGGTGGACCCGGCGTTAGCCTGCGGTGCGACCGTGACCGCCTCGCTCGCCATGACGGATGGAGCGACCAACTTCGGCACGCTGACCTACACCTTCACCACTGGCAGCACGCAGCTCGTCCCCGTGCAAAACTTCGACGGGGTCACCGCGCCAGCGTTGCCGACTGGGTGGACCACCACCTTCTCTGGCACAGGCACAGCTGTGGTGACATCGACCACATTCGCGGACACTGCTCCGAACGATATCTTTCTGACGGAAGCGTCGAAC
>JBDSNB010000217.1:0-34297 GCA_039915555.1 Chthoniobacterales bacterium | reverse complement strand
TGGTCAACATCAGCCGGCAGATCATGCTCGAAGGCATGCGCGCCGATTTTAAAGCGATCGACGAGCATAGCCAGCGCCTCGTGGAACGCGCGCGGTCCGCGAAACGCGTGACGTGTCGCACCGCGGCAGGGACGGATTACGTGGCCGAGCTTTCGCCGGATTTGAAATGGTTGAAGACGAGCGGGATTATCGCGCCGGATAAATGGGGCAACCTGCCCGGCGGCGAAATTTTCACCTCCCCGTTAAATAGCAACGGGATCTTCGTGGTGGATGGCGTGGTGGGCGATTATCTTTGCCAAAAATATGGCGACATCCAGGCGACGCCGCTCACGATCGAGATTCGCGAGAACCGGATCGTCGATCTGCAATGCGAGAACGCCGAGCTGTTGGAAGAATTCCGCGCCTACACGAGCACGGACGAGAACAGCAATCGCGTCGGTGAGTTCGCGGTCGGCACAAACACCGCCTGCACCCACATCATCGGCAATATTCTGCAGGACGAAAAGATTCCCGGGATTCACATCGCCTTCGGCCATCCCTATGCCGAGCACACCGGGCAGACTTGGATTTCGAAGACGCACATCGACTGTGTGGGCCGCGATTTCGATATCTGGTTCGACGACCTCCAGGTGATGGAACGCGGCAAGTTCCTGGTCTGATCACGCGACGCGCGCGGCAGCGTCATCCCGAGCCGCGCAGACGGCCGAGGGATCCCTCCGACGGTCTTGGGTCACACTACTAGGGTACCCGCACCGCGACGGGGAGATCCCTCGGTCGTATTCTCGACTCGGGATGACAGCGTCGCGCGCCCGAACAAAAAAGCGGACACGCGCCACGCTTGTCGGTTAATTTCTCGGCATGCATCCGGAATACCGCGCGCGCTTTAATGCCGATTTCACAGACAAGCGCTATGACGAGCTTGTCCGCATCGCGAACGAAACGGAACGGTGGCCGGTCGATTTCCGCATCTCCGAGAGCCCGATCTTTTTCACCCCCGAGTTCACCGCGGAGATCGCCGCGGCCGCGGAGGAAATCGTCGCGCAAGTGCGCACGCCGGAGTTTGCGCGTCATGCGGAAACGGCGATTCCGCCCGGGCTGGACGTCCCCGGCGAAACACCACACCCGATTTTTCTGCAAGTCGACTTCGCGGTTTGCGAAGTGGAGGGCCGCCTCACACCGCGCCTGATCGAGCTGCAAGGTTTCCCCAGTCTCTACGCTTTCCAAATGTTCCTCTACCGCTGCATGCGGCATGCTTACCCAGCGATTTCGGCTGAGTTGACTCCATTCTTCCACGGCTTGAATGAGCGTTCCTACACCGAGTTGCTACGCCGCGTCATCGTCGGCGACTCGGACCCGGAGAGCGTGATCCTCCTGGAGATCGAGCCGCAAAAACAAAACACGCGGATCGATTTCGCCTGCACCGAACCGCTCCTCGGCGTGGCGCCGGTTTGCCTGACGGACGTAACGCGACGCGGCACCAATCTCTTTTACCAACGCGACGGCCGCGAGGTGCGGATCGAGCGGGTTTATAATCGCGTGATCTTCGACGAACTCCTCCGTCGTCCTGATCTCAGCTTCAGCTTTAATTTCCAAGACGAAGTCGATGTCCATTGGGTCGGGCATCCGAATTGGTATTTCCGGATCAGCAAACATTCGCTCCCGTATCTAAAAACGGCGCACACTTCGCGCGCGTTTTTTGCCGATGAACTTCCGACTGGCGAGTCGTTAGGCGATTATGTCCTGAAGCCGCTTTACTCGTTTGCCGGCCTCGGAGTCGATCTCGAACCGAACGCGGAAAAGCTCCACGCGCTTTCCGATCCGCGCGCCTGGATTCTGCAGGAGAAGGTCGACTACGCGGCCTTCGTCCCGACGCCGGACGGCCACCGCTCGAAAGCAGAAATCCGCATGATGTTCATCTGGCCGGACGACGGCGAACCGATGTTGGTAAACAATCTCGTCCGCATGAGCCAGGGGGCGATGATGGGGGTGAAGTTCAACCAGAACAAAACCTGGGTCGGATCGAGCATCGCGCTGCACGCGCAACACTAGGGTGCGGGAGCCGCTTCCACTTTCCGTAGTTTCTCTTCCACTTCGTCGAGCGTGTTGCGCACGCGAGCTTCGAGCGGTTCTTTCGCGGCGAGGGTCTTGAGAATTTCCTCCGCCTGACGATAATTTTTCAGGCCTTCGTCCCGTCGCGCCAGATTCGGGTCTTCGGGGCCGGCCAGCAGATCAGCCAGGTGAATATAACTGATCGCGAGCGAGAGCTGCGATTGGACGTTCGTCGGATCGACGGTGAGCAACTGTTGGAAAATCTCGAGCGATTTCATCCGGCTGGCAAGCGCGCTGGCAAGGTCATGCTCGGCGGTCAGCATGTTCGCTATTTTTTCCTCGGCGATGGCGGCGTCGCGCAGAAGCGAGGCATTATCGGGATGAGCGGCCGCCAATTCCTGCCGAATCCGCTGGGATTCCTGATAGCTCTCACGCGCCGCGGCGGTGTCTTTCATGGTTTCGAGGACCGCGCCGATCCGTTCGTGCACCAGCCCGAGAAAGCGGCGGGTCTTGAGATTTCCGGGATCGGATTGATCGAGCGCGCGCAAGATGGCGAGGGAGGCGCGGTAGTTCTCCATCGCGCCAGTTTCGTCGCCGGCATTGGGAAAATTTGGATTTCCCAGGACGTCTCCCATCTTAATCTGGCTGATGGCGAGCGATTGCTGCGCGGGCAGGCTGGCGGGAGCGGCCTGCGCAATCGACCTGAAGATATCCAGCGAAGCACGCGTGCTCGCGACGGCGCCGGCCATATCTCCGGTGGAGGTAAGGAGGTCGCCCATTTTCTCTTTGGCAACCGCGAGCGAGCGGCGCGCCGCGGCGTCGGCGGGATGGGCGGCGAGTAATTGCTCGGCAATTTTCTGCGCCTGGGTGTAGCTGCGCAACGCTCCGGCGGTGTCGCCCAAATTCGCGTTATTCGGATTGCCCTGCACGTTTCCGACGCGGATATACGCGGCGACCAGTTCGCGCTGAAGCGATGGATCGTCGTGCGCTTCCTGCGCGAGGCTGTCGAGATACTTGATCGCTTCCTTCACGATCAAGACGCGCGCCGGAGTGGAACCAGGCAGGTCTTCGATCGCGTCGTGCAGGTCGAACATGAGGGAATTCGCGAGCTGTCGGACATCGTTGAAACGGCGTTCGGCGCGCGCGCGTTGTCGATCGGCGCGGCGCGCTTCTCTGCTCGTGGCGAAGATGCCGCCCAGCAGAGTGCCCAGGACGACCGCGGCAGCCGCCACCGTCAGCTTATGGCGGCGAATGAATTTCCCGCTGCGATAACTCCAGCGATCGGGCCCCGCGTGCACCGGCCGACCGGTGAGGTGACGATGGATATCATCCGAAAGTTCCGCGGCGGAAAGGTAACGGGCGGCGGACTCCTTGTTCATCGCCTTTAGGACGATGTGATCCAGATCCCCGCGGAGTGATCGCTGATCGAATACTTTGACCGCGCTTGGCCGCGTTGGGACGGTCTCAGTAATCGCGCGCGCGATCTCTTCCGGTTTTTGATTCGTTAGGCGGTAGGGTTTTTCGCCCGTGAGCAGTTCGTAAAGAATCACGCCCAGGCTGTAAACGTCGCTTGCAGTCGTCATCGTCTCGCCGCGAATCTGCTCGGGGCTGGCGTAATCCGGCGTCATCATGCCGGCCACGCCGGCGGCGGTTGGGTCCGTGGGCGCCGCGGTTTCGTCGTCTAGCAAGCGCGCGATTCCGAAGTCGAGCAGCTTGGGTTCGCCCTCCGGCGTAACGCGGATGTTGCCGGGTTTGAGGTCGCGATGAATGACCAGCCGCTGATGGGCGTAGGCCACCGCGGAACAAAGTTTGCGAAAGAGGTCAAGCCGTTCCCGGATCGTGAGATAACGGAGCGTGCAAAATTCTTCCAGGCGTTCGCCGTCGACGTATTCCATGACGAAATACGGGACGCCGCGTTCCGACACGCCGGCGCCATAGAGGCGGGCGATGTGCGGATGATTGAGCGCCGCCAGGATACGTTCCTCCTGGCGAAATTGCTGGATGAGATGCGCGCGCCCGAGTCCCTGCTTGACCAGCTTGAGGGCAACGACGCGGCCCAGTGCCGCGTCCTCCGCGAGGTAAACTTCGCCCATCCCGCCTTCCTCGAGCAGCGAGAGAATCTTGTAGCCATCGAGCATTTCGCCAGGCAACAAAGCGGCAGTTTCGTCGGCGAGCAGGGTTGCGGCCTGGGCGTGATAGGCGGGCGCTTCAAGGAACGCGACCGCGCGGTTCTGGTGCCCAAGAAGCGACTCCGCTTCGGCGCGCAATGCAGGATCGGCGTCGCACGCTTCCTCCAGATATGCCGGCCATTCGTCGGGGGACCGTTCCAGCGCTTCTTCCACGATCCGCGCCACGCGCTCCGCTCGATCCGTTGAGTTCATGGGAAGGTTAACCGCGGATCGTAGAGACAATGAAGCAGAAAGCGAATTACCACCGAGTCGCTTCTGCGTTCTCTGCGAAATCTACCGTTGAGAAATTCTCCTCCCTAACCAGTGGCGCTCAGTTCCCGGCAGAGCCAAAGCTTGGCGAAGCTCCAATCCCGCAGGACCGTCTTTTCCGAAACCTGCAGCACTTCCGCGATTTCCCTGGCCTCCAGGCCGCCGAAAAATTTCAGCTCCACGACCTCGCTTTTGCGCGGATAATTTTTGGCGAAATTCTGCAAGGCCCCGTCCAGTGCAACCAGGTCCTCGGTCGCTCCCGGGGAGGTGCCGTGGGCGTCGTCCCACGCGATTTTGCATTCCAAGCCCCCGCGTTTTTTCGCGTTATGCGCCCGCGCATGGTCGACCAGAATTTGGCGCATCACGCGCGCGGCAATGGCGTGGAAATGCGCCCGGCCTTCCCACGTGACCCGCTTCTCGTCCACCATCCGGAGGTAGGCTTCGTGCACCAGCGCGGTCGGTTGCAGGGTGTGATCTGGTCTTTCGCGCCGCAGATAATCGCGCGCCCGCCGTCGCAATTCTTCATAGACGAGCGGGATGAGCTGCGCGGGCGCCTCGAGATCGCCTTCGCGCCAGTTCACGAGCAGGCGCGTCACGTCCGTCTTCGGGGAGGCCGGCGCGAGGTTGGTGGATGCACTCACGGAGGCATTTTACATTTTTGGAGTGTTTCGCGGAAAAGATTTTTTCGCGCTCCGGACGATGACAGATCAGTGCAGAATTTCTTTGGGAAATAAATGTTCTCTCGCGTGTCCAGATTACGCCTTTTCCATGTGAGACCGACACCGTCGCTTTCCCCAAGTCCAATCCTGTTCAACCCCCATGAAAAATCGTTCTCCTCGCGGCCGCCGCTGGTCGCCTTCGTGGACACGGCGACGAGGCCGAGGCCTCTCACTCCGCGCCCGCACTCGACAAGTTGCGGAAAGCTCCATTCCGGCCAGGCGCGAAAGACGCGCCGGTGAGTTTGGAAGAGCTGGACCAGAAGATCGCGGCGCTCGCGGCCGAAGTAGCGCGCCGGCTCCGAGATTTGCGAGAGCCCCCGCCGACCTCGTAACCGCGGCGGCGCCGTCGAGACGCCGCTAGAAGGGCGGCGTGTTCCTAAGGGGGCGGCGTTGGGAGAAAACGCGGCCCGCAAATTTCCTCCAATATGATGTCTTGTCCGTCGTCTCCGTGGACGGAAATTTTACGGTCGCGGAAACGGGGTTCTGCTCAATTTGCCCGCGAAACGCGCAGATCGCCGCCGCCCACGATATACATCCGCCAGCCCCATTTCCCTCGGGTAAGGAAAACGGCCGGCGAATCGACCGGCGGGAAAGAGCGCGAGACCTGTTGCGATTGCCGCCAGACCTGGCCGTTCGCGAGCACGAATTTGCTCCGCCCGTTGTACCCGCTGAAGCGGCCCACAATGTTGCTCTGGACCACTTCCGGCTCCGTGCGCTTGACCTTCTCCTGCTTGACCGCCTGATCGATCGCCACCGTCGCCGCCTTCTCGTTGCTCGCGGCAACGTAGCTGCGGATGAATTCATCCAGCCGCGCGCGTTCCGCCGGCGAGAGCTTGCTCAGGCCGGCCTGTTCGAAGACCTCGGCCGGCATCGCCTTTTGCACGCCGGGAAAGTCAGCATTCTGCGCCGAGGCGACTCCGAACGGGACCAGCACGACGAGAAGAGATAAAAAGAGGGCAAAGGGAGAGCGCAATTTCATACGTTCATTTCGATACGCGACAGAAGCAGTGGGCGAAAGCCAAAAGACGCGCAGGCGATCTTCCGGTCGCTTCCACCGCGCCACTACTTCAAATCGTCGTTCACTTCCGCAAACGCTTTCACCGCAAACTCCAGATCCTCACGCGAGTGCGCCGCGCTTACTTGCGTGCGGACGCGCGCCGTCCCGTGCGGCACCACCGGGTAGAAGAAGCCGATCACGTAAACGCCCTTCTCCAGCATGCGCGCCGCAAACTGTTGCGACTTCGCCGCGTCGCCGATCATGATCGGCACGATCGGATGCGTGCCGGGTTTGATCGTCAGGCCGCGCTCGGTCAGCGCTTCGCGGAAATATTTCGTGTTCGCTTCCAACTTATCGCGCAACTCGGTCGAGGCGCTGAGCAATTCCAGGCCTTTCAACGTCGCCGCCACAATCGGCGGCGCCACGCTGTTCGAGAAAAGATAAGGGCGCGAACGCTGCCGCAGCAGCTCCACGATCTCTTTCCGCGCGCTCGTAAACCCGCCGCTCGCTCCGCCCAGCGCTTTCCCCAGAGTGCCGGTGATGATGTCGATGCGCCCCATCACATCGCGATACTCGTGCGTCCCGCGCCCGGTCTTCCCGAGGAAGCCGGTGGCATGCGCATCGTCCACCATCGTGATCGCCTCGTACTTGTCGGCTAAATCGCAAATCGTCCCGAGGTCCGCGATCGTTCCATCCATCGAGAAGCAACCGTCCGTCGCGATCATCCGCACCCGCGCGCCGCTCGTTTCCTTCAGCTTCGCTTCCAGGTCCGCCATATCGTTGTGTTTGTAACGCGCGCGCTGCGCTTTGCAGAGCCGCACGCCATCGATGATCGACGCGTGATTCAACTCATCGCTAATGATCGCGTCCTCCGGACCGAGCAACGTCTCAAAAAGCCCGCCGTTCGCATCAAACGCGCTCGGGTAAAGAATCGTCGCCTCCGTTCCGAGGAACTTGGTCAGCGCGGCCTCCAGTTCCTTGTGAATGTCCTGCGTGCCGCAAATAAAACGCACGCTCGCCATCCCCAGCCCATGCGAGTCAAGCGCCGCCTTCGCGGCCGCGATCATCGCCGGATGGTCCGCCAGCCCGAGATAATTATTCGCGCACATATTGAGCACCCGTTTCCCATCCGCCACCGCGATGTGCGCATCCTGCGGCGACGTGATGATGCGCTCGGTTTTATAGAGACCCTGCGATTTGATCTCATCCAGCGTGGTCCTGAGCTGCTGTGCAAAGGCGGGAAGCATGCGCGCAATTTTGCCCACGATCCGCGCGATGCAAAGCCAGCCCCTCGACCCGACCGGTCGCGCTTATCGAAAGTCCAGGCAGGGATCGCCCAAAAAAATCTTGCCGCGCCTTGTGAATAACTGTTAACAACTTCATGAGATCGACCTTGAGAGCCGCGACCCTTCATTCCCTCGCCATCTCCGCCCTCGCCATCGCGAGTGCATGTCTCCTCTCGTCTTGCGAAACCACCGGAACCCGTGTTTCGACCCGCGCTCTCCCGCCGTACGAGCCACCGCTCGCCCGCGCCGACGTGCAAACGGTTCGCACCACGGCCTACACGCATAGCGAATCGGATCACCTCGAGTACGGCGCGCGCAATGCCTTGGGCGGCCAATTGCGATCCGCGATCGCGCAGCACGAGACGCCCCGCGACCGCCAGTCGATCGATCTCCAGGCGCCCGATAACATCACCATCGCGCTGCTGACGCGCGAAAAACGGATCGCATTGGCGAAACAACGGGCCCGCGAAAAAGCCACAAAAAAGAAATCAAAACGCGACCGCAAAACCGTCCGCTACCGCAAACCACAACCGCGCATCGGAAGCGCGGCGGCCGATTGGTCGCGCTGGCCGGTCGGCACCACCTTCCGCGTCCTTTCCACCGGGCAAGTCTACAAAGTGGACGATTACGGTTGGGCGCTCGCGGGCCGGAACACGATCGACCTCTACATGGGCACTCGCACCGACATGAACCGTTGGGGCGTCCGCCACGAAAATATCCAAGTCCTCAGCTGGGGCGACCGCGAAGCGAGCATCGGCCTGCTCACCGCGCGACAGCATTACAAACATTGCCGCCGCATGTTGCTCCAATTACAAGGCCTCGACGATCAGGCCGCCGCGCTGCAGTAGCGCAGTGCTCGCGCGCTAATCCAGCCGTTTCCCGTAGCACACGCTCACCGGATCGTGCGCGTAATCGCCAAAGCTCGCGATGCGTTCATAACCCAGGCTCTCGTATAACCGAATCGCCGCCGGCTGCCCGAGGCCCGTCTCCAGCCAGATCTCGCGAAAACCTCCCGCCCGCGCCACCTCTTCCAGCCGTTGCATTAACAAACGCGCCACGCCCGCGCGCCGCGCCGCGGGTCGGACATACATCCGTTTCACTTCCGCGATCTCACCCGAGAGCGGTCGTAACGCGACACAACCGACACCCTTCCCATCTTCCCGCGCAATCAGGAAGGCCGCACCGTCCGCCTCCAAGCCGTCCTCACGAGGAACCGTCGGCTCACGATTGCCATAGATCACATCCACCTCGCGCCAAAGTTCGGCGATGAGCGCTCTACTTTCGTCGGCACCGAAGGCTGCTTGTTCGATCTTCATGGGAAGATGACCACCAGAATGTATTAACCGCGGGAGATATCGTGGGACCCGATATCCACCGTCACCACCAAGTCGCTCTCAATGTAAAAAACCACGCGCAAGTCACCTTCCACGTCCGCGGCATGGATCGTTCGACCGTAGCGCGCGGAGAGTTTGTGAACACGCAGCCTCGAATGAAAAGGATCCTCCTTGAAGATCGAGAACATCTCCCGTGCACGCTCTTGCTGTCCGGCGGGGAGTTTGGCGAAACTGCGCCAAAAGGCTCGCCGCGCGGGAGCGATATTTCACGCGTCGGCGGTGGGCGGCTCGCTCAGCGCCGTCTCGAGATCGACACAGCGGCCGGCATCCGCGTCGGCCATGCCTTCGCGAAACGACTCTGGAATCCAGGAGTCATCGTTCTCGACCACAAACTTGGCGACCTGCGCCCGTTCGCCCGCGGGCAGGGATTTGAATTGCGCGATTAGTTCAGCGGCGCTCATGGCGCTAGCGTAAGTCGAGTCGCCGCATTGCAGCAAGCGGCGAATGGGCCGACCGGCACAACTTTTTCAGCTAAAAAAATCCGCCGCGGAGCTCGCGACTGCGTCTTCAATTTCCACCACGCAGTCTACGATAAGACAATCCATCCGGCACCCGCTCGGGGCGCACACGCACTTCGCCGGCGTCGTCCGAAGAGAGGATGGGAGGGCGCGATGAGTCGGAATCTTATTGGATGCTGTGGGTTGTTACTGGCGGTCGGCCTGGCGTGTCAGCCGGCGGCGGCGGGCGATCGGAAATCCGCGAAGCGCGGGAACGAGGAGGTCGCCGAATTTTCCGCCGGGACCAAGGTCAACGCGTTCTCGCAACGTTCTGAGCTGCTGGGCACGCGCGTTTTCGAAGCGAGAAAATCGACGGCGAGCACTCAAGTTTCCGGCCGGCGGGCCGAGCCGCACACGGATGTTCCAGCGCGCGTGCGCAAGGAGCTCACGTTTTTCCGATTCCGCTCCACCATCGGCGAGGTGGCAGTGCAGCCCGTCGTCGGCCAGGTGAACGGCGCGCAGTTCTCGCTCGGGTTCTAAGCGTCAGCGAGTGCTTACGCCGCCGATTCCCAATCGAGAATGATCTTGCCGGATTGGCCGGACTTCATCAGCTCGAGGCCTTCGATCACTTTCGTGTAGGGAAAGTGGTGCGTAATGACCGGTGAAATATCGAGCCCGCTCTGGATGAGCGCGGTCATTTTGTACCAGGTCTCAAACATCTCGCGGCCGTAGATGCCTTTGATCGTGAGGCCGTGGAAGACGACGAGGTTCCAATCGATCGCCGCGCTCCCGGGCATGATGCCGAGCATCGCGATGCGGCCGCCGTTGACCATCACGTCGAGCATGTCGGTGAACGCTTTCGGATTACCGGACATCTCGAGGCCGACATCGAAACCTTCTTTCATGCCGAGATCGTGCATCGCGTCCTGGAGTTTTGTTTCGCGCACGTCGACCGCGAGGGTGGCGCCCATTTTGCGCGCGATCTCAAGTCGGTACGGGTTCACGTCGGTGATCACGACTTTGCGCGCGCCCGCCATTTTCGCGATCGGCACCGCCATGCAACCGATCGGACCCGCGCCGGTGATGAGGACGTCTTCGCCCACGAGATCGAAGGAAAGCGCGGTGTGGACGGCGTTGCCCAGCGGATCGGAGCAGGAGATAACGTCGAGCGGAATCTTCGGGTCGCAGCGCCAGATGTTTTTGTAGGGGACGGAGACGTATTTGGCGAAACCACCCGGACGTTGCACGCCGATACCGATGGTATTCGGGCAAAGGTGGCGTCGACCCGCGAGGCAATTGCGGCAATGTCCGCAGACGATGTGGCCTTCGGTGGTGACGATTTCGCCTTCTTTGAAATCGGTCACGGAGCTGCCGACTTGATCGACCACGCCGACGAATTCATGCCCGATGACGAGCGGAACGGGGACCGTCTTTTGGGCCCACGCGTCCCAGTTGTAAATGTGCACATCCGTCCCGCAGATGGACGCGCGCTGCACGCGGATGCGGACTTCGTTCGGCCCCACTTCGGGGATCGGCACTTCCTGTAGTTCGAGCCCCGGCTCGGAGCGCGTTTTGACGACCGCTGGCATGGTATTGCTCACGGCAACAAGGTAGGCGGGCGAAGACTTATTCGTCCACAGATTACGCAGATTTCCGCAGATATTGTCGACGCGATTCCGATCCGAATCTGTGAAAATCTGCGTAATCTGTGGACAACCCCGATCCGCCTTTCGATGCTAGGCGGCCATGTCCGCGCCAGTCGATCGAGCCCAGCCCAAGCCAGTGACGGCGAGGCTGACGTTTATCCTCCGCTTCGCAAGCACGATCGCGCTCTGGTCGGTCGCGCTGGGCATCATCTTCTCGGGCTGGGAGCTGGCGTTCTTCGTGCTCATCGGTGCGCTCGGCTTGCTCTCACTCTGGGAATTCTACGGCATGCTCGATTACAAAGGCCTGCCGAACTTCAAGATCACGGGAATGATCTGTGGCTTCCTTATGCTTTGCGGGAGCTTTTATTACTTCTCGAAGTTCGGGCCGGCGCTCTCCTACGACTTTGAAATGGCGGTGTTGCTCCTGTTTTTGCTTACGGTGTTCGCGCGGCAAATGTTCCACAGCCTGCGCGACGATGCGCCGCTGCGCACGATGGCCTACACGCTCTTCGGGCTGCTCTACGTGCTCTGGCTCTTTAATTTCATCACGAAGATTGTCTACGTCGTGCCGCGCTCGCCGACTGGCGCCGTCATGGGTCAATTCTACGTGCTGTATTTGATCGCGATCACAAAATTCAGCGACATGGGCGCGTATCTGACCGGCAGCGTGATCGGCAAACACATGATGGTGCCGCACATCAGCCCGAAGAAAACATGGGAAGGTTTCGCGGGCGCGCTTTTTTTCTCGCTCCTCGCCAGCTGGGGGATGTTCCAGCTGATGCCGAATTATCTTCCCGACCTCAACTGGATGCACGCCACCGTGCTCGGTCTGCTGCTCGGGTTTGCGGCGGTGATCGGCGACCTCGCGGAGTCCATCGTGAAACGCAGCACCGGGGTGAAAGACTCCGGCCGCATGCTGCCAGGCATCGGCGGCGCGCTGGATTTGATCGACAGCCTGCTCTTCACCGCGCCGCTCTTGTTTTTCTATCTCCGGCTGGTCATCCGCGTCTCCTAAATTTTTGCCTCACGCAAAGGTCACAACGAGACACAAAGGTCTGCAGCCCGGCTATCTCGTAATTCTTTTCTTTGTGAACCTTTGTGTCCTTTGTGTGAGGCTCTCCCCAGCATGAAGCGCAAACGCATCGTCGTCCTCGGAGCGACTGGCTCCATCGGTGAGAGCGCCTTGAAGGTCGCGCGCGACATCCCGGAGCGCATGGAAATCGTGGGCCTGGCGGCGAACAGCAGCGCTGCGAAGTTGGCCGAGCAGGCGAATGAGTTCCGGCCGGAAGCGGTCTGCCTTGTGCATGAATCGAAGCTCGACGAACTGCGCGCGAAATTAAATTACACGCCGCGCATCCTCGTGGGCGCAGTGGGCCTCTGCGAAATCGCCGCGCTCGAAAACGCCGCGATGGTTCTGGTGGCAGTCGTTGGGACCGGCGGGTTGCGACCCGCGCTCGCGGCGATCGAGGCGGGGAAGGATCTCGCGGTGGCGAGCAAGGAAATTCTCGTCATGGCGGGCGAGATCGTGATGCGCGCGGCGGCCGAGAAAGGTGTGCGCGTGCTGCCCGTCGATAGCGAGCACAACGCAATCTTCCAATGCCTGGAAGGAAGGGTTCAGGGTTCGGGGTTCAGGGTTCAGCAAGAAGAGACGCCCGCCGCGAAATCTGAACCCCGAACCCTGAACCCTGAACCCTCTTCCTACATCAGCCGACTAATCCTAACCGCGTCCGGCGGCCCATTCCGCGAAACCTCTGCCAAAGACTTCCCCTCCATCACCAAAGCGCAGGCGCTCAAGCATCCCACTTGGGAAATGGGCCCGAAGATCACGATCGATTCCGCCACGCTCTTCAATAAAGGACTCGAAATGATCGAAGCGCGCTGGCTCTTCAATGTGGAGATGAAGCGGGTGGACGTGGTCATCCATCCGCAAAGCATTGTGCACTCGATGGTCGAGTTCATCGACGGTTCCGTCCTCGCGCAGCTCAGCCATTCCGACATGTGCTTCCCCATTCAATACGCCGTCACCTGGCCGGAACGCGTCCCCAATTCCCTCCGCTCGCTCGATTTCGGGCAGCTCAGCCGGCTCGATTTTGCCACCCCGCGTTACGACGATTTTCCCGCCCTCAATCTCGCGCGCCACGCGGGCGAGACCGGCGGCACCCTGCCTGCTGTGCTCAACGCTGCTAATGAAGTCGCCGCCGCCGCATTCCTCGCAGATCGTCTCCCGTTCCCTGGCATCTGGCAGTTGGTCGAGAAAGTCATGAATCGTCATGCCTCCATTGCGGACCCTTCGCTCGATGCGATATTGGCCGCCGATCAATGGGCCCGCGCCGAAGCCGCGGCTTTGCTTGGCAGCAACTAACTCCTGATCCTCCGCATGATTCCAGCTCTTCGCATCGCTCTCATCGTCATAGAGGTAGTCGTCCTCTTTAACCTGCTCATCGCCGTCCATGAGCTCGGCCACTTCCTCGCCGCGAAATGGCGCGGCCTGTTTATCGAGCAGTTCGGCATCTGGTTTGGGAAGCCGATCTGGCAAAAGAAAATCGGCGGCGTGCTCTACAGTCTCGGCAGCATCCCCGCGGGTGGTTTCGTGAAACTGCCGCAGCTCGCACCGATGGACATCATCGAAGGCGAAGCGGATATGGACCGGGCGACATTGCCGCCGATTTCCGCGCTCGATAAAATCATCGTTGCGATCGCCGGGCCGGTTTTCAGTATGCTGCTCGCGCTCTTCTTTGCCTGCATTGTCTGGTTTGTCGGGCATCCGGTGAGCGAGTCGGATACGACGACGGTGATTGGCTACATGCAATCGGATTCACCGGCCGCGAAAGCGGGCTTGCAAGCCGGCGACAAGATTCTCGAAGTGGACGGCCAGAAGGTGACGCGCTTCTCCGGCATGAATAACAGCGTCATCTGGAGCGTGGTGCGCAGCGAAGGACCGACCATCCCATTCAAGGTGGAACGCAACGGCGCGGTGCTGGATTTCCTGGTCGCGCCTTACATCGCGGAAACGAGCGGCTGGCGCCGGAAGAGTGTCCGGCAGGTGCTGATCGCACCCGCGCAGACGCCGATCATCGAAGAAGTTCAGCCCGGCACGCCGGCCGCGGAAGCTGGCCTCAAAGCGGGCGATATCATTGTCGGCTACAACGGCACCAAGATCTACACACCCGCGGCGCTCTCGGAATACATCAAAGCGCACGGCCAGGCGCCGTTGACCCTTCAGGTCATGCGCGACGGCAAACTGCTGGAGCCGACCTTGCAGCCGAAGGTGATGGAAAAAGAGACGACGCCTCGCATCGGCATCGCCTGGGACAGCGCCGGTCAGATGTCGCTCTCGCATCCGAGCCCCCTCGAGCAGGTCTACAACAGCATCACCAGCACCCTGAGCACGATCGGCGCGGTGGCCTCGCCGAAGTCCGACGTAAAGCTCCAGCATCTCAGCGGCCCGGTCGGCATCGGCCGCATCTATTATCTGCTCTTCCAAAGCGAACGCGGCTGGCAGCTCGCGCTCTGGTTCAGCGTGATCCTGAACGTCAACCTCGCGATCTTGAACATGCTGCCCATTCCCGTGCTCGATGGCGGCCACATCGTCCTCGCCATTATCGAATCGATCCGGCGCAAACCGGTGAACATCAAGATCCTCGAATTCGTGCAAACCGGGTGCGCCGTCCTCATCATCGGCTACATGGCTTACGTGAGCTTCTTCGATCTCGGTGATCTCTTCGGCCGCGACCGCGCGGAGCGGAGGGCACCGCAGAGCGAGACCGAAGCGACGCCGTCAGAGTAGCTCGCGACCGCTGGATTGCTGGACGCGCCGCATGCGTTTATCCTCCGGCTCGGAATGAGGATCGACGCCGCCTGACGTGAACTACACCGCTGATCCATTCCGTTACGAACGCCGCGCCACCCGCGAGGTCATGATCGGCCGCGTCGGCGTGGGCGGCGCGAATCCGATTCGCGTCCAGTCCATGATCACGTGCGACACGATGGACACGGAGGCGTCCATCGCGCAATCGCTCGAACTCGCGGAGGCCGGTTGCGAGATCGTCCGCATCACCGCGCCGACCGTGAAAGACGCGGCCAACTTGCAACACATCGTCGCCGGTTTGCGCGCGAGCGGCTGCGAGGTGCCGATCGTGGCCGACATCCACTTTAAACCGGATGCCGCGATGGAAGCCGCGAAGTGGGTCGAGAAAGTCCGGATCAATCCCGGCAACTACGCCGACTCGAAGAAGTTCAAGATTCTCGAATACACGGACGAGCAATATGCGGCCGAGCTGGAGCGCATCCGCGAGCGTTTCACACCGCTCGTCTTGCTCAGCAAAGAGCGCGGCCGGGCCATGCGCATCGGCACGAATCACGGCTCGCTCTCCGATCGCATCATGAACCGCTACGGCGACTCGCCACTCGGGATGGTGGAAAGCGCACTCGAATTTGCCCGCATCGCACGCGATCTCGATTACCACGCTTTCGTTTTCTCAATGAAGTCGAGCAACCCGAAGGTGATGATCAACGCCTATCGACTGCTGGTCGCGCGTTTGCACGAAGAAGGGCCGGACTGGAATTACCCGATCCATCTCGGCGTAACGGAAGCAGGCGAAGGCGAAGACGCGCGGATTAAAAGCGCGATCGGTATCGGCTCGCTTCTCGCGGATGGCATCGGAGATACGATTCGCGTGTCGTTAACTGAGGACAGCGTTCACGAAATTCCGGTCGCCCAAGCGCTGGTCGCAATGAGTCGAGAAACGCCCAACGCCCAACGCCCAACGCTGAATGTCGAAGTTTCTTACGATCCTTTTTCCTACCAACGCCGGCCTTCGCAAACGGTGCGTCTCGCGGGGATTGGCAGGGAAATCGCTTTAGGGGGCGAAGAAATCACGCGCGTTCTGGTGCGCGAAGCGAGCTTCGAAAAGATCGCGCACAAAGTAGATCGGATGGGCGATTACAAACCCGAGATCGTTTATGAAAAGGCCGGTCTTCTGGAGATCGATCCACGCGATGAGAGCGAAGTAGCGCGGGTCAACGAAGAGACCGAAGCGCGTCTCATCACCGTGCGCGATGGCGTCGAGCTGCCGGTCATCGTTGCGTTCCGCCTGCTCGCGGCCCGCGTCCACCCACGCCATCCGATCCTGCTCAAAGACGTTCTTCAAAATCAGCCATCAGCCATTAGCCATCAGCAATTCCTCCACACGCTGCTCGTCGCTTCCACCAACATCGGCTCCCTCCTTTGCGACGGAATCGGCGATGCCGTTCTCGTGCAAGGCGAAGAAGCGCCGGGGCAAGCGTTGCGTTTGAGCTACAACATTCTCCAGGCAGCACGCTGCCGTATTTTCAAAACCGATTACGTCGCCTGTCCGTCGTGCGGCCGGACTTTATTCAACCTGCAAACCACCACCGCCCGAATCAAGGAAGCGACCGCGCATCTCAAAGGCGTCACCATCGCCGTCATGGGCTGCATCGTAAACGGACCGGGCGAAATGGCGGACGCAGATTTCGGCTACGTAGGTGGCGCGCCAGGGAAGATCAATCTCTACGTCGGTAAGACCGCGGTGAAGTTCAACATTCCAGAAGCGGAAGCCGTCGATCGCTTGCAGGATCTCATCCGTGACCACGGCAAATGGATGGACCCCGCGCCCCAAACCGATCCCGCGCTGAACTAGCGCGCGACGCGAACCGCCATCCCGCGTCGCGCAGACGGCAGAAGGATCCCTCCGACGCCGTTCGCGACTTCCGTCAAACCGGGACGTCCGTCGCGCCAATCGTCGTCGCACCTACTCGGACCCGCTCCTGCGATTGCGAGATCCTTCCGCCGCTCTGCAGCGCGGGATGACGCTCGCAGGTAGCTTGGGTCTCATGAGCAAATCTCTCCGGCGAGACCACGAGCGAAATCCGCGACCAACTGTTCCGCTTCCGGCCGGGTGAAGGCCGTGGTGCGATACGTCGTGTCAAGAAAGAGGCGACCGTGGAACGTTGTGATCATCAGCAAGATCGGCACGACCGGGCCCGTCGGACCAACCCTGCGAAACTCCGCGACGCCGGATTGCTCGATCCAGCTTCCACTTAGGTTCACGTTTGAAACTCCCGCCGCAAAGGGCGCACCGCGCTGGAACAGCGTCGCCTTCGCGCGGCGCGAACGGGCGAGGCGCCAGAACCCGAGCCCGGCAATGAAAGCCGCACGGCCGGACATCGCCTTCAAGGTCCGCGTCTGCTGCGCAATCCGCGCGATCAATTCCGGCAACGGAATCTTCTCCGGGTGCGGTTCGACGACCGCATATTGAGTGATGAGCAAACCAAACGATGCGCGGTCCGCTCCGTCTGAAAAACGACGCAAGTCCATCGCCGTTGCCAGCCCGACGGAATCGCGCCGTGCACCTGCCGGCCCAGTCTGAGCCGCGCCACAAGCCTGCGCTGTCGCGGCGAGGAAGACATCGTGCACGGTCGCGTTTTGTTGCTTAGCCAAAACCCGGACCGCCTCCAGTGTTCCCAGCGGCAGCTCGGAATGAAATAACCCGACCGTCAAATCCAGAGGGTTCCGCAACGGCCGCCGACCCGCGCGCCGCAGGGCCCGCGCTTGTTGCCAAAAGCTACGCCATTCCGTGAACCAGCCGCATGACGGCGGTTGTTTCCCGGCCCGCGCCATGTGTTCCGGTAAATCCGTACCTCGATATCTCGCGTAAATCCCGCGCAAAAGCGCGCGGGCCGAGAAGTCGTCGGCCAGAAAGTGGTCCAGCACCACGCCAAACCAATGGCCGCCGTCCTCGGTTTCGATGAGGAAAAAACGCAGCGGCAAATCCGCCGCCGCGAAGCCACGGTTCAGCTCGGCTTCGAGATGAACGTCGATCTCTACGGTCGGCCGTTCAATCGCCAGCGCGGATGCTTCCAAGCCTAACAAGTGCAGCGTTTCCGCGGTCGCATCGCGCCAGCGCTCCTGCTCTGCCGGTTCCTCGAAACGCAGCGCGTGGATGAAGTTATACGGCGCCAGCTCCGCCCAGCCGCGCATGAGCGATTGGAAGGCGGTCAGTCGCCGCGGTCGGTTCGACTTCACGATTTCGCGGCCACGATCTCCGCGTAGAGCTCCAGGAACTGAGTGGTCTGCTGCGCGAAAGTATGCCGCTCCGCCATGGCGCGGCCGGAGCGGCCGAGACTCGCACGACGTGCAGGATCGAGCAGCTCTTTCATCCGCGCAGCGAGTGAAGTGTAATCCGCCGGATCATCCAGGAGGAAACCTTCCCGGCCGTCCGTCATCAACTCGGAGGCGCCATTGCAGCGCGTGGTGATAACGGGCAATCCCGCGGCGGAAGCTTCCAAAGTGACGAGGCTGCACGGGTCATACCAGGTGGGATGCACGAAAACATCCGCGGCCGCGTAATGGGGGACGGAATCGACCGCGCCCGCAAACGTCACCACGCGCGCGATCCCCAGCTTCTCCACCAACCTAACGAAAGGTTCCGGATTCTTCCCGCCGGCAATCACGAGCCGCACGGGCGCGCCCGCCGTCACGAGCACGGCGGCGGAGCGCAGAAAGGCCTCCGCGTTTTTCAAAAGAAGATTATGCGCCAGCATGAGGAAGAGCACCTCGTCGTCCACGCCCAACTCCCGGCGCGTCTTCATCCGCAGAGTGTCACGGTGCTTCGGAGTAAAACGTTCGATATTCACTCCATTAGGGATGACCCGGACCCGGGAAGCCGGCAGCCGGTGCAACGTTTCAAAGTGACGCCGCACCATGTGCGAGACGGCGACGATCACCGCTTTGCTCTCGAAATGCTGGCGTCGTTCCACCTCCGCCAGTTCCCGATAACGCCGTTCGCGCCAGAAACGGATCTGCCGCCACTTCGGGATGCGGCGAAGATTTTGCTCCCAAAGCGCAACCGTCGAACCGCCGTGCGGATGAATGATATCCGCGTGCCATCCGATCCCCATGTCGTGCACGAGATCGAGCTCCAGGGCCGACAGCCGCTCGGCCAGCAAACCGGCGCGCGCGAGGCGTGAGCGCGGCATTTCTCCCATTTTATGCAGGGTAAATCCGGCGACCTCGCCCTCGGGATGAAAGTCGAATGCCACCACGTGGACCTCGTGACCGCGCCGCTGCAGATCGCGCGCGAACTGCCACGTCCAGTGTTCCAGACCACCTTTGGTCGGGTCAAATTGCTCCAAAACAAGGCCGATTTTCACGTGTGGATAAGGTTACACCTTCTTGTTTACCATCGGGCAGAACGAATCTAGGGTGTCACCGCGTGGCCATCCATCCCACGGCTGTTGTCAGCCCCCTTGCCGAAATTGCCCCCGACGTCGAGATCGGACCGTACGCTATTATCGAGGAAGGCGTGCAGATCGGCGCCGGTTGCGAGATCGCGGCCCATGCCGTGATCAAACGTTACACCACACTCGGGCAGCGGAACCGCGTCTTCGAGCACGCCACCCTTGGTGGTGAACCGCAGGATGTGAAATTTAAAGGCGAACCCAGCCAACTCCTGATCGGCGACGATAATTTGATTCGTGAAAGCGTGACCATCCATCGCGCCACTGGCGAAGGCAACGCGACGCGCATCGGCTCGCGCAATTTTCTCATGATCAACGTCCACATCGCGCACAACTGCGTGTTGGAAGACGATTGCGTTTTTGCCAACGGCACTGCGCTGGCCGGGCATATTCGGGCAGAAGACCACGTCTATCTCTCGAGCGAAGTCGGGGTGCATCAACACGTCCGCCTCGGGCGCCACGCCATGGTCGGTGGAAAGGCTGCGATCCGTCAGGACGTGCTTCCCTTCCTGCTCTCCGATGGAAATCCGTGCCGGGTGCGCGGGCTCAATTCGGTCGGATTGCGCCGCGCAGGTTTTTCGCTCGAGGCGCGCATGAAATTGAAACGCGCCTGTCATCTCTTGTTGCGCTCCACGCTCCCGCTCGAAGCCGCCCTCCGAAATATGGAGCGGCTCGAGGATGAAAACGTCTCGCATCTCATTCAGTTCGTCCGCGATTCGCGGCGCGGCTTCTGTCGCGAACCGCGCCACGGTTTCGATACTCCTCTGCCGGAAGAGCCGCCGCTGTCGCCGATCGATCTGCTGGCCTAAATAGGCGGCACGCTCGGTCACTGCTCGCGCTCGAGTTTCTCCAGGCGCTCGCCGAGCTCTCTGATTTTGCCCGCCAGGCCTTTGATGCGCTTGACTTGCATTAGGCTGTTGAGGAATTGCTTTCGCGGTTCCGCTGGGCTTCCGCCCACATAAGAGCGCGGCGGGAGATTTCCGGTCACGCCCGCTTGCGGCATGATGACGCAATCGTCGCCAATCTTCACGTGATCAGGAATGCCGGCCTGCGCCGCGATCACCACTCGGTCGCCAATGGTCGCGCTCCCGGCCACGCCGGCTAACGAGACGATCACGCACTTGCGGCCCACCTGCACGTTGTGCGCGATCTGCACCAGGTTGTCGATTTTCGTCCCGCGCGCGATGCGCGTCTCATGCAAGGTCGCGCGATCCACGCACGAACAGGCGCCGATTTCGACCTCGTCTTCGAGCACGACCGTCCCGGCCGAATTGATCCGCAAGATTTCCGAATCGGTGGGCTGCGTCTGCCCGGTCTGGCGGGTCACTTCCGCGCTACCCGGCTCCACCGTCTGGAAACTAAAGCCGTCGTTTCCGATCGCCGCGTTTGCTTTGAGAATCACGCGGTTTCCGATCCGGACGCGATCACCCACGCACACGCCGGCAAAGAAGAGACAGTCGGCCCCGATTTCCACCGCCGCGCCGAGGTGCACTCCGGCGACCAGCGTGCTGCCCGGTCCGATGACCGTGCCGGCGCCGACCGAGCAGAGCGGACCGACGCGCACGTTGTCGGCTAATTGTGCGCTCGGGTCGATCACCGCCGACGGATGGATCCCTGCGTCCACCGTCGCCGGCGGCGCAAAGATTTCCAGGAGGCGCGCCAACGCCACGCGCGGGCGCAGCACTTGTAGCTGGTTTGGAATCCCGGGAACGTCCGGTTGCAACGGCACCAAGGCTGTCTGCACGGCGCGTGCCTGCACAATGTGAGCGACCGACGCGCTATAAACCAGCGCGAGATCATGCTCGTCGTTCGCATGGGAAGGATGCACCACGCGCCGGATTTCGATCTCCGGATTTCCCTTTATTTCGCCGCCGAGTTCCCTGGCCAGCCAGCCCAATGTTCTTGGCATTCCGCATCACTAATTTTTCGTGCCGGGAAGTGCAATCCCTGATCCGAAAGCGGGTGAAAAATATGGGTGCGGTCCGCGACAGCGTTCTGGAGGTGCTCCGATACTCTGGCGCTTTTCGGGCGGCGCGGGAATGGTGCTCGATTCCCGGTCCCTTGAGCACCACGATGTGCAGGCCCAAACAGACGCACGCCATGCGATCCAACACTCCGCCAAGAGACGCCCGTTTCGCCACCGCTCGATGGATCGCGTTGGGCAGCGCGTTTCTCCTTCTCTTGGGGGTGGCCTTCCTGCTGGATGACTCGATTGATCGTTGGGTGATTGCCACTCGCACGCCGGGTTGGGAAACAATCGCGAAAACATGCAGCCGTTTTTTTGCCTGGCATTGGCTGATGCTGGGCGCTGCGATCAGCTTTTTCGTGGCCTGGCGCCGGAGACGGCGCGATGGGATGCGGCTGCTCGCCGTCATGATGATCGCCGCATCGCTCGCCGGCTTGTCGGCTGATGTGCTGCGCGGAATGATCGGCCGGACGCGTCCGTCGGCGACGGTGGAGCAGGGTTGGTATGGGGTGCGCAGCAACTCGCAGTGGCTGATCTTCAAACACGCCTATAATTCATTTCCTTCCGGCCACACCACCGCCGCGACGGCCTTTGCTTTGCCGCTTTTCCTCTGGCGTCGCCCGCTAGGCGTGGTGGTGTTTCCATTTATCGTCGTGGTGGCCAGCTCGCGCATCTACGTGAGCGCCCACCATTTATCCGACGTGATCGCAGGCGCCGCATTGGGTGCGGTGATCGCCCTTTTGATTTGGCGACGCTTGCCTAACGACTTTCCGTGGCGACGGGCGCGAGCGTGATTTTTTCTTCGAGTGCAACGACGTTGTCGACTCCGCGAATTTGCGCGGTCACGACTGGCGGGGACGCATTCCAATCGATTTCGATCAGTCCGAAGTTTAGCGCAATGTAATTGCGACCGACACGAAATCGATTCCGCTCGCGTTCGAAGTTGTGCAAGAAACCGTTCGTCGCGTGATGCGTCATGCCACTCGAGGTAATGTCGTAAAGCGGGCTCGCGAGGCGCGGATCGACCGCGCGCGAAATTTCCGCGAGGTGACGATCGCCGCTCAGAAAAATGACGTTCCTCGCTTTCGTTTTCGCGAGGAGATTGAACAAGCGTGCGCGCGCCTGCGGCAGCTCGCCCCACTTCTCGAAGGCATGCTCGTCTGCCAGCACCTGGATGCCGGAGCCGATGAGGTGGATGTCGGCGGTGCTGTGGGTGAGCTGTTCTTCGAGCCAGACCCATTGCTCCGGGCCGAGGATGTCGGCGTCTGCGGCCGGCTTGCCCACGATTCCATCCCACGGCTTCGCCGGTGCTTCGCGATGATAGCGGCCGTCGAGCAGGATCACTTTTACCTGCCGGCCGGGCGGACCGAAAGTGGAGGCCGCATAAACGCCTGCCTGCGCGCGGCGCGGGCTCTCCGGTGATTCGTCGAGAAAATCGAGCAAGAGCGCCTGGCTCTTCTGCTTGTTAGGGTTCTCTGCCCCGCCGTTGCTCACGCCGAAGTCGTTATCGTCCCACACCCCGAGGACGCGCGCCTGGCGGCGGAGCGTCTGGTATTCCGGGCGCTCTTTTTCCGAGCGATACCGGCGCGCGAGATCCTCCAGTTGATCGGCCTGCCCGTAAACGATGTCGCCCAGCCAGATCCAAACCTCCGGCTGGCAAGCGAGGATGGCCGGCCAGAGCGGTTGCGGTTTGTATTCGCGATTGCAGGAACCAAAGGCAATCCGCGTGACGGGCGCTGCTGTTTCCTGGGCGGACGCGGCAGCGGTGCCGACCAGCAGAGCCAGAAGCAGCAGCGCTTGACTGCGCATCGCCTTAAGCTTCCACCGTCACCACGGCCGACTCGGTCGTGAAAGTTTCCGGACGCGCCACGCTCAATCCCTGTTGCCGCGCCATGCGCGCGAACTGCCCGTTGCCAGCCAGCAATTCCTCGAAGGTCCCGTCCTCGATCACCTGCCCGGCAGCGAGCACGATGATCCGGTCCATCGCCGCGAGAGTGGAAAGTCGATGCGCCACGCAAATAACGGTGCGGTGTTCCTCGAGGCGATCGACGGTCGCCTGGATATCGGCTTCCGCTTTCGCATCGAGCGACGCGGTCGCTTCATCCAGGATAACGATGGGAGCATCACGAACGAAGGCGCGCGCGATCGAAACGCGCTGGCGTTGGCCGCCTGAGAGGCGCACCCCGCGCTCGCCCAAACGCGTTTCGTAACCTTCCTCCAGCGCCATAATGAAATCGTGGCAACCGGCCTGGCGGGCCGCGGTTTCGATTTCCACCTGCGTCGCTCCGGGCTTGGCGCAGCCGATATTCACCGCCGCCGTCTGGTCAAAAATAACAACTTCCTGGCTGACCAGCCCGATCATTCGGCGGAGGTCCCTGACGTTGGCGTCGCGCAGGTTTAAGCCGTCGATCTCGACCGCGCCCTCCTTGGGATCGTAGAAGCGCAGCAGCAGGTTAACGAGGGTACTCTTGCCGGACCCATTATCGCCCGCGAGGCCGACCTTTGAGCCGCGCGCGATTTCGATATCCACTCCGTTGAGGACCGGTTGCTCCTCATACGCAAAGCTGACTCCGCGAAACCGGATCCCGGAGTGGAAGGCCGTCAGCGGCACCGCATCCGGGCGTTCTTTGACGGAAGGTTCCGCCTCCAGGACCTGCTTCAACCGATCAACGCCAAGCTTCGATTCCTGCAAAAGAAGATGGAGCGAGGCCAATTTCTTGACCGGGATGAAGAAGAAAAGCATCCCGGTGAGGAAGGCCACCATATCCGGCGTCGTGCGTCCGCTATAGAAAACGTAGATCAGGAGCAAACCCAGCCCGAGCATGGAGAAGGTCTCGATGATGGGATTGATTTGCGCGCGGGCGGAGACGGCTTTGAGTTTGCCGCGAATCAACTCCTTCGAGTGAACCCGGAAGCGTTGCGCTTGTTCATTCTCCAAGTTAAGAGCTTTCACCACCCGGATGCTGGGGAGCATCTCCGCGAGCAGGCTCGACTGACTGATGGTGGCCTTGATGCCGATCGCCGCCGCGGCGCGCGCTTTCCGCCCGAGGGTGGAAATCGGAATCAAACAGAGCGGCGTCAGAACCAACGCGCCCACGGTGAGTTTCCAATCAATGAGGCACAAGGCGACCGCGATGCCGATCATCGAGAACGGCTCTTTGACAGAATCGGTGAACCCGCTGCTGAGACATTGATTGAGCGCCGCGGTGTCCCCGTTAATCCGCTGGAGCAGGTCGCCCATGCTGGTGCGGTTAAAGTAATCCAGCGACAGGCTCTGCAATTTTTCCAAAACATCGGCGCGCAGATCGTTCACAGTCCGCTCGCCCATCGAAGCCATGAAGATGGAGCTCAAGTATTGCCCCAGCCCGCGCAATCCGACGAGGAGCGGCAGAAAGAGCAAGCCACCGAGAATTTGCCGGCCATCGATCGGTCGCCCCGTCCTGGGAAGCCATTGGTCCACCACTTTGTAGGTCACCTTTTCCATTCTGGACAAATGGGAGTCCGAAACGACGGCTTCAATCGAGGGCGGGTTGAAGCGATCCAGAATGGTCTTGGTTCCCCAGACGACCGCACCATTCGAGGCGCCGTAGAGCATGCTGAAGATGACCCCGAGAAGAAAGGGGAGCCAGTAGCGTCGCAAGTAGGGCGCGCCAAAGCGCAGGATGTTGGCGATGTTGTGCACGAGCGGCGAAATCTAGACGCAGGAACGCGCCAGCGCCAACGCCCCGCTCACGGCGTCCAACATGCGCCTTGATAATCAGCGTGCCACTTGGCATTGAAGGGATACGCTGACGCCCGCAGGTGCGTTTCCGTTGAGATGGCCGCTCCCCCGCATTCGATCCTCTTTATCGCCGGCGATGTCTCGGGCGATGTCCATACGGCGGCGCTGGCCCGGACGATACTGGCGCGCGATGCCAGCGTGATCCTTTACGCCATGGGCGGGGCGCGTCTGCGCGAAGCGGTGGCGGGCTCGAAGGGCGGGCAATTCTTCGGCGACACTTCGCATTGCAGCGCGATCGGGATCATCTCGGCGATCAAGGTTTACTTCCGTTGCTGGCGGCTGCGAGAGCGGTTGCGGCGTTTTCTGCGCAGCCATCGCGTGGACGCGGTGGTGCTTTGTGATTGGGGGGCGTTTAACGGCCGCATCCTTCCCGAGCTGCACGCGCGCGGGCTGCCGATTCTTTATTACTTCCCGCCGCGCTCGTGGCAGCGCTCCGCTTCGTCCGGGCTCGGAATCGTTCCCTACGTGAAGCGCGTGGCGACGCCGTTCCCGTGGTCGGCCGACCAATTGCGGCAGGCCGGTTGCCGCGCGGAATGGGTCGGGCATCCCTCGCTGGAAAATGTGCATACCTCTGAGAAACGGGCGACCCTGCGTCTGCGCTTCGGGGTGCAACCGGAGGAAACGCTGATCGCCTTAATGCCAGGTTCGCGCCGGAGCGAGCTTGCCCTTCTCGGGCCGAAAATGGCAAAGGCCGCCGCGCTCCTCAGCGCGAAGCAGCCGATGCGTTTTATCGCCGTCGTCCCGCGTGAACTGACCTCGGAAGCGCGTCACCTTTTGCCCGGCTCCGTGCAAATCGTGACCGACTGCGCGCCCGATCTGCTGCACGCCGCCGACGCGGCGATCGTCAAAACGGGCACGTCCAGCCTGGAAGCAGTCTTCGCCGGCGTGCCCCACGTGGCGGTTTACGATGTCTCGCCCATTGTGCGGATCGAATGGTGTTTGCTCTGGGCGTGGAAACGCATCCCGTTTTACGCGATGCCAAACATCATCCTGCAACGGGAAGCTGTCCCGGAGCTGCTCGGTCTCAAATCGCGACCAGAGAAAATCGCGGCCGTCGTCCATGGGCTGCTCGAGGAAGGACCGGTCCGCCGACGGATGATGGAGGATTACACCTTGATCCGACAGGCGCTCGGGTCACAGTTGCCGGTGCCGCCCACAGAACGAACCGCGCAAATTTTGGAAGAACTGCTGGAAGAGACCACCGGCCGCGCCGCGCCCGCGACTGCGGCGGCCTAACCAGTGCAGCGCATCGCGAAATCCGGGTAGGAGAGGTCATGGGAGCGATCTTTCGATTCACCTACTTCGCCTCCTATCTGGGCTTCCGGTTTTTCGAAGGGCTCGTTCGCCTGCTCCCGCTCGAGCTCGCCTTTTCCCTCGGCCGGCTGGGCGGCGCCCTTTCTTATCACCTGCTTCGGAAACGCCGTCATCTTGCCCTCGGTAACTTGCGACTCGCCTTCGGCACCGACATGTCCGAGGCGCAATTGCGCGCCCTCAATCGCGAACATTTCCAACTTCTCGGCGCGAATCTTCTCGCCGGCTTCCGTGCTTCCCGCATGTCGGACGACGAAGTCTGGAAACGCGTGGAAGCCAATATTCCTGCCGAACGCCTGCCGCCGGGTTGGGTCGCCCTCATCAGCCACATTGGAAACTGGGAACTCTTCAGCCATCTCAGCGGCCGCTACCCGGAGTATCGCTACGGCGCGATTTTCCAAGGGCTCTCCAATCCCTACATCGATCGCTATCTGGGCGAGACCCGCGCCGGTTCCGGTAACATCCTTTTCGATCGCCGCACCGAGCTGCTCAAGTGCGTGCGTTTCCTCAAAGAAGGGGGCGTCGTCGGCGTGCTCATTGATCAAGGTGCGGGCTACGCCGGACTTTGGACGCCGCTCTTTAACCGGCTCACTTCCTCTTCCACGCTCGCGGCCACACTCGCCATCCGCACCGGCCATCCCGTCGTCCCAATTGCGATCAACACCGCCGGCCACGCGCGTTGGAAGATGACGATTTCCGAGCCGGTCTACCCTCCCGAAGATGGCGATACGGAAGTCTTCACTGCCCGCATTAACCGCCTCCTCGAAGAACAGATTCGCCGCCATCCGGCCGACTGGCTCTGGGCGCACAACCGCTGGAAACCGCTCCGCCCACATCTCCTTTTCGCGCGCGACCAACGCCGCGTCTTCTTTCCGCCGGAGTTCGATCGCACCAAGCTCGATCCCTTCCGCATCCTCATCGTTTCGCCCGACGAACCGGAGCACGCCGCAGCCACGCACGCCGCCGTGGCCGCGATCAAGAATGGACGGCCGGACGTCTGGCTCGGCGTCCTCGTGCCGCAAGCTGTCGCTCAATTATGGGAAAACATGCCCGAAGTCGATGCGTCCATCGTCTGGCCCAGCGATGCCTCGCCCTTTGAGATGGCGGCCCAGATCAAAGATCACGCGCGCTTCGATGCGGCGATCTTCTTTGAGCCGCGCTTGCGCAGCGCGCTCGCCGTTTTTCTCGCCGGCATTCCCATTCGCGTCGGCCGACGATACGGATTGCTCTCCATGCTTTACAATCAGCGTCCCGTGCCGGCCTCGGAAAACTCCGATGCCACCGGGGCGGCGTTGAAGATCGCGCACAGCATCGGCGCGAATCTGCCCGCGCGTTTCCACCTCGCACCGCCACCTGCTGCGTGAATTACGCCTTCCTCTTCCAGGGCTTCCTCCTCGGTTGGTCGGTCGCCTGGCCGCCCGGACCGATCAATGCGGAGATGCTCCGCCGTGGCCTGCTCCCGAAAGTCGAGGGCGGAGGATTCTGGCCCGCCTGGCGCATCGGTCTCGGCGCTTGCGCGGGCGATTCTCTTTGGGCGCTCGGCGTTTCGCTCGGTGCCGGCGCGCTCATCAACACGCCGAAAGTCCGCGTCGTTCTCGGGATTATCAGCCTGCTCCTTCTCCTCTTCCTCGCCAGCGTGTTCCTGCGCGGTGCATGGCGCGCCTGGCGCGAGCGGAACGCGAACGGGAAACCGGCTGACAACGGCATCCCAGGAAAAAAACGCGGCCTGCCCGGATTTCTCCTCGGCTTCACGCTTGCCCTAACGAGTCCATGGAACATCGGATTCTGGCTCGCCGTCATCGGCAGTCAGAGCGGCCGGCTCAGCGGCAGTCTCCTCAGTTCGCTCCTCCTGGCTGGATCCGTCCTGCTCGGGGCGATCACCTGGGGTTTTGCTTTTGCGACCGCGATCAAGCTCGGCGCCCGCATCTTCTCGCGTCCGAGCTGGCAGATCGCCACGCAAGCCCTGACCGCGCTCGTCATGCTCTACTTCGCCGCGCAGCTGGTCGTGCGCTTGCTGCGCTGAGATAACTTCTCCGGAACCGCGCGTTACTTTGCGGCTGATTGCGTGACGTCCATCACCATTTTGCGAAAGGCGGGCGCGGCGCCCTCGACGGTTGCTTTGGGGCCCGTCATTTTGACGTAAACGTCGCCGCTCGCCGTGTTCTCGAGGATCGCGCCCTGCATCGCGTAATCCGGCATCGGCGTGGTCGGTCCACCGGGCATGCCGCTGTTAAACGTACCCGCGGCTTCCACGAAAGTGATCTTCACGCCGTTCGCTTCGACGTTTTCACTCTTCTGAGTGGCCTCGCTCCCGGGAAATTGCGAATACCAGCGGGCCACGTTATCGGCGGCGGAACCGCTCCCCCCTCCGAAATGAAAGAACGTGACTTCGGCCTTGGCCGCGTCCATGCCGACTTCGAGTTGCGCTTTCCGCATCGGTGAAGGCGGCGCGACTTTCTTCCAATCCGCGGGCACCGTGAAGGTGAAGCGTTCCACTTGGAACGTCTCGGCCGATGCGGCCAAAAGCGACGCGGCCGCGGCCAGGAACAAACAGGCGAATGCAGTTTTCATCGGCAAGAAGGTGCCGCAGGTTTCGCGTCTTCGCGAATTGTTCACCGCGGATTGTGCGTCGCAATACACTCCGCGCCCGCCGATGCCACGAAGCGCGGTTAAAGAGGCGCCGCGGTCACATTTTTTCTCTTCGAATCTTCTTGGTTGTTCGCGGCAATGCTGAATCGCATCTCCGCCGCATGACGGACCGGCGGAATGCCGCCCACAACTGCTCTCCCGCTGGCTAACCGGTCGTCATCTTAAAACCGGGGCCGGAGAATATGACCGGCATGGTGAACCGGCAGGAGACGATCTTTCCATTCCGGAAGCCGGGAATGAAAATCGCGTCCAGCAATCCGCTCGCCGCGGCGGCGCCGAATTTCATGTCTTTGGGATGCTCGTAGGAGACCCTGGGATTCTTGACGTGTCCGCTGGTGTCGATCTCCATCGTCACAGCCGCCACTCCGGGAAACCCCGGCGTGGAGCGCGGATAGTAAATTCCTTTATACTTGGTGTTGCCCGGGACGAAGGCTAACTGCGGGGCAATAAAGTCGCGCCCTTTGGTCACGTCTTCGTCCTCCTGGTTCAGAAAAATTCGAACGTGCGGTTTGCCATCGCCGATCGCAAAAACCACGGTGCCGAAAATCCAGACACCTGTCTTGGTGCCGTTATAAAGCGCGGGCTCAAATTGCGCCTGCATGATGCGCCGGCTCACTTCTTCGCCGAGCAGCTTGGAGTCCGGCGTGCCGCGATAGACTTGCGGCCAATAACCAAACCCGAGCGGGGTCACCCCGCAGCTAAACATGATGAGGCCATCTTTCTGCCCACGTTTCATCAGCGCGTTCGCGTCGATCATGTTGATCAGGGAGCGCTGGTGGTGCCCGAGCAACGCCGGCCGGATCACCGGAGCCGACTGCGCGTACGAGTACCTTGCCAGCGGTGAAACGAAAAGCAGCAGAACAAACAGCGAGCGGAGGGAGATGGTCATGGTACTTCTAGGTTGGAGGTATTTACTAATAGCAAGTTCGATTCCGACGCGGCAACCCAAAATTGGCCGGCACACTCCCGCAGGTGCCAGCAGTCCTGCCAAGTGTCTCTCCCTTGCGAGAGAAGCTGCTCGACCGTAAGGTGCGCGTCCGCCGGCGTTCCGGCGGTTTCCGTTTATGCTGACGATTCGCGACCTCCGAAAGACCATGGGCGGGCGGACTCTCTTTGAGCACGCCAGCATGACCGTAAACTATGGGGAACGCGTCGCGCTCGTCGGACCGAACGGCGCGGGCAAATCGACGCTCTTTCACATCATCCTCAAGAACGACACGCCGGACGCGGGCACGCTGGAGCGGGATGAATGGACGATGGTCGGTTATCTGCCGCAGGAGAGCGAAGCGGTGGGTGAGGAGACGGTGATGGACGTGGCCACCGGGCGCGCGGGCGAGGTGCCGACGCTCGAAAAGCAACTGCACACCTTGGAGAAGGCGGGCACGGTGAGTGGTCCAGAGTATCTGGAAGCGCACGCCAAACACGAAGCGCTGACCGATCCACAAGTGGACGCGAAGGCGAAGAAAATTTTGCGCGGTCTCGGCTATCGTGAATCGGACTTCGACCGCCCGGCGAAAGAGATGAGTGGTGGCTGGGTGATGCGCGCGCATCTCGCGCGGCTGCTCGTGATGGAGCCGGATCTTTTGCTGCTCGATGAGCCAACCAACCATCTCGATCTGCTCTCCCTGCTTTGGTTACAGGATTATTTGACGAATTACTCGGGCGCGCTCCTGCTGATCTCGCACGACCGGCAGTTCATGGATGAAGTGGTGGAAAGCGTTTACGACATCGCGGAGCAGAAGTTGGTCGGTTACACGGGAAACTACTCGTCATTTCTCGATCAGCGTGAAGCGAACTACGAACAGCAGCTCGCCGCTTATAATAACCAGCAGAAGGAAATCGCGCGGCTGCGGGAATTTTACGATCGCTTCCGGCAAGTCGCTTCGAAGGCTTCGCAAGCGATGAGCAAGCTAAAGCAAATCGAGCGGATGGAGCTGATCGAGAAACCGCTCCCGGCGAAGAAGCCGTTTCGCTTCAATATTCCGCAACCGCCACGCGGCGGGCAGCGCGCGATTTCGCTCGAAGGAATTCATCAGGCCTACGGCAAACACAAAGTCTATCAAGGACTCGATCTCACGGTCGAACGCGGCGAGCGCACCGTTCTGGTCGGACCGAATGGCGCGGGAAAATCCACGCTCCTGAAAATTCTCGCGGGCGTGATTCCGTTCCAAAAAGGCGATCGCAATCTCGGCCACAACGCGAAGATCGGTTACTTCTCTCAACACCGTGCCGACACCCTGGAAGCGAATAACACCGTGCTCCAGGAAGTGATGGACGCCGCCCCCACGCTCGCGGAAAATGAAGCGCGCGGCATCCTCGGTTCGTTCCTCTTTCGGAAGGACGACATCTACAAAAAGACCGGCATCCTGAGCGGCGGCGAAAAGAGCCGGCTCAACTTGATCAAGTTCCTGGTCGATCCGCCGAACCTGCTCTTGATGGACGAACCGACGACGCACCTCGACATCCACGCAGTCGAGTCGCTCATCCTCGCGCTCGCCGCCTATGAAGGCACGCTCGTCTTCATTTCGCACGACGTGCATTTCATTCGCAAACTCGCGACCAAAGTGTTGCACGTGCATGCGGGCGAGGTCGCGCCCTATCCCGGCGGCTACGATTATTTTCTGGAAAAAAGCGGCGCGCTCGACGACGAACGGGCCGCCCTCACCGCGGGCTAAACATGATGCCATCTCGAGGAACGGCGCTCTCCCGGCCGCCGGGTTTAAAAAAAGCAGATTCAAAAGTGGTGGTGCGTCGCTCTGGCGTGCATGGCAAAGGCGTCTACGCGATCGCCCCGATCCGCAAAGGCGCGCGCATCATCGAGTACACCGGCAAACACATCCCGTGGAAGATTGCGATGGACCTGCCGCCGCGCGATCCGAGCGATCCGTATCACACCTTCCTTTTCTCGATCGACAACGGCGACGTGATCGACGCCGGCCAAGGCGGAAATGAAGCCCGCTGGATCAATCATTCCTGCGAGCCGAACTGCGAGACGACGGAGAGCAATAATCGCATTTACGTCAAAGCGCTCCGCGCCCTTTATCCCGGCGAAGAACTTTTTTACGATTACCTGATCGTGCCCGCCGATCGCCGCACGAAAAAGCTGGAACGGGAATTCGCCTGCCACTGCGGCAGTAAACGCTGCCGCGGCTCGATGCTGGAGCCGCGCAAAAAACGCCGGCGCAAAGGCGCAGCGCAGAAGAAGCCCGCCAAGCGCGGCGCCGCCTAACGAAGAATCCGCGCCGTCGCTGTGCCGAGGTCGCCGCATCGCCATCATTCGCCGCCCCGGCTCATGTCGTGGGACGGTAAATTCGTCCACGTCAGCGGAACGATCGCGCGCGTCGTGGTCGAGACGAGCGATCGTGTGGAAAAGATCGATCACGTCTGGATCGATTTGGAAACGGGCCTGGAAGGTATTTTGCGCCTTTCGCTCAGCACCTGTTCACGCCAAAGCCGGAACGCGGGTTTCGATCCGCGCATTTGGGTTGGCATCGTCCACTCGAGCTGGACGGAGCTGCCGACGCCAGGGATCGAGCCAGGCCAGCCGTTCAACTACGCGACGCTGGAATCAACGCGCCGGACTGACTACCTAGCCTTCGCACGCCGGGAGCTGGAGCAACTCTTGATCGAGAAAGCGGGACGCGCGCTGTGCGCGGAAGCGTGGGGCGATTTGTATGTGCGCGGCCAGGCGGGCGTGCATCAGATTCACAGTCGCCGCGCCAGCTTCGCGGTGCGGACAGATCACATCGGCCGGGATGGCGCGCTGCAGTTTTATTACGACGACGGCGTGCGCGAGCTGCTGCTCTTCAAGTTTGCCGGTCAGCCGTGAGGCGGGCATAAACCGCTTCGTAAAGCGGCACGATCGCTTCGGCGGAGAAGCGTTCCGCCGCATCGCGTTGCCCGGCGCGTCCCATCCGCTCCGCCAACCCGGGCTCATCCGCCAGGCGATCGAGCGCACGCGCCAAAGCCGCGGTGTCGCCAAACGTTTCCAGCAAACCGGTTTCGTTTTCGCGCACCACTTCCGGAATGCCACCGACGCGAAAGGCCGCCACCGGTTTTCCGTGAAAGAGCGTTTCCAGAATGCTGAGGCCAAAGCTCTCGCTCTCGGAGGTGTAAAGACCGGCGTCCGCCGCCGCGAGATACTCCTCCACCTCTACGACCGCCGTCTTCACGATCACGCGCGCGCGCAGTTGCAGCTGATCAAGCAACGATTCGTAGTCGGCAAACGATCCGCCCGCGAGCAAGAGCAAACGCATCGGCCGTCGGCTGCGGGTGGCCGCGAACGTGCGCAGAAGGAAATCGATCCGTTTCGGCGGTCGCATGTTGGAGGTGTGCACAACGAGAAACTCCTCCTCGCGCACGCCCAATTCCGCGCGCACCGCCGCCTTCGTGCGCGCCGGCACGGATGGGATGAAAAAGTTACGCACCACCTCGACTGGACTCGTTAGGGAAAACGTGGCGAGCGTTTCCGCGCGCAGACTTTCCGAGACGGTCGTGACCGCGTCCGACTCGGAGAGCGCGTGCTCGATCGCTTCGCGATAACTCGGATCCTGTCCCAGCAGGGTTGTGTCGGTCCCGTGCAACGTCGTCACGATCTGCGGTGCGGGCGTGGCCGTGCGGCGGAGCATTTGCACCGCGAGATAAGCGGCGGTGGCGTGCGGCACGGCGTAGTGCACATGAAAAATATCGAGGCCGACGTGCCGAGCCACGTCGGCCATCTTCACCGCCAGCGGCAGGGTGTAGTCGGGATAACGAAAGAGGCTGTATTCGTTCACCACCACTTCGTGGAAATGAATCCGCGGTTGCGCGAGATCGAGCCGGACCGGTTTCGAGGAGCTGAAGAAATGCACCTCGTGCCCGCGCCGCGCCAACTCCGAACCAAGCGCGGTCGCAAGGATGCCGCTTCCGCCGATGAGGGGATAGCAGGTGATGCCGATCTTCAGGGTGCGGAAATTTGCCACGGTTAGAAAAGTCGAACCGAAGGCGGAAGCTGGCCCAGGTTTTCAACCAGGAAATCGTCTATTGGAAAAATCGCCTGCGCATATTCCACACCTGCTTCGAGGCCGAGAAGGCGGGCGCGGGCGGTTTGCAGTTCGATGTATTTCCGCGTGCGCAGCTGGGTGCGATGGCACTCCATTAATTGAATCCAGCGTTCGAAGGGCGCGCCGATATCGATCCGCAACGCCAGCCGATCGCGCGCCGGTTCGGCCGCGGGTGTGACCGCGTAACCGAAGCAATGTGTGACCCGATGCGGCGGGAGATCGCGCAGCTCGTCGAGTCCGCCGTAGCGCGCGAGACGCGCGGCCGTTTCGGCAAGTTGACGGACGACGATGTGATCCGGGTGCTGATTCGCGGTGCCGGTGGG
>JBDSNB010000168.1:0-5623 GCA_039915555.1 Chthoniobacterales bacterium | reverse complement strand
CGGCGGATGAAGCCGCGGAAGAAACGATGACCGCGAAGGAACGGGTCGCGCAGCTGGTAGAGATGTTGCCGAAAGTGTATCCGGACGCGCATTGCGAGCTGGATTTCAAAACGCCTTTGCAATTGCTCGTGGCGACGCTTCTCTCGGCGCAGTGCACGGACAAACGCGTCAACATGGTGACGCCGAGACTCTTCGCGCGTTATCGCACGGCGGCGGCGTTGGCGAAAGCGGAGCCGGCGGAATTGGAAGACGCCGTCCGCTCGACGGGATTTTATCGGAACAAAGCCAGGAGCATTCGCGCGGCGGCGGCGGCGCTCGTGGAAAAGCACGACGGCCAGGTGCCGGAAACGATGGAGGCGTTGCACGCCTTGCCGGGTGTGGGCCGCAAGACGGCCAACGTCGTGCTCGGGAACGCCTTCGGAAAAGATGAGGGTGTCGTGGTCGATACGCACGTCGCGCGGCTCTCGGCGCGGCTGCGCCTAACGAAACAGACGGAGGCGGAGAAGATCGAGGCGGATTTGATGAAGATAGTGCCGCGCGAGCATTGGACGATCTGGAGCCACTGGCTCATCTGGCACGGACGGCGGCGCTGTTTTGCGTGGAAGCCGGATTGCCGCGCGTGCGAAATCTTCGAGCTGTGCCCGAGCGGGCCGAAGTTCATTCGCTCGGGCGAGGCGCGGATGGAAACTTAGCGCTTCGCCTCTTGCACCTCTTCGATTCGGTCACTCGCCTTGGCCGCTCGTTTGCTTACCTTCTCGAATTCTTCTTCGAGCGCTTTCAACTCTTCGTCGGACATTTTCTCGAGATCCATGAAGCCGTTCCGCGCGCCGCGGAGTGCGCGGATCAATTCGTCCAACTTCAAGTGAATCGCCTTCGAGTCGCGGTTTTGCGTGTTTTGAATCAGGAACACCATCAGGAACGTGACGATCGTGGTGCCGGTGTTGATGATAAGTTGCCAGGTGTCGGAGTAACCGAAGATGTGGCCGGTCGCGGCCCAGATCACGATCGTGGCGATGGCGATGACGAATGCCCAAGCCGTGCCCAGCACGGCCGACGCGCCGCGAGCGAAGACGCGGAACGCATCCTGGACGCGGCAGACGAAGCTACGCTCCTCTGGGTCAGCCTTCGTGGCTCTGGCCTTGCCGTTTTTTGTTCGTTTCGGGGTGTTGATGATTGAATATCGCTCCGGCCCGAGCGCTTGCGTGTATGAATGCAGTGTTTGGGCAGGACGAT
Organism: Chthoniobacterales bacterium; assembly: GCA_039915555.1. Taxonomy (GTDB): domain Bacteria; phylum Verrucomicrobiota; class Verrucomicrobiia; order Chthoniobacterales; family UBA10450; genus JACCTI01. The sequence goes on along the minus strand of JBDSNB010000168.1, from coordinate 4,390 downwards.
GAATTCGAGCGCGCACCTCAATCTGGATGATGCCTGGCCGGCGGACGGCTTGGGACTGCCAACCATAGATGCGCGCGAATGGGGGCCGCGACTTCGTTTCACCGCGCCGGCGCGAGTGGCGGAGGAGTTCTACCGCGCGCACGCGGATCGCCTTGCGCCGTTTTTGCTCTATGGCTCGGGCGATTTCCATCATTTGAGCGCGCTCTGGCTGCGGCGGTTTGCGGAGCCGCTCGTGGCGGTGTCGTTCGATAACCATCCGGATTGGGATGTGCGGCCACCCCGCTGGTGCTGTGGGGGTTGGGTGAATCGCGCGCTGGAGTTGCCGCAGGTGCAGAAAGTGAGTGTGTGGGGCTGCGGGAATTTTGAATGTTGGTGGCCGGGGCAGGCGTTTGGGAATCGGCGTGCGGAACGTGCCGGCACGCTGGAGGTGCATGCGTGGGCGGATGATCGGCCGCTCGCGCAACAGCAGCGGAGCGGGGCGATTTTTCGTGGCACCTGGCGGGAGGATTTCGAGCGATTCGTCGGGAATCTGAACGGCGGGAATGTTTACGTGACGGTGGACATGGATTGCTTGGAGGCGAGTGCAGCGGTGACGAATTGGGAGAACGGGAGGTTCTCCCCGGAGGATGTGGTATGGGCGCTGGGGAAGTTGCACGACGCGACGCGCATCGTTGGTGGCGATATCTGTGGCGCGTATTCACCGCAAAAATATGCGCGGTGGAAACAGGGATTCGTCGCGCGCCTCGATCATCCGCGTTTACCGGAGCCGGAGCTGTCCGAAGCGCGCGCGGTCAACCGCGCCTCGTTCGAAAAGCTGTGGCCAGTGTTGGCGAATTAGCTGATCGCGACCAGGACGACGCCGGCTGAAATCAGGAGCGAGCCGATAATCAGTTTGGCGGTCAATTTTTCCCGCAATAAGATCGCAGCGGCCACGATAATGAAGATGACGGTGAGTCCTTCGAACGGGTAGAGATAGCTGAGATCGAATTTTTGCAGCAGCCCGAGCGTGAGGAAGAACGAGATCGCCATCAAGAAGGTGCCGAGCGCGATGTTCTTACCGAAAGTGCGCTGACCGAAGCCGCGCGTGACGGTGGATTCCATAGCGTGTTTCAGGAGCAGTTGCGCGATGACGAAGGTGAGGAGCGCGATGAAAATGAGGAGGAGCGAGAACCAGTTCATAATTTTTCCTCCAGGCGCGCGGCCGGCTTCGCGACGAGTGCGAGGCCAGCGAGCACCAGCGCAATCCCGCTCCAGCGGAGGGGGCTGATGAATTCTCCCAGGATCCACCAACTGCTCAGTGGCACGAGGACGTGAACCACTTGAGACGCTGGGAAAGCCACGGAAAGCGGGAGGTGCTTCAAGACGTAAAGCCAGGTGACAAAGGAGAGGATGCGAAAGACGATCCCGATCCAGACGAGGCCGGAGGCAAGGCCGGTCACGCCGGTCCAGCCCCATTGTTGGGAGATCTGCGCGGTCGCCATCGCGCCGGTCTTCAGGAACATCTCCGAGGCCGTGACGCAGAGGGTGCTGAGCGCGAGTTGCAGCCAGGGGTTGCCGAAACCGGTGGGGGAAGTGCGCACTTATTGGAGTTCCGCGGCGTTCGGGAAACGCTGGAGCACGGGATCGTGGCGGGTGGGTTCGAGGAGCTGAAGCACGGGCGGGAAAATGCGGTTTAACCAGGGCGAAGTGTGCCTGACGTATAAGTCCAGCGGCAAGAGTTCACAATCGAGGTGCAGCTTTGGCTCATAGTTGAGCGGGCTGCTGCGGTAGCGTGTGAGGCCCTGCGCGAGAGCCCAGCGGAGGATGTCGCGGAAGGTGTGGAAGTAAAGGTGGAGATCGAGCGCGACCCGGTAATCGAGGCCGAGGTAATCGTCGTAAATCGTGCCGTCGTGCACGAGGCAAACGCTGAACGCAATGATGCGTCCCTCTTGTCGCCAAAGGAAAAAGCGCGCCTTTTCGGGCATCTGGCGGCCGAGCTCGCGAAAATAATCTTTCGTGAGCGTTTCGAATTTCAGCGGAGAGCGCTCCTGCACCTGGAGATAAAGCGGATACATCTCGTCGGCCCACGGGGAGGCGTCGGTCACGACCTCGAGCGCGATCGGCGCCGCTTGTTCCGCGCGGCGAAATTTGCGGCGGAGATTCTTGCGCGTCGCTTTGCCGAGACACGCGAAGTAGTCGTCAAAATCGCGGAACGTTAAAGCGAGCTGCGTCATCGGCATGCTCGGGATGCGGGTGTAGCCGTTGTGCGTGAAACGCTCCAGCGTCTCGCGATAGCGGGCGGAGAAATCCTTGAAGACGATGAGCGAAACTTTGCTGCGACGCGCGAAGGCATCGAGCGCAGCGAAGAGTGCGATTGCGACCCACTCTTCGTCGCCCGGCGTGCAAATGCCGAGTTCGCCCGTGCCGGCCGCGCAGCCGACCATAAGGACGCGCATGGTGAGAAAGCGCGGAAACGTTCGCCGCACCCACTCGATGGGAACGCGCAACGAGGGCACGCCTTCCACGAGATTTTGCTGCACGAAGAAGACCGGCTGCACGCCGCGTACTTTTCCGGTGTCGTCTGCGAGCAGCAGATAATGATGCTCGAATCCGCAGTCGATTGTCTCCTCGACGATTTCGTAGAAGCGATGGTCTTTTGTTTTCGTCTGGAACGCTTCTGGCCAGGCTGGCAGCCCACGTACTTCCGCGAGCGAGAGGACGCGCGCCGTTCCGCCCGGGACGGGGATGAGCTCGGCGGATGACATGGAGGCGCCGACGCCTTAAGCGGACGAATCCGATTCTGTTTTGCCCCGCGTGATCTGGAGGCTGCCGCTGCGGATATGGAGATCGCGCTGCGGGAACGGAATTTCGATACCGGCTTCCCCGAGCTTTTTTGCGATCGCGAAATACAAATCGCTTTTGTAACGGCGCGGCCGGTAGCTCATCTCGCTGCTCCAGACGACAAGCTCGAAGTCGATCGAGCTGTCGCCAAATTTATCCAGGAAAACGCTGGGCGCGGGATCGTCGAGCGTGTTTTCGTTTTCGCGGCCAACCGCGATGAGCGCTTCGCGCACTTTTTCGAGATTGCTCCCATAGGCGACCCCGATCGGAATGCGGAAGCGCACGCGCGGATCGCCATAGGTCCAGTTTGTGACCGGCTCTTCGATGAACTTCGAGTTCGGCACGATCATCGAAATGTTGTCGTTCGTGCGGATGATGGTGCAGCGGGCGCGAATTTTTTCCACTTGGCCGGTGACGGTGCCGACTTCGACGCGGTCGCCTAACGAGATGGGTCGCTCGGCGAGAATGATGAGACCGCTGATGAAATTACTCGCGATACTTTGCAAACCGACGCCGATGCCGACGCCGACCGCACCCGCGAGGACGGCGAACGCGCCGAGATTAATCCCGGTGTTGGTGAGGACAATGAGGACGCCGATGACGAGGACGGCGTTGCTCGCGACCTGGGAAATGGCGTATTGCAGGGAGCGATTGAGGCCGCTGTTGACGAGGAAGCGGTTGAAGAGAAAACGCTTGGTGTGCGAGCTGAGCCAGAAGACGGCGACGAGCATGACGACGAGGAGAAGCACCTGAAGCAGGCTCAGCTTCACGCCGGGCAGGGGCGCATCCCACGAGAGCGGGAAGCCGGCGGCGTTGATCGCCGCGACGGTGAAGAAGACGACGGAGGCGAGACTCAGGATCGTGGTGACGATCGCGATGAAATTCGGGTCGAGCTTTAGCCGGCTGAAGAGGCGGCGCAGGAGCGCGCTTTGGAAGATGCGGGCCAGGATAAAGCCGGCCGCGAGCAGCGCGACGAAGGCGAGCACTCCACCGGCGGAGACGTAGTGGCGTCCTAGGTGGAAGAGGGGACTTTCGAGAAGTTCGAAGGTCATTGCTTCAGTGTGTCCGGCTTACGCGCGGGCTGCAACCAGCGCACAAAAAAACACGACCGAGGTCGTGTTTCTCCGTCGCCGCGAAAGGGCGAAAATTGCGATGAAGAGATTACTGCTTCGAGGCCTTCTCTTCGATGTATTTGATGACGTCGCCCACGGTCTGGAGTTTCTCCGCGTCTTCGTCCGGTACTTCGACGGAAAATTCCTCTTCGAAAGCCATCACCAGCTCGACGATATCGAGCGAATCAGCGCCCAAATCTTCGATGAACGAGGCGGTCGGGGTGACCTGTTCCGGGTTAACGCCGAGCTGCTCGACGATGATGTCTTTGACCTTCTCTTCAATGGATTTGTCCGTCATAAAAACTGTTTTCTGTTTGGCTTTAAGTGAGGGGAGGCATTAAGCAGTCCCGGCAAGGATGGCAAGTAAAACAATTAGCCGCCTTGTCAATTAATTTCCCGGTCGAGGATGTGCGGATTGCTTGCAGCACCAGTTTACTTCGCGAGGCGCAGGCCGTAGA
>JBDSNB010000092.1:0-2794 GCA_039915555.1 Chthoniobacterales bacterium | reverse complement strand
CCGGTTGCAGCCGGATTACGCGCTCGCGCATCGGAACATGGCGAGCGCGTTGAATAGTTTGGGACGGTTCGATGAAGGCATGGCGCAGATGGAGGCGGCGTGGAAAATCGAGGCGAAGAGTGGCGGGCAGTCCCCGCGTTGACGAGTCGGGGGGCGTTTCTGCGAAACGCCAGGCCTTTGGCTCAGACGCCCGACAAACGTTGGCTATCGCCGCGGCGGAGCGATAGACCCGCCACCTGCTGATTCATTCCACAGCTCGAGACGAGGACGCGGTCGGCGCCGAGATTTTTTCGGGCGCTCCCGCTGACCTGGATTTCGTTTTCCGGCGCGAGATGCGGAATGGGCGGAAGCTGTTGGGTGCGCAGAATCTGCGTAGCGCAGATGACCTGCCAGAGGCTGCCGGCACCCACACTCTCACCGAGCGCGGCCTTCGGAGCGTAAACGGCGGCGGCGGGACAATGGTGAAGCACTGCCGTCTTCTCCGCGGTGTCGATGAAGGTGCCGTTTGCGCTCGCGACGATGACGTTATTTGCCGTCGCGCCGAGATGTTGGAAGACCGTGTCGACACACGTCGCGGCGTCCGATTGTCGGCTAAAATTTGAACCCGAATCGATCTGCTCGATCACGGTCGATCCCGCGCGATCGACGAGGACCGCGCCCGCGCCCTCACTCAAAATCATGCCGCGGGGTCGCGCGCGGAAAACCTCGATGGGTAGCGCAGGGCGGGACAGACGCCAGCGACGGAACGCATCGCAGAGCAGCCAATCCGCTTCCTCCGCGCCCACCACGAGGCAGCGGTCGAGCGCAGGGTTTTGCATCAAGTCTTCCGCCATCTTCAACGCCAGCACGCCGACCGTGCCGTCGCCGACGAGCGTGTAGCTGGCGCCGGTAATGCCGAGGATCGCGGCCAGGTGACTGGCCGGCGCGTTGAAGACTGTCTCGGGAAAAAGTAGCGGACTGGCCGCTTGCGCGCCGGATTCCACCACCTCGTGATAGAAGCGTTTCGTGTAAACGACGCCGCCATTTGAGATCGCGAAAATGATGGCGGTCCGTTCCGCGGACGCTGGATCAAGAGTCACGCCTGCATCTTCGAGTGCGGCCAAACCCGCCACGACCGCGAAGCGCGAGATCGCACTCGATCGTCGGAGCCGGGGATGAGCGGGCGCTTTCGCGAGGGCTTCCGCCGGAACCCGGAACGCCGGATAACTGGGCGCGTCGAGCGCACTCTCCACGGTGGCAGGTGCGGCTTCGTCGCCCGCGAGCAGGCGCTCCCACACTTCCGAAATGCCGCAGCCCAACGGTGTGACCCAGCCCATGCCTCCGATGTGGACGCTCATATGGAGTCGGCGCGCCCCCGCGCCGGAGGTTGTAATTTCGGTCCGAAGGCGGGCCGGCTCCATCGCGTGCTCGCTTTACGCATGTTGCAGGATGATGGAGGCGTTCGTGCCGCCGAAGCCGAAGGAATTTGAGAGGACGGTGCGAATTTTCGCGGGACGGGAAACGTTGGCCACGATGTCGAGTTCGAGCGCTTCGTCGGTTTCGCGAAAATTGATGTTCGGCGGCAGAATTTGATCGCGCAACGCAAGCAAACTGACGACCGCCTCGATCGCGCCGGCCGCGCCTAACGAGTGGCCCATCATGCCTTTCGTCGAGCTGACCGGGACCCGCCCGAAAAGCTCGGAGATCGCCTTGCCTTCCGCCGCGTCGTTAAACGGCGTGGCGGTGCCGTGGGCATTGATGTAATCGACGTCGCCCGCGGAAAGTTGCGCGCTGGCCAGCGCGCGTTCCATGGCCTGGCGCGCGCCGCTCCCGGACGGGTTCGGCTGGGTGAGATGATGGTTGTCGGTGGAAAGCCCGTAGCCGACTACTTCGCCCAGAATGTTTGCGCCCCGCGCTTCTGCGGTCTCATAATTTTCCAACGCCAGAACGGCCGCACCTTCACCCAGGACCAAACCGGTTCGCGCGCGATCAAAAGGACGACACAACTCCGGCGTGGCGGCCTGGAGCGAATCGAAACCAACAAAGACCAATTCGGAGATCGCATCGTAGCCGCCGCTGAGAACGCGTTGATAACGCCCGGAGCGAATGCATTCGAAGGCATGCCCGATCGCGTTCGTACCAGAGGCGCAGGCGTTGGCGATGATCTGGCAGGGTGCGTTGAGGCCGAGCGCTTCCTGTGCGTCCATGATGGGCTTCTGCGGCGTGTAGTTGGCAATTTGCGCGGGCGCATTTCGGAGGCTACCGCGTCCGTGGAGGGAGCGGTAATAGTCCTCGCCGAAAGTCATGCCCCCGCTTGTCGTGCCGACGACGGTGAGCTCGGGCTGGAAACCGGGAGCTTGTGCGAGAGCTTCTTCCAGCGCGGCGATCATCATGCGCGCGGCGCGATGCCGACGCCGGTCGCGGTGCGCGGGGCCGCGATCCTCTAATTGCTCGTCCGGAATCTGGCCGGCGGTTTTGCAGCGGGTGTGCGCGACCGAAAATCGTTCGACCTGCGTTACGCAATCGCGCCCGTGGCGCAGAGATTCAGCGGTCGCCTCCAGACCGGCGCCGAGCGGACTGATCACGCCAGCCGCGACGATGGCCACGCGCGCGTGGCCGGGAGTTCGATAAGCAGGTTGGGACTCAGGCATTTCCCTAGGGCGCAACGGTCCCCAATTCCATTTGCAATTGCACGTGGAAAGCCCTAGTACTCACGCCGAAGAAAACGGCAGCTCGGGAAGTTGGTGGATTGTCAGTTGAGTTTATCAGTGGCGATTTGAAATCCGATGAGCGGGAACAGTGACCGGTGCGGCGT
>JBDSNB010000221.1:0-4760 GCA_039915555.1 Chthoniobacterales bacterium | reverse complement strand
CCGGCAAATCGGCGTTCCCATTCGGCGCCGGCCGCGCGGAGGAGGCGGCTGTATTTGTTTTCCAAAACTTGATGCAGCCCGGCGGTCATCTCGGCATTACCGATGCGTTCCCGCGCGGCTCCCGACTTTTGGAGAGAGTCCTTCATGCCTCCGTAAAAAGCAGGAATTACGCCCAGCAGATTTACGTGGAGAGGCGTTGGGAGGGGGCGGACTCGTTATTTCACTGCCGCGGGCACGGGGATTACGAATTTTCCATCCAATTCCGCGACGAAGCTTTCGCTCGAACTGGAGGAGTTTCCGTCGTCGCCTTTCGATTCGATCGTGATCTTGAGTTTTTTCGTGGGCTTCAATGGCATTTTGGTCTTCTCCCCATCGGGCCCTTCCTGGATTTGCCCGGCCTCTTTTGCCTCGTCCGCGGTCAGATCGCGCAGCTCGATCGTGGAGATTTTCTTCCCCATCTCGCCGGTCTGCATCATTTTGTAGAACTCGAGCGCCATGGGATGAGCGCCTTTCGTGTAGAGGAATGATTCCAGGGTTGCTTTGTCGCTCGCTTCGAACGCCGCTTTATATTTGTCCACGAAGGCTTTTTCCTGTTCGGGGGTGGCGGCGCGCAGGAGGGAGGTGCAGATGCAGAGGAGACCGAGAATGACTTTGGTTTTCATGGGGTTTAGAGGGCGGGATAGGTTGCTTAGACTACACGAACAGAGCGAGTTAGGCAGATTTCACCTTCCGCTGACAAGCAAATATTTTTCCTCGTAGAATCGTGGCCGGGAAACCGCGAACCGCGGCGTTGATTTACTCTAAAAGGTCAGGGGGCGAGAACGTTGAGCAATTTTTTGCCCGCTGTCGTCACGCGCTTGATGATCGCGATGTCCTGGCCCTCGATCGTCACGAGCGCCGCGTCCACGAATCCGGCATCGGCCAGGAGTTCGACTTCGCGGGTGGCATCGCGCTCGCTCACTCGATACGGCGTTTCCGCCTGCCGTGTGGCAGCGGTGAGCAATTCGCGCGTTAATTCAAGGTTCATTGCAGTGCCGGACGCGCGCCAGCGTCCAGAGGTCCCTGATATTTGATTCGGAAGTGGGAGAGGGTGTGGGTGCATTAAACTGTATGAGCCGCAATGAGATGGAGCTGGCTCGATCATGTCAGACGAGCGCCGGAGGCGCAGACTGACAACGTGCCCTTTCATGGTAAAAGATGTGATGCCGATCTCGCACCCTGAGGAAATGAAAAACGACCAGTGGCCCGCCTTGCCCTATGCCGCCTGGAAGGAAACGGCGGCCACTCTGCACATGTGGACGCAAATCGTCGGGAAGGTGCGCCTCGCGCTCACGCCGTGGGTCAACCATTCGTGGCACGTCACGCTTTACGTCACCGCGCGCGGGCTCACCACTTCACCGATCGCGCACCTGCGAGACGTCTTCGAAATTGATTTCGATTTCATCGATCATCTGCTTCTCGTCCGCAGCAGTGCTGGCGGGCAACGCACCATCCCGCTCCGACCGATGACGGTGGCGGAGTTCTACGAGCAGCTCATGAACGCACTTCGCGAGTTGCGTCTCGAGGTGAAAATCTCGGGCGTGCCTAACGAAGTCGACCCCGTGATTCCGTTCGCGCAGGATCGCACGCACTCCGCCTACGATGCGGCCTTCGCGCAACGCTTCTGGCGGGTGCTTTTGCAAACCGATCGCGTCTTCAAAGATTTCCGCGCGCGCTTCATCGGCAAATGCAGTCCGGTGCATTTTTTCTGGGGAAGTTTCGACATTGCAGTGACGAGGTTTTCCGGACGGGTCGCTCCGAAACATCCGGGCGGCGTCCCGCATCTGCCCGACGTGATCGCGCAGGAAGCCTATTCGCACGAAGTGAGCAGCGCGGGTTTTTGGCCGGGCAATGAAGCGATCCCCGAGCCGGTCTTTTATTGCTACGCTTATCCGGCGCCGGATGGTTTCGCGGAGGCCTTCGTGCGTCCGCCGGAAGCTTATTGGAGCACTGCGTTGCGCGAGTTCATGCTGCCCTACGATGCGGTGCGAACCGCAGAAGATCCCGATCAGAAGTTGCTCGATTTTTTGCAATCGACCTACGAGGCCGCGGCCGAGTTGGCGAAATGGGATCGGGCGGCTTTGGAACGCGGCACTGACTTGTCGCTTACGGGACGCGCGCGGTAGGGCTGGCCGCGACCGGCACGGCGTCTGCGCTCTCGCCACTTTGCAGGCGCTGAACCCACGTCCGGAACTGGAGAGGGCGGGCGATGGTGTCGAACGCTTCTTCGAACCCACCGGTTCCGCGAATTTTGACCGTGCCGAAATCAAACATGCGCCCAAGAAAACCCTGCTCCACGCCGATGGATTCTACTTTCGAGATGAACACCTCGGCCGTCTGCCGACGCACGATGCCCGTCTTGATCAGGACACGGCGATCCGTGATGACGATTTCGCTGCTGGCAAATGCCAGGGTCGGCGGGATGAGCAGGAAAGCCGGAAGCGGCAGGACGAACCAACCAAGTTCCGAGCCGGTGATCGCCTGGACGGCAATCGCGAAAGGAACTGCCGCGAAGATGAAGAGGATAATCCCGGCGAGCGCGAAGCGGGCGAAGATGAACCAATGCAGCGAAGTCTGGAAGCAGGGCGTCTCGTTAGGCGCGAGCGTGGCGCGCGCGTAGGGGCCGAGGGCACTCTGCGGAAGCGCAGAGGACGGCGGAAGCGCAGACGACACCGGGGGAATGGGAGTGCCGGTCAGCGGAGCCGGCGTCGGCGCGGGTTCTGGTGTGGCCGGGTCCACCGCGAAGCGTCGAAACGCGGAAAGCGGTTTCCAATCCGTCGTCGCGTTATCCGCTGCGAGATCGCTCGGGAGGAGGAGGCCGTCGCGCAGGAAAGCTTGCACGCGTTCCTCGGTGAAGGGACCGCGGCGGACACCATTGAGATAAACGAAAAACTCCATCGGATCGCGCTACGCTGCGTTGAAGTGAGCCGCTGGTCAGGCGTTTTTTGACGCACGCTCCGCGATGTAGGCTTCCATCGCCTCGCGCGTAATGAGATGGAGCGCGCCGCAGCGCGGGCAACGCATCCGGAGCAAATCCTCCTCGCCGAAAAGGTCGGTCGGATCGGTCCGCATCATGGGCGCGAGAATCGTGAACATACGCTCCTGCGAGCAGCCGCAACCCCAGCGGTAGTTTCGCGTTTCGAGCAGGCTGAGCGTTTCCGTGGTGTCGAGCGCGCGCACGCGGCCATCGGTCAATGCGGCCAGCCAGGCCAGGTCGCAGCCGGGCTGCGCCGTGATCATGACGAAGTCCTCGAGCCCGTGTCGAAAATAGCGCGCCGGTCGCTGTTCGCTCCGCGAATAATATTCTTCCACGATCGAAAACGGCTCGTTCGCCGTGAACTCGATCGCGCTCCGGCGTGAGTCTGCGCCTTCGCGCGACAAATCCGCGCAGAAAAGATTCCGCCCATCGTCTTTCACGTTCTCGGTGAAAATCTGGCCCACGATCAGGCCGCGGCGATTGTCACCGGTCACGAACAAATTAAGCAGCGGCTCCTGAAAATGAATTGTCCAGGCCCACGCCTCGTTCCACGGTCGCGCCGCGCAGTGCAGCGTGAGAGCGGCGAGCGCTTCCTTCAGCATCCCGTCGTGTCCCGGCGCGTGATGATAACCGTACTGCCCCTGGTGCAGATAATAATCGACGTAGAGCGCGCCGAAGTCGGCACGCGTCAGCAGGGCATTGCGTTCGCGCACGAAATAGCTGCGCACCTCCAGGCTTTCGGCTGTCTCCGGATCTTCCGTCTCCATCGTGCCAACCTAGCGCGTTCGCGCGGCCATTTCCGGCGTTTGTTTGCGGAGCGTGATTGCTTTGCGGGGGAATCCTCGCGCACACTCCGGCCATGGAACGTGTTCTCGGAGTGGGCGGCATATTTTTCAAAGCGAACGATCCAGAAAAGCTCGCGGAGTGGTACCGGAAGCATCTGGGCGTGCCGGTAGAAGAGTGGGGCGGTGCCAGCTTTCAAGAAGGCGCGGCCGCGGAGCGAACTCCTCGTCGTCAATCGCACCTTGTCTGGTCTCCTTTCGCCGCGGACACCACGTACTTCGCGCCGAGCGAGAAGTCCTTCATGATTAATTTTCGCGTGCATGACCTGGACGCGTTGCTCGCCCAACTCCGCAGCGAAGGGGTGAACGTCGAGGAGAAGACGGAAGAATCGGAGTTCGGAAAATTCGGCTGGCTGATGGATCCGGAAGGAACTCGGATTGAACTTTGGGAACCGCCGCTCTCGAAGTAACGCCCGCGCACCTCGGGTGGGCGCGCCGGAATGGGCAGTGAGGGAATCGAACCCCCGACCAACTCGGTGTAAACGAGCCGCTCTACCGCTGAGCTAACTGCCCGATCAAGGCGCGCACTATACCGCAACCGGCCGCGTCTGCTGCACTCTTTCTCCGCGCTTCCCTAAAACTCACTCTAACTGACCAGTTGCACTTAGGGGCTCCTCAGCTACTTACTGGCATGGACCTATCGTTGGAAAAACTGAAGGAAGCTGTCGCGTTACGCGAACAGATTCAAGTACTCGAAGCCAAGATTAACGCCTTGTTCGGCGGTGGCGGCGGCGGTGCTGGTGGCGCAAAGTCATCTGCACCTCGGGGCCGTCGGTCGGGTGGGCGTCGTCCCATGTCTGCGGCTACCCGCGCCAAACTGGCGGCGGCGGCTCGCGCACGTTGGGCGAGAGAACGCGGTGAAACTGGCGCGCCTGCGGCACCGAAATCCAGGAAGCGTCGCA
>JBDSNB010000157.1:0-11153 GCA_039915555.1 Chthoniobacterales bacterium | reverse complement strand
CGCGGCGCGGCCACCGGCGCCGCGGCGCTCGAGTTGTTCGAGACGGCCGGTCCATTCGACGCGCTGATCAGCGATCTCGGTTTGCCGGACCAGAATGGGTTCGACCTTCTCCGGCAAATCCATGCGCTCCAACCTACGCTGCCCGCGATCGCGCTGAGCGGCTACGGAATGGATGAGGACGTGAAACGCGCCAAAGACGCCGGTTTCGGTGCTCACCTCGTGAAACCGGTTCCGTTCGATCAACTCCGCACCCTGCTCGATAATATCGCCGCGGCTCGCACGCAGGCATGATGGCGAATTTCGCGCCGCCCGCGCGCCTTGCAGCTGGGCAACTTCGGAAACAGCCGCTGATCCGGGGTCGTGCGATTTTGTCAGAAGATGGATTTCGTCTTTTTTCATGATGGCCGATCGTTAAGGGGAAAGGGTTCTGGGTTCAATGGCAGGTAGCCGCCATTCGGCTCCAAAAGCGGAAACGGTTTGGCCAGATTTCCCCTAAGGCTTTTCATACACTGAGGCTGCGGTCCTCGTCGGGGTTTGAAGTCGCGGCAGGAATCGAGTTTCCGCAGGGCAGACTTCGATTGCGCTGAAAACCGCAACTCACTCGCGGCGCACCCGGAGAAAAGATGGAAAGCGCGGCAGCCCCTTCGCTGTGAGTCCACGAAACCGATAGGTGACCACGCTCCCCACCGCCGGCGGCGACTCACGCTGCGCGTCGGTGAATCCCGAGCCGATCGAGAATTCCTTCCCCTCACTTGTACGCACGCGCAGTGAACCCATCTTGCCCGCGAGCCTTCCCTTCCCCGGCAGATGAGCGAGGACCGTTGCTTCCGCATCATCAAAGGGCTTCACTTTGAGCAGCGTCGGCGATCGTCCAGCTTCGTACTGAGACTCCGGCCGGCGCAGCATTAAACCTTCGCCGCCTTCACTCACCACGCGATCGCGCTCGGCCAGAAGTTGCGCTGTTCCCTCGCAGCGTTGCTGCGCCACCACTTGGACGAAGCGACCCTCCCTGGGCAACGTCCTCCCCATAAACTCCATCCGCTCTTCGAAGGTGCCTTTCACCTCCGGCGCATCAAAGACCATGAAGCGAACGCGTTTCCAGCGTTCATCCGGCGTTTCCCGTAGCACCGTGCTGCTGGTCTCCTCAAACTTCCCGCGGCCGATCCAAAGCTCGCCATCCAAGGCAACGTCGGGAGGCAATTCCGCGAGAAAATAGTCCGGCCCGTGGATTGCCTTCCCGTTCCGGCTCCAAAGCTGGTGGCCATCCCAGTAGCTGCGCAGACCATCGTACTTCTCACTCATCCACCAGCCAGTTGGATCAATCGAAGGATCCCACACCTTGGCGAGAAGCAGCGGCGGGCTTACCTTCGCCGGCCCAGTGGAGACCTGGTCACCTTGCGCCGGGATAGGCCAGGCAAGAATAACTCCCGCAACCAAACCGAGAGTCGAAACACTGAATCCGGGGGGATTCCGCATGGCCTGCAGCTTGGTCAATCCAGGCTCGCACTGTCAAGCTCGCGGCTCGGTTAGCTGCATTGCGTCTGCTTAATACAACGTCGACCAAACCCCATGCCATAACACTTATCGCGGATGTTTTTTCAACCAACAAGTGGGCGCGAGCAGCGATTCGGTTACAATTATTTTGCAACAAAAGCACTTATCGCGTCCCTAAGGTGTTGGTCGATCTTCCGGGTCTCGCTGTCATCTGCCAACTCGTTCCCGGCCCGGAATTATCCGCGGCCGCGAGCAGCGATTCCAGATCGAGCGGCTTGGTAAACATCGCCAGCTCACCCTCCGGCGTGCGCGGCCCGGCTTCCATCGGCCGGTCCCAATAGAACTCTACGCCATTGTCGTCCGGATCACGCAGATAGAGCGCCTCGCTCACGCCGTGATCCGACGCGCCGTCGAGCGTGATGCCCGCCGTTATCAGCCGACGCAACGCGTTGCCCAGCTCCGCCCGCGTCGGATACAGAATTGCGAGGTGATACAGCCCCGTCGTCCCCGGCTCTGGCGCCCGCCCGCCGGCGCTTTCCCAAGTATTGAGCCCGATGTGATGATGATACCCGCCCGCCGAAATAAACGCCGCCTGCCGCCCCATCCGCTGCGTCACCTTGAACCCGAGCACATCGCGGTAAAATCCCAAAGCCCGCTCCAGTTCCGCCACCTTCAAATGAACATGCCCGATGCAGACGGCGGGACCAACGGATTCGTGTATAATAATCTGTTTTGTGGAAAGAGAGACGATGCGCGTAGCATGTTCACGAAGCAACAAGGGCTTGGCCTTACCTCGTCCTCAGTGTCTCTTCTCGCTGGCCGTGGGCACTATCTTGGTGTTGCGGCCTTTTTGATCAACCTCTAACGCGCTGCGGAGCGAGCCGCTTAGGGCACCGCGAGAGATGATCGTCAGATCGTGAGCACGATCTTCCCGAACTGCGTGTTGCCTTCCATGTAGCGATGCGCCTCGCCCATCTGGTCGAGACCGGAAAACACTTTCGAGATGATCGGCTTCAACTTGCCGGAAGCGAGGCCATCGACAATGAACTGCTTCGCGCGCGCCAGTCGCTTCGCGTCGCCGGTCACTTCCGAGAGGACGTAACCGCGCACGGTCAGCAATCTACCCAGCACCTCGAAAAGCGGGAACGGCGTGGGCTCGGTGCTGAGCGCACCGTATTCGAAAATGATCCCGTTTTGCTTCGTGGCTGCGGCCAACTTTGCAAGTGTCGGCCCGGCGACTGGATCGAAGACGAGGCGCGCGCCTTTGCCGCGAGTCAGCTTTTGCACGCGCTCGACCAGGTCCTCTTCCTCGGTCGTGATGACATGCTTCGCGCCGGCGTCGAGCAAGGCCTGCCGCTTTTCGTTCGTGCGCGTGAGCGCGATCGGGGTCGCGCCAATCAGGTTGGTGATCTGAATGGCGGCCAGGCCGACGCTACTCGAGGCCGCCGGGATGAGGACCGTGTCGCGCTTCTTCATTTTGCCGAGCTCGATCAGCGCGCCATAAGCGGTCAGGTATTGCATCCAAACCGCCGCCGCCTCTTCCCATGAAAGCGAGGCCGGATGCTTCACCACCATCGTCGCCGGCGCGAGGACGACTTCGCCGTAGACGCCGTATTCGTTGAGCGAAAATCCGGGGATCGTGCTGACTGAGTCGGCAGGCTGAAAGCCTTCCACACCTTCACCGACCGACTCCACCGTGCCCGCCGCCTCGTAACCGTTGCGCGCGGGGAACTGCGGCTGCTCGAGATACTGTCCGTTGCGGAACATCGACTCCGCCCGGTTCAAGCCGAGCGCCTTGACCGTGATCCGAACTTCGCCCTGCTGCGGAGCGGGCACTTCGAGCTCTTCGATTCGGAAAACTTCCGGACCGCCGGTTTGATGAAAACGAATTGTGCGTGCCATAGGATTGCAACCTACGCCCGCGCGCTTCGACAGCCAACGCTGTCGCACTTCACCGCCGCCCCCCGGGCAGTGCGAGTTGTCGATAGTCAGATCTGACCCCAATCCACGCCAATCTCCCGCAAGATGATTTAGCCGATAATTGATTTGGGCGGCCAATCGTACCCTTCCAACTCCTTCGGCAGCTGCCGTGGCTCGACCGGATAAATAAGCGACAAGCCCATCTGCGACTTCGAGCCTTGGAGAAATTCAAGCTCCTCGGGAGCGCCCACGATGAGCCAGAGAACTTCAGCGTCGGTAAGTTTGAAGACCTGGCGCAGCTCCTCGGGTCCGACGAGGACGCCGCCGTACTTCGGCACAGTGAGCGTCTCGCTACCGACCCGTATGCGGCCGGTGCCTTCGAGCACGAAATAAAATTCCTCTGCGCGAATGTGCTTATGCAGCGTGTTCGCACTTTTGGGAGGCAAACGCCACAGCCGCACCCCCATCGTCTCGCTCCCGGCGCGTTCCCAATAGTCCGCGTTCGGGATTTGCATGAGGTTCGACGGACGCCACTGGAGATCGTCTGGCAAAATGAGCCGATAACCCGCATTCACCTCGCTACCCTAACTTGATCTGTTCCCGTCGCCCACTCGTCACTTTTCATGAGGCTTGTCCGCCGCGCAGCCGACCGCGTATCGTCGCCAGCATGCCAGCTTCCACTGTGGCAGAATATCTCGCCGCACTTCCCGCGGATCGCCGTGCCGCTCTCAACGTCGTGCGCGAGGCGATCAATCAAAACCTGCCGGACGGATATGAGGAGAGCATGCAGGTCGGAATGATCGGCTGGTACGTCCCGCTCTCCCTGTATCCGGCGGGCTATGGCGAGAATCCCAAAATGCCGCTGCCCTTGCTTGCGCTCGCCTCGCAGAAGTCAGGCATGGTGCTGCATTTTCTCTCCTTCTACGGCCATCCCACTCTCTCCACTTGGTTCGAAAGCGAATACAAAAAGAGCGGCAAGAAGCTCGACATGGGGAAAGGTTGCGTCCGCTTCAAGAAGCTGGAGGACCTGGCGCTCAACGTCGTCGCCCGCACGGTAGCGCGCGTGCCGGTGGAGGAGCACATGGCCAATTACCGGGCGGCGCGGGCGCTTTTGAAGAGCAGCGCCCGTAACGCGGAAGGAGCGGCCGGGCTTTCTAAGAAGCGCGCGAGCAGGTCCGCGGCGAAGAAAGCGAAACAAAAGCCCTGACCCAGGCGGCTGCCTTCAGTCGCCGCCGCGATCTACTGTGCAACCGGTGAATCCATGAAAGATCGCGCCTTTCGTGTTTACTCAGCCGACGTCGCAATGAGAAAAGATGCGTATGAACATTCATCGTGCCGCTCTCCTTGTCGCGACGACCATCATTACCGCATCCTGCTCCGAGAAGTCGCCGCAGGACGGCGATAAGGATGCGATTACTTCCGGCACGCCGCGCGAGGTGGCGCGCGCCGAAGGGAAAACGACAGGCGGCGGCGGCGAACCGCATCCCCGCGAACGCAAGATCGCCGAAGACTGCGTCGCGCTCCTCCGCTCCACCAAGGTGGTTTCTTCCCAGGCAGCGAACACCGATTGCCCTGGATGTCCTGCCGGCGGGGCCGAGGTGTTGACCCTCCGCCAAATGAAAACGGACGCGGTCTCCTGCTCTGGCGATACTTGCGCCGTGGTCGTGACAATTCGCGCGATCTTCAATCCCGGTTTGGGGGACAAAATCGCCGGAGGACTGACTGCCTGGATTCCGCCGGAACAGCGCAGCGCATATTTGAGTGGGCAGATGCCGGCCGGCGAGCAGGTCTATCGGGTTCAGATCACCTACCACCTTCGCGACGAAGCGTGGACCGCCGTGGAATTCGATCGCGCGCCTCTCGAATAATCCCCTCTTGTTCAGGCCTTCTTCCGCTTCTTCGCAAGATGACACAGCCAGTTAGGTGCGCGAAACCGAAGACCTTCTGGGCCGACCGACGCCAACAGGCGCTTGGCGCCTCGTATCCGGAGATCTCACGACCATGAAAAGAAAAAGTTCCCGCCGCGTTGCGTTCTTCAACTTGCGTGTCCTCGTCGCAACCCTGCTCTGCCTTACGGCAGGAATGCTCACCCTGGTCGCCTTCGCGGCCGCGCCGCGGACCGCGGACGGCACCCAGACGACTGGTCCGTCCCGCTGGTTGACCCGGCTGGCATCCACCTTCGGCGTTGAAGCGCCGTTACCGCGCTTCGCCAACGCAGGAGCAATCAAAACGGACAGGGACCCGGCAGAGCAACCGCAGGAAGCTCCACGAACGGCGCCCGCTCTTCCGTACAGCGGACCCCCGGTCGACCTGCGTCCGGTCAACGCAGTTCGCAGCGGGAAGTTGCGGGACGTGGCGCCGATCGATCCGGCGACGGTTCCGAAGGTTTATCATCCGCGCTTGGTGCTTCCTGACTTTCCGACGAAAAGCGGCGGCCCGGAAGGCGCGCTCCAGTCTGAGGCAGGAGCCCAGGTTTCAGCGCCAACTCCCGGCGTCAGCTTTGACGGCGTGGGCGTGGGTCTTGGCACTTTCCGCCCTGGAAGTAATCCCCCGGATGTCAACGGCCGCGTGGGCGCGACGCAATACGTGCAATGGAACAACACCAGTTTCGCCATCTTCGACAAGAACACAGGTGCCCTGCAGTACGGTCCCGCTGCTGGCAATACGCTCTTTCAGGCGCTAGGCGGCATCTGCGCCACGAACAACAACGGCGATCCTGTGGTCTCTTACGACATTCTGGCTGGCCGCTGGGTTCTCTCCCAGTTCGTCGTCGGCGGGCCCACGGGCGGCTACTCCCACCAGTGCTTCGCTGTTTCCGCGACATCCGACGCGACGGGAGAGTATTACCTCTATGACTTCCTGACCGACCCGGTGAATTTTGTCGATTACCCGCACCAAGGGGTATGGCCAGACGGTTACTACATGGCGGCGCACATCTTCACCGCAGGGCCAAGCGGTGGGCCGGCTCCGGTTCCGAACGCTTTCATTACGAGCCGCGTGTATGTGTTTGAACGGGAGAAAATGATCACGGGCCTGCCGGCTCGGATGCAAAGCGTGGATACCGGCCCACGAGCGGGAATCCTGGTCGGCGATCTGGACAGTTTGACTCCGCCGCCGGTCGGCGCGCCGGCATTCGCTTTCAGTCCGAACGAGGCACTCACTAATATCACCAACTCGTATCGGATCAGCGTGACGTGGAGTCCAGCTCCGACGATGTCGTTTACGCGGACTGAAATCCTGGGCGGCATCGGCAATGCCGCATGCCTCGGCACCATCTCCCGTGCCTGTGTGCCTCAGCCTTCGCCCGCCACCGCGGCCGACTATCTCGACAACCTGTCCGGACGCTACATGTATCGGCTCGCTTACCGTAACCAAGGGACGCAAGCCGTACCCGACGAGTCACTCGTGGTCAGTGCCACGAGCACCGGCAGCATCGTCCCGACCCCACACGGAGCGGTAGAATGGTTCGAATTCCGGCACGATGGAAACCCGGTTACGCACCCGATACTTTTCCAGAACGCCACCTACGATCCCGATGGCAGTTATCGTTTTATGCCATCGATCGCAATGGACAAAGATCGCAACATCCTGCTGGGCTACAGCAAATCGAGTTTAACTGTAAAGCCTGGTATCTACCTCGCCGGTCGCCTCGCGACGGATACGATCAACACCTTGGGCGCCGAGGTAGACATGCAACCGAGCGCCGGCGTGCAATTAGGTGCCGGAAATCGCTGGGGTGACTACTCCGCAATGACCTTGGATCCGATCGATCAATGCACCTTCTACTACACCAATGAGTATTTGAAGACGGACGGTTCCTTTCACTGGTCCACCCGCATCGCCAGCTACAAATTCCCTTCTTGCGTCTCGGCCGCGAATGCTTACGGCGTCGTCACCGGCACCATCACTTCGGCTGAAACAGGAACTCCCATTTCCGGTGTCCGAGTGGCGTTGAGTAATAATTTTGCGGGCGCCAGTGATGCCAACGGCGTCTACACGATTCTCGTCCCGGCTGGCACCTACACTGCCACCGCGGCAGACGCGGCCCGTAACTGCACCGCAGCCACGCCAGCCTCCACCACCGTCGCACCGCCCGGCGGAGGCACGGTGATCCAGAATTTCGCGATGACCGGCGTCTCGAAGCTCGAGGCGAACGGCTTCACGATCGATGATTCGCTCGGTAACAACAACGGCACCGTGAACAAGTCCGAATGCGTGAAGGTGAACCTCGGCATCAAGAACAACGGCTGTGCGAGAGAGACGGCCATCTCTGCCACGCTCACGACCAACACTCCGGGCGTCACCATCGACGAGGGGACCTCCAGCTACGCGGACCAACCGATTGACGCGAGCGGCTCAAACTTGACGCCGTTTAAGATTTCCGTCTCGCCTTCCTTCGTCTGCGGCACCGAGATCGCGCTTTCACTCAACCTCACTTATGCGAGTGGATCCAAGTCGATCCCGTTCAGCGTCCCGACCTGCGCCGGCGGTCCCGATCAACAGATCCCGCTCAGCCAGCTCACGACGAGTGATGCGACGCAGGCCGATCGCGTGGGCCGCAACCAAGTCCCGAGCACCTGCGCCGGAAAGGCTCCCCCCGGCGGCGGCTTCCCGGGGACGAAGTATTACAAGACCTACACCTTCACCAACACGAGCGGTGCGCCTCGTTGTTACACGGTCACGATCAACGCGGCCCTCGGCGGTCCGGGGGACATCCAAAGTGTCGCCTACGATCAGGTATACGATCCGGCTAATCTGAGCGCAAATTACCTTGGCGACAGTGGCATTAGCGGCCTCGGAACTACGGTCGATCAGGCGACCTACTCGTTCACCGTTCCCGCACAGCATGACTTCGTAATCGTGGTGAATACGACGGGGACGACGGAGTCCTCGCCGTTCAGCGGCACCGTCTCCGGCTTCGTTGATAACACTCCGGGCCCCGGCGTCTGCGCGGCCCTGCCGCCCGCACCGGCGCTCACCGGCGCAGCCTCGCGCTTAACGCACGGCAACGGCGCGGGGACTTTCGACATCGTGATGCCCTTGAATGGCACCGGCGTGGAGCCGCGTGATGCGGGCGGTAACTTCACCGCGGTGTTGACCTTCGACCGTCCGGTCCAAAGCGGAAACGCGGCGGTCGCAGGGGGAACGGGTAACGTGACTTCCGTGACCTATAGCGGCAACGACATGCTCATCAGCCTCACCGGAGTAACTGACCAACAGCGACTGACGGTAAACGCGACAAACATCGTTGCGGCCGACGGCGGGACGCTGAACTCAGCCAGCGTGGTGATGGGATTCCTGATTGGCGATACCAATCAGAACGGTAGTGTGAATTCGTCGGACGTCGCTCAGACCAAGGCGCAATCGGGTCAGACGGCCACCGCAGCCAACTTCCCGACAGACGTGAACCTTAATGGCGCGATCAACAGCACGGACATCACCCTGGTGAAATCCAAATCGGGGACGGCGTTGCCCTAACGCGCTCTTCCGCGTGTGCCGGACGATCGGTTTACGATCGTCCGGCTTCCGAAGGAGTGTGCGCGCCCATCGCGCGGGGTTCGGTTTGGGTCAATCAGCCTGTCTTAACCGATCATTCTGGGCCGGTCGCACCGAAACGCGCCTGTCCGATTTCGTAGACTTGGTCTTGGTCCCCAATCGCAATCAGAGGCCTTCATAACCGTGCCCATCCGGTTCGGCAGGCATGTCTGCTGAAACTCCGAGCTTGGCGGGCGCTCACGCCGCTTGCCATGCTCTGGCGAAGCGTCGTGAACTATTAACAGCCAGATGACCGCGCCAGGAACATCAGCCCAATGACGACCGACCAGATTCTACTCTTCGCGCTCTTTGGCGTTGTCCTTGGGCTGCTGCTCTGGGGGCGGTTTCGCTACGACGTGGTGGCGGCGGCGGGATTGATGTGTGGCGTCGTCCTCGGTCTTGTCCCGGAGAATGTGGCCTTCAGCGGCTTCTCCAATCCGGCGGTCATGATCGTCGCTCTGGTCTTGATCGCCTCCCGCGCGTTTGAAAACTCCGGCGCGCTCGGGCTTTTGACCAAGATCGCCGCGAACGAGAAACGCTCCGCCGCCGCGCACATTGCGGTCATCGGCGGAATCGGCGCAGCGCTTTCGGCTGTGATCAATAACGTGGCGGCCCTGGCCATGCTCATGCCGGTGGACGTGCAGGCCGCGCGCAAAGCCGGGCGATTGCCGGGGCTGACCCTGATGCCGCTGGCCTTTGCCACCATCCTGGGCGGAATGGTGACGCTCATCGGCACGCCGCCGAACATCATCGCCTCCGCTGTGCGCGCGCAGAAACTGGGTGCGCCTTACGGCATGTTCGACTTTACGCCGGTCGGCGGAGCGGTGGCGATCGCCGGCGTGATCTTTGTGGCCCTGCTCGGCTGGCACCTTGTTCCCCGGCATAAGGATCGACCGGCGGAACTCGATCCCTCGGAGTTTCTTGCCGAGCTGCTCGTGCCCGAGGAATCGAAGCTCGCCGGTCGCGTCGGAGTCGAGCTCGATGAGGAAACGGAGAAGGCCGACGTGCGTCTGGTCGGCCTGATTCGGGACGGCAAACGCCACCCGGCACGCGCCCGGCGCATTCAGCCGGGCGATCGTCTCGTAGTGGAAGGTTCCACCGAGGCCATTGCGGCCTTCATCAAGGCGCTCGATTTGCAGAAACCGAAAGATGAAGAGGAGCCGGCTCAGTCCGAGAAAACAGCCACCGCCGAGGAGGGCGAACCGGCGCCGAAGGATGAGACGTTTCACGGCCCGGAAATTATCGAAGCCGCCGTGCGCTCGGACTCCTATTTGGTCGGGCGTTCCGCCATCTCGATGAGCATGCGACCGCGGTTTGGCATTACCCTCCTCGGCATTGCGCGCGCCGGAAAAATATCCCGCGAACGCATCAGCGATCGCAGGATCGAGGCGGGCGACGAATTGTTGATCACCGGCCAGCCGGCATCTTCGCCGCGCACGCTCGAACAACTCGGATTGGTAGCCGTCAATCACACCAGCGTCGCGCCCTTCCGCCCGCTGAACGCGGCCATCACCATCGGTCTCTTTGTTGCCGCGATCGCCATCGCCACGCTCGGTTACCTGTCGTTCACCGTCGCCATCGCCATCGCCGTGGTCGCATATGTCGCGCTCGGACTTGTCCCGGCCGGCGAGTTATACCACCAGGTCGAATGGCCGGTCGTGGTCATGCTCGCCTGTCTCCTGCCGCTCGGGACCGCGTTCGAAGAGGTCGGCGGCACGGCCTTGATCGCCAATTCCATCGTGGACCTGACGCAGGGCTACTCTGCCGTGGTCGCGCTGGTCGCGATCATGGCGGTGACGATGATGTTGTCCGACGTGCTCAATAACGTGGCCACGATGGTGATCCCCGGCCCGATCGCGATCGATCTCGGGCAACAGCTCGGAGCCAACCCCGACACCTTCCTCATGGGCGTTGCCATCGCCGCCTCCTGCGCCTTTCTCACTCCGATCGGTCATAAGAACAACACCCTCATCATGGGCCCCGGCGGCTACCGCTTCGCAGATTACTGGCGCATGGGACTGCCGCTGGAGCTAGTCGTCCTCGCCGTTGCCGTGCCGATGCTGCTCTGGGTCTGGCCGCTCCATTAGCAATCCTTATTTTCTCTCAAATCGGTTACCGAACATCTCTGGTTTGAAGTGCCAGGCCGGCGCGGATTCCTCAATATCACGCCCACGATTGGAGAGCTGGTGACCCGGAGCGGCGTG
>JBDSNB010000006.1:0-3844 GCA_039915555.1 Chthoniobacterales bacterium | reverse complement strand
GATCTCGCGGGCGGCTCGAAGTACAACTTCGCGCTGCTCTCGGTGATCATGATCTCCAACCTGATGGCGATTCTGCTTCAGGCGTTGTCGCTCAAGCTCGGGATCGTGACCGGTCGCGATCTGGCGCAGGCTTGCCGCGATCACTACAGCAAGCCGGTTTCGTTTGTTCTTTGGGTGATCTGCGAATTGGCCATCGCGGCCTGCGATTTGGCGGAGATCATTGGATCGGCCATCGCCCTGAATTTGCTCTTCGGTATTCCACTCATTGTGGGCGTTTGCCTAACGGCGCTGGATGTCTTGCTGATCCTGTTTCTGCAGAATAAAGGCTTCCGGTATATCGAGGCGCTGGTCATCGGTCTGATCGCGGTTATTGGCGGTTGTTTTGCCTGGGAGTTGGTCGCGTCGCGGCCGGATTTGCTTGGGATCGCGAAGGGCTTCATTCCGACCACGCAAATCGTGACCGATCCTGGGATGCTCTTCATCGCCATCGGCATTTTGGGCGCGACGGTGATGCCGCATAATCTTTATCTGCATTCCTCCGTGGTGCAGACGCGCCGCTATGAGCTGACGCCATCGGGCAAGCGGGAGGCGATCAAGTTTGCCACGATCGAGTCGACGCTGGCGTTGATGTTCGCGCTCTTCATCAACGCCGCGATCCTGATCGTCTCCGCGGCCACTTTTTACACGCGCGGGCGGAACGACATCGCGGAGATCCAGGACGCGTATCAGTTACTCACGCCGATGCTGGGGATCACGGGTGCGAGCACTATCTTCGCCCTGGCGCTGCTCGCTTCGGGACAAAATTCCACGCTCACGGGCACATTAGCCGGGCAGATCGTGATGGAGGGATTTCTCAACATCCGAATTCGCCCTTGGCTGCGACGGCTGATCACGCGCGGTATTGCGATCATCCCGGCTGTGATTGTAACGGTGATGTACGGCGAGAAGGGGACGACGGACCTGCTGGTATTGAGTCAGGTGATCCTGAGCATGCAGTTGAGCTTCGCGGTTTTTCCGCTGGTGATGTTCACGAGCGACAAGCTGAAGATGGGGGAGTTTGTGAATGGCCTGACGATCAAGATCCTCTCGTGGATTATTGCGATTGTTATTGCCGGACTTAATGTCTGGCTTTTGCTTCAGATCTTCCGTGAGTGGTTCCACATCTAGGCGCTCTTATGTACAAAACGATCCTCATTCCGGTGGAGAATCGCGAGACCGACCAAACGATCTTGCAGCACATCCGTCTACTCGCGCGGATGGCAAAGTCGAAGCTGATTTTGGTGCATGTGGCTGACGGATGGGCGGCGCGAAATTTCGATCAGCTGCAATTGCAGGAGAGCGAGGAGATGAAAAAAGACCGGGCGTACCTGGAGAGCATCGAAAAGGAGCTGGGCGCGGACGGGTTTGAGGTCCGCTCCGTCCTCGCGATGGGTGATCCAGCGACGGAGATCATCAAGCTGGCGGAGAAATCGGGCGTGGAATTGATCGCGATGACGACGCATGGGCATCGGTTGATCGGCGATATTTTATACGGCAGCACCGCCGATAAAGTGCGGCACCAGGTGAATATTCCAGTGCTGCTGCTGAAGGTGCAGAACTAGTCACCAGGGAGCCGTTCTTGCGCTCCGCCGAGCGCGCGCTTAGAACGGCAGACGTGAGAGCGCTTTTTCTAACGAACGAATATCCGCCAAACGTTTACGGCGGGGCGGGCGTGCACGTGGACTATCTTTCACGCGAGTTGGCGAAAACGATGCCGGTGGAAGTGCGTTGTTTTGGCGACCAAAAAAGCGCGCAGGGGAATTTGCGGGTGGAGGGTTTCGCGGTCGATCAAAGCGCGTTCACATGCCCGCCGCCGTTGCGATCCGTCTTCGGAGCGGTGGAACGGTGCACGGATTTCAACACCCACGACATCAAGGCGGATCTCGTGCACTGTCACACTTGGTATAGTCACTGGGGCGGAATTCTGGCGAAGCTGAACTACGGAATTCCGCTCGTGATTACCGTGCATTCGTTGGAGCCGTTGCGGCCTTGGAAGCGGGAGCAACTTGGCGGCGGTTATGATTTCACCGTCTGGCTGGAGAAGACTGCATTGGAAATGGCGGACGCCGTGATTGCCGTTTCAAACGAGACGAAGGCGGACATCGAGCGGCTCTTTCACGTCGCGCCGGAACGGCTGCATGTGATCTACAACGGCATCGACCTCGACGAATATCGCAAAGTCGAAACGACCGCGGCGTTGGAGCGTTTCGGGATTGATCCGGCGAAGCCCTTCGTCCTCTTCGTCGGCCGGATCACGCGGCAGAAGGGGATCATCCATCTCGTCCGCGCGATCGAACACATGATGCCGGGCGTGCAAATCGTGCTCTGCGCGGGCGCACCGGATACGCCGGAGATCGGCCGCGAAATGGAGGAGGCCGTCCACCTCGCGAAGGAGAAACACGGAAGCGTAATCTGGATTCGCGAGATGGTGGACAAGCCGACCGTGATCGAACTCTACTCGCACGCCGCGGTGTTTTGTTGTCCGTCGATTTACGAACCGTTCGGCATTATTAATTTGGAAGCGATGGCGTGCGAAACCGCGGTGGTGGCGAGTGCGGTGGGCGGAATCAAAGAAGTGGTGGTGGAGGGCGAGACTGGCTTCCTCGTGCCGCTCCAGCAGATGAGCGAGAGCCCGTTTGAAGCGAAGGATCCGGACCGCTTTGCGCGCGATCTGGCGGCGCGCGTGAACGAGTTGATCGCCGATCCTGATTTGCGTGCGCGTTTTGGCCAGGCCGGGCGCCGGCGTGCGGAGGAAAAGTTCGGCTGGAGCGCGATCGCGGCCGAGACGAAGGCGCTCTACGCGAGCCTGCTCTAGTTCACTGCGAGTGACAGAGTTCCGAAAGGTGGCACGTTAGGCTTTCCTGATGTTTGTCGATCGAATCAAAGTTTTCGCCCAAGCCGGCAACGGCGGGCGCGGTTGTGTCAGTTTTCGGCGCGAAAAGTTTGTCCCACGTGGCGGGCCGGATGGCGGCGATGGCGGCCGCGGCGGCGACGTGATTCTTCATGCCGATGTGCACACGGATAATCTCGCGAATCTGTTCTACGAGCCGATTATCAAGGCGAAATCGGGCGGACATGGACTGGGGAAAAAGATGCATGGCCGCGGTGCGATTTCGAAAATCGTGAAGGTGCCGATCGGCACGATCGTGTATCGCGCGCTGGCGCCGGTGCCGCGGCGCGAGGAGGGAGACGAGGAACCTGAACCCGTGCGCGAAGAGCCGCCCGAGTCTGCTTTCGAGAGCAAGCTCTCGGCCGACGGGGCGCAGGAATTTGCGGGACCGCCGGTGGCGGTGGACTCGCTGGCGCAGCAGGTGGTCGATCTTTCGGAGGAAGGACAAGAGTTTGTCCTTTGCTCGGGCGGCAAAGGCGGGAAAGGGAACGTCCACTTTAAGAGCGCGAAGAATCGCGCGCCGGTGCAATACACGGAAGGCGAAGAGGGCGAGCAAGGGCATTTCCTGCTCGAACTGCGCACGATCGCGGACGCGGCGCTGGTCGGTTATCCGAATGCTGGCAAGTCGACTTTGCTCGGAAAAATTTCCGCCGCGCATCCGAAGGTGGCCGCCTATCCGTTCACGACTTTGCGACCGAGTGTGGGCGTGGTGGAACTGGATGAGTACAGCCGCGCCACGATCGCGGATATCCCGGGTTTGATCGAGGGGGCGCATCGCAACGTGGGGCTGGGTCATGATTTTTTGCGGCACATCACGCGTTGCCGTTGCCTGTTTTTCGTGGTGGACATCGCGGGCAGCGAAGGGCGCCATCCGGTGGAGGATTTGCAAAGCTTGCGGCGCGAAATCGATCTCTA
>JBDSNB010000170.1:0-3513 GCA_039915555.1 Chthoniobacterales bacterium | reverse complement strand
TTTTGTCTTCCACGAGGTCGCCGGAGAAGCAGACGAAGGCGGGATTCTGGCGGTTGATCGTCTCGACGACTTCGGCCGCGTAGCGCGTGTCGCCTTTATAATGGAAATCGGAGAACTGAACGAAGCGGATCTGGCCGCCGGGCGTGAGGATCAAATTTTTGACGCGTAAGTTTGTCGGCTCGAGGAGGGCGGCGTCGGCGCTCACCGCAGCAGGGAAGGCGAGGAGGCCGAGGGCGAGGAATTTGCGGCGGGTCATCATTTTTCGTGGGCGAAGGCGGCGGGCTGCGCTTTCACCGGCGTCTGACACAGACGCCCTACCATCCGCTCAATCTGGCCAGGTGAGCAACCGCATGAGGCGCTGGCCGCTCTCGCTGAACCGCGCGCGCGCTCCGCTGCCGGTGACGACTCCGCGAGTGTAGTTCGAATAATTGCTGCCGCGTTTTTGGACGAAGGAAATCGTGGGCGTGTCGACGGGGGTATCGCTGGCGGCGACTTTTAAAGGCACGCCGGCGTTGTTGAAAGAGACTTCCCAGGACGCGGGCGAGGCGTCGGAGGATGTTCGCAGGAGCCATGGGTAACGGCGCGGGAGATCGAAGTTGCGCGTGGGCGGCAGCTTCACTTTATAGAACGTGTCTTCGCCGGAGAGGAATTGCGGCACGGTGAGGCCGGGATTTTTGCGCTGCGCGAGATAGAAGCGCGCGATGTCGATGCCGGTGAGATTGACGCCGTTGTAGATGCCGTGGCGGTTGGGGTCGTTCTTGATGAAGTGGTCATACCAGGACTCGAAGCGCGGGCTGAGGAGGAGATTCAATTCGAGATGAAGATGGGCTCGGGTGCGATCGAGTCCGGTGCCGGTGTGGCCCATGATACCGAGCTGTGCGCCACGCGCGACGGTGGCGCCGCGTTCGACGGTGATGGAAGCGAGATGCCCGTAGAGGCTGTGGTAGCTGGCGCCGTCCCAACGATGCTCAACCACGACATAGCGGCCGTAGTTTGAAGAACCGGACGCGAGATTTGTGTGCACGACGCGGCCGGCGGCGATGGCGCGGACCTCATCCAGCGGCTCACCGGAGGCATCGCGGCGGACGGGTTTGATATCGATCCCTTCGTGAAAGCGCGAGTAAACCAGCCCGCCGGAGGTGTCGACTGGGTCGCGGACAAAGCCGTATTGGCCGCCCTGCCACGGGGTGGATTTCACGCCTTTGAAGTTGCGCGTGATGTACTGATAGAATTGCGCGCCGCCGCCTCGGAAGATGGCGTCGTTTTCGGTGGGTAACGCGAGGTTCATATCGTCGCCTCCGCTTTGCGCCATCGCCCGGGCGATGCTGGTGAGGAGCAGGGCCGCGAGGAGCAGCGACGAGGTCAACGAGGAAGCAGAAGTCATCATTTTTTGCGATGGCCGATCAGGCGCCAATCCTTTTTCATGAGGGCGATGTCGCTCTCGGTCAAACCGGAGGCGACATAGAGTTTGCCGTCGGAGACGCGACGATCGATCAGGAGTTCGGCGACCGGCCGGGCGTTGACGAGGATGTAAAGATAAGTCCCGCGCCGCTCGATGCTTAAAGTGTCGAGCGCGAGCTTGCCATGGTCGTCCAATTCAAACAGAGCCCCAAAACTGCCATCCGCCGCGCGGTACGGCGCGAAGGCGACGACGTCGCGCTCCGAGATGGTGGGAATCTTTTGGATGACGACGTTCCGACCGCTCACGGGCGAGCGAAGTTTCGAGGAGAAGACGTCGCCATCATGCGCGTTGGCCTCGAGATGTGCGCGGAGGGTGACGCGCGGTTTGGCCGCTTCGACCGCCGCGGGCAGCAGAAGCGCGAAGAGGAAAAAGGCGGCAATCCTTCTCATGGGCGATTGATAAAGGGTTTGACACTTTTTGCAACGCTTGGTGAGTACCGGCCCATGAATCGCACCCTGGCGGCGTTGTCGCTCGTCCTCGCCATGGCCACGGGTGCGTTCGCACAGGACCCGAATGCGGCGGCGGAACCCGAACGGCGCAGTTGGTTTGGCAGGCTCAATCCCTTCAGCCGCGGCGAGAAACTCCCGGAGTATAACGATCCGCGCCTGCGCGGTCTCGTGCTCACGCTCGAGGTGTCGCCCCAGCCGGTGAAGCTCTCGGAAGTGCGGCAGATGCGGGTCAAGATTACGATTACAAACAAGGCGAAGCGGCCGGTCACGCTGGAGTTTCCCGATGCGCAGCGCTTTGAGGTCTACCTGCGCAATTCTTCCGAAACGGTCCTCGCCACCTGGTCGGATAATCACGCTTTCGCCGATGTGGTGGGGAGCGTTTTTATTAATCCGCAGGAGCACATCGAATACTCGGAGACGATTGCCACGAGGGAGCTGACGCCCAACAAAGTCTTCACGGCGGAAGTTTTTTTCCCGAGATACCCCGAGCTGCGCATCCGGCAGAAGTTTTTGACCGCGCCGTAGCGGCTCCTGCGCTTGAAACTGTTTTCCGATTATCACTCGCATCCGCAAGGGCATCGCGTGCGGCCGTACACGCTTGAGCTCTTGCAGCCGTGGGTCGATTCGGCGCGGGCGCGCGGGTTAACCGACATTGCGTTTACGGATCACGATCGCTATCACGAAGGGGTCGATTTCGATGTCGTCGAGCGGCTGCGGGAAGCGAATCCCGATGTGCGGATCTGCGCGGGGATTGAGTTGGACAACGATCCGGTGCATTCGCCAGCGGGTCGCCGTTGGGTCGAGCAGCATTGGGAGAAACTCGATTTCGTCCTCGGCTCGGTCCATTTTCTCGATCGGCCGGACCAGATGTTCGACACCGTGCCCGAAGGTGCGGGGCAATTCGAAGGGCGTGCGATCGATGACGTTTACGCCGACTATTTTAGGCGGGTGCGCGAAATGGCGGCGAGCGGGCTGGTCGATTGCCTCGCGCACGTCGATCTGGTTAAAATCCACGGCCATCGGCCGAGCGCGGATGTGCGTGGCCTGACGGCTGAGACGCTGGATTTTATCGCGCAGCGCGGGCTGGCGGTTGAACTATCGACCGCGGGCTGGCGGAAACCGGTGGGCGAGCTTTATCCCTCCGACGTTCTGATCGCGCTCGCGCAAGAGAAGGGAATCACGTTCACGACGGCGTCCGACGCACATTCGCACGCGCAACTCGGGGAGAACTACGAGCGACTGGCGGAGAAGATGAGCGCTCTTGGCTTTACGCAGGTGCGCGTCTATGAGCGCCATGAGCCGACCTCGCGGCCGATTTCGAAAGTTCTGTAGGGGAAGCTGTTTGCTTCCCCTGTTTCTGTCGGGCCACCGAGGACAAACTGGGGAGACTCACAGTTTCCCCGACAACTCCTACGAGACCGCGGTGGGTTCCACGAGCCCGTGCTGAAAGGCGTAGAGAACCAGACCCGCCACATTTCTGACCCCCAGTTTCGACATCAGGTTGGTGCGGTGGGTTTCCACCGTGGCCACACTAATAAAGAGCTTGCCTGCGATTTCCTTGCTCGTCCCGCCCAACGCAATGTGCTGAAGCACTTCCTGCTC
>JBDSNB010000093.1:0-7537 GCA_039915555.1 Chthoniobacterales bacterium | reverse complement strand
AGGATTTTTCCGGTTTCCGCGTCTGCGCGGCGCTGCGCGGGCCGCTCGCGAAATTCATGGGTGCCGCGGGCGTTGACGCGCTCTTCTCGCGGGCGTTGGCGTTGACTGGCGCGGAAATTCCCTGGCTACGCCAACTCCGAGTCGGGGCCGACGGCGCGCTCGACGGCCTCGCCGAAATGGCGGAGAAACTGGACGCGCCCGCGCTCGCAGAGGGCGAGATCGCGCTGGTGGGACATTTGCTTGGGCTCCTGGTGATCTTCATTGGGCCTACCCTCACGCTCGCCCTCTTGCACGACATCTGGCCCGGATGGACAATCGAAATGGCGGACCCCGTAGCTTTATGAAAACGAAAAAAACACCCGCGCCGAAGCCGGAGAAAAGGAGCGACCGATTCGAGAAGGTGAAAATTCGGAAACTGCCGACTGGGGTGCGCGGATTCGACGAAATTCTGGGCGGCGGGCTTCCGGAATTCTCTTTCAACATCATCGCCGGCGCGCCGGGTTCCGGCAAAACGACGTTGGCGAACCAGATCATGTTCGCCAACGCGACGCCAGAGAAGCCCGCGCTCTACTTCACCGTGCTCGGCGAGCCGACCCTGAAAATGTTGCGCTACCAACAGCAATACTCCTTCTTCGATCCGAGCCAGTTGAACAAGACGATCCGGCTCATCAACCTGAGCGAGATGGTGCTGGCCCACGACCTGGGCGCCGTGCTGGAGGCGATCATAAAGGAAGTCGCGACCTACAGCCCCGGCCTCGTGGTGGTGGATTCTTTCCGCACCGTCGTGCGCAAAGCGCTGAGCGTAGGGGGCGAAATCGAACTGCAGGCTTTCGTCCAGCGCCTCGCCCTCATGTTGACCGGCTGGCAGGCGACCACCTTTCTGGTCGGCGAATATTCACCGGGAGAAATGCGCGACGATCCCGTCTTCACCGTGGCCGACGGCCTCTTCTGGCTGACGCAAAATGTGGAGCGAAATTCCGTGGTGCGAAAGCTCCAGGTGGTGAAGCTGCGCGGGCAGGAAACGGTCCCGGGTTTGCACACCATCCGGATCACGAACGATGGGCTCCAGGCTTTCTCGCGCACTTTCGGCCTGGGCGGGGAAAGGAAAGTCCCGGCGCGTCCGCGGCGGCTGTCCATTGGCATCCCCGAACTGGATCGGATGATGGACGGCGGAATTCGCGAAGGCGACAGCGTCCTCGTGGCCGGCCCTTCCGGGACGGGGAAATCAGCCCTCGCCACGCAATTTCTCGCCGCCGGCCTGCGCGCGGGCGAACCCGGCATTGCTGCCATCTTCGAAGAGCGTCCGCTCGGCTACGCCGCTCGGGCCGGCTCCCTCGGCATGGACCTGGAGAAGCCGCAGCGGGACGGCCTGCTCGAACTGCTTTATCTGCGGCCGCTCGACCTTTCGGTGGATGAAACGATGCAGGAAATCCTCGATGCCGTGTCGCGGACGAAAGCAAAGCGCCTGGTGATTGATTCCCTGGTCGGCTTTGAGATGGCGCTCGCGCCCGGCTTTCGCGAGGATTTTCGGGAATCGCTCTACCGCATGATCGCGGCCCTGACCGGCGCCGGAGTGACGATTTTCACCACCGTCGAAATCGAGGATTCTTTTACCGCGTTCCAATTCAGTCACTACGCGATTTCGTTTCTCACCGATGACATCATCCGGCTGCGCTACGTCGAGATCGATGGCCAGCTGCGCAAAATCATGGTCGTGGTCAAAATGCGCGGCGGCAACCACAGCAAGGATATTCGCGAGTACATGATCGGCGATGAAGGCCTCGTCCTGATCAGCCCGCGGGATACCGAGTACGCGCAATTGACCAGCGGCCTGCCGCAACGCGTCGGCCAAACGCCACACGAGCTGGCGCCGGAACCGAAAACGAAAGCGTAAGATCGGAGTCGCGCGTAGGCTTGGCCTCAAAACAATGACGGCACGACAAAAACCTAGCGAGATCGACCCGCCGTCCGGGCTGCGAAGCCGAGCGGCACCCTTCATTGAGCGCGCGCCCCTGCCGATCCTCGAGGTCGAGGGAAAAGATCACAGGGTGTCCTACGTCAACACTGCTTTTTGCAGCCTCTTGGGAAAAAACCGAGAAGAACTGATCGGAAAGTTGTTCGCTGAAATAGTGCCGGGGGGAGAAAAGTGCGAGGCGATTCTGGATAGCGTTTACGAAACGGGCGCGGCCGCGACACACGCGCTCAAGGACGATTCCGAGCCTGCGCACTGGCTCTACGCGATGTGGCCAGCACTGGATCTGGAGGAGCGTCCGGTCGGAGTCATTATCCAGCTCACGAAGGCCACCCATTTTCGGCAAAACGCCGCTGCGGTAAACGAAGCCTTGCTTCTCTCCGGCTTGCGCCAGCACGAAGAGAGGGAGGCGGCCGAAAGATTGAACGCGCTGTTGCAGGCGGAAATGGCCGAACGCCAGCAGGTGGAGGAGGCGCTGCGCCAAAGCGAGGAGCGCTTTCGCGCTCTGGTCACAGCCAGTTCCGATGTCGTCTATCGCGTGAGCCCGGATTGGAAGGAGATGAACCAGCTCGATGGGCGGGATTTCATTGCCTCCACCCAGGGACCCAACCGCACCTGGTTTCAAGATTACATCCCGGAGGAGGATCACGCGCAGGTCAGGGCGGTCATCGACCGGGCGATCCAGACCAAAACTATTTTCGAGTTGGAGCATCGGGTGATGAAGATGGACGGCGCGGTAGGCTGGACTTTGTCGCGTGCCATCCCGCTGCTGAATGCAGAGGGCGAAATCGTCGAATGGTTTGGCGCCGCGAGCGATGTCAGCGAGCGCAAACAAACGCAGGACGTGGTCGCCTCGCAGAAGCAATTGCTCGAGGCCCTGGTCGAGAGTGTCCTCGATGGAATCATGATTGTGTCCTCCGAAGGACGGATCATTCATTTCAATCAGCACTTCCTCGAGATCTGGAATTTTCCGCCCGAGGTCGTCGCGTCGAAATCAGATGAAGCCGCCTTGCAGTGGGCGGCTGACCAAACCGCGGATCCAGCGGCATTTCTCGCCCGCGTCGCGGCGGTTTATCAAGCGCCGGACAAACAGGTGCGCGACGAAGTGCTGATGAAAGATGGCCGCGCCTATGAACGCTGGGGCTCGCCGGTTCGCCTCGGCAAATCGCGCTTCGGCTGGGTCTGGACCTTTCGCGACATGACGGAAGAACGGACGGCCGTGGAAAACCTGCGCGCCGCGAAAGAGCAGGCCGAGGCGGCTTCACGCGCCAAGGACGATTTCTTCGCCGCGCTTTCCCACGAATTGCGCACGCCCCTGACCCCAGTCCTCATGATGGCCGCCGCGCTGGAAGGCGACACGACTCTCCCGCGCGACCTGCGCGACCAACTCGGGATGATGCGGCGCAATGTCGAGCTGGAGGCGCGCCTGATCGACGACTTGCTCGACCTCACCCGCATCAGCAAAGGCAAACTCCAAATCCGGCCAGCGATGGCCGATCTCCATCAGCTTCTCGAGCAGACGCTGGAGATTGTCCGCATCGACGTCGTGGCTAAACAGGTGCCGATCCATTTCTCTTTCGATGCCGTGCGGCATCACGCCATGGGCGATCCCGCGCGGCTCCAGCAGGTCTTTTGGAATATCATCAAGAACGCGCTCAAGTTTACCGCAGCTGGCGGGGCCGTGACTGTGAGCACGCGCAACAGCAACGCCGGCGAAATCATCGTCAGCGTGTCGGATACCGGAATTGGCATTCGGCCCGAAGCGCTCTCGCAAATCTTCGAGGCCTTCGAGCAGGGCGAGATAACTTTTCAACAACGCTTCGGCGGGCTCGGTCTGGGCCTGGCAATTTCGCGCGCCATCGTGGAGCTGCATGGTGGCGAGATTCACGCCGAGAGCGCCGGTGTCGGCCACGGCTCAACCTTTACCGTCAAGCTCGCGACAATGGACGCGCCGAGATTGGCTGATCCTGCGGAAATTGCAGCGCCGCCGCTGGAGCGCGCCTTGCATCTCCTCGTGGTGGAGGATCACGAAGCGACCCTCGAAGTGCTCACTCGTTTGCTCACGCGCAGTGGCCACCATCTCACCTGCGCGAGCAGTGTGCGCGACGCACTCGCCGCCGCGGCCGGCGGAAAATTCGACGCCGTCATCAGCGACCTCGGTCTGCCCGATGGCACCGGGTTCGAGTTGATGGGAAAACTGCGGGCCGCCTATGGAATGCGCGGGGTGGCGCTCAGTGGCTACGGCATGGACGAGGATTTGCACCGCGCGCTGGAGGCTGGCTTCGCCGCGCACCTGACCAAGCCGATTGATTTCGCGCAACTGGAGCGCGCGCTGGAAGACTTGATGGCTGGGACGAACCCCCTCTCGGCCGTCTAACCTGAAATCAAAAACGCCCCGGGCGGCACGATTACGGTTGGAAATCAGCGCCGGGCGTGTCAGGGCTTTAGAAATCAACCATGGAGTCGCTGGAGGAAATCATACTGCGTGCCGGCTTGGCGGCGCCGGGTGCCCGGATGGAAATCATTCCTAACCCAGGTCCCGCCCAACAGCCGTCGCTCTTGCTCGATCATGCGCACGCCGCGGCCATCGCGCGTTTCTTGCGCGATGATCCGGCGCTGCGTCTGGATTTCTGCTCAAACGTGACCGGCGTGGATTGGCTCGAACGCAAAGTAAAGACAACGACGAAGGTCATGAAATTGGTCGAGGGCGAGGAGAAGGAGATTGACGAGGTTTCGGAAGAAACCGTGCCCGGCTACCTCGAAGCGGTCTATCACCTCTATTCGATGTCACTGAAACACGGACCGATGGTGATTCGCATGCGAACAGTCGATCGCGCTGAGGGCGCGCGCTTGCCGTCGCTGACGCCTATCTATCGTAGCGCGGAGTTTCAGGAGCGGGAGATTTTTGATCTCTACGGGATTCACTTCGAAGGCCATCCCGACCAGCGGCGGATCCTGATGTGGGATGAATTTGAAGATCATCCGATGCGGAAAGATTACGTGGAGCCGGACGATTACGAATACGAGCCGACGCCGCATGACGAAGTGCTGGCGAAGGCCAAGAAACACTATCCGGCGCGGCCTGCGATCGACGGCGCGGAAGCCATAACAACGGAATGAATTTATCCACAGATTCCGCAGATTTTCACAGATTAGGGAGACAGAAGCAGAACCGAAAGAATCTGTGTAAATCTGCGAAATCTGTGGACGAAAACTCTTTGTAGAATGACCACCGGATTTCAGGAACTCGCCGAAGCCCCGCCGCGGATGACTTCGACGCTCGAAGGCGAGCTGCTCGAAATCTCGATGGGGCCGCAACATCCCTCCACCCACGGCGTCTTTCGGATGAACGTGGCGCTGGAAGGCGAAGTGGTGCGCAAACTGAAACCGGTCTTCGGTTACCTGCATCGCAACCACGAGAAGATCGGCGAGAACACCAGCTATCTCGGCTCGATGCCGTACACGGACCGGCTCGATTATTTTTGCTCGATGACCAATAACTGGGCCTACGCGCTCAGTGTGGAGAAATTAGCCGGGATCGAAGTGCCGGAGCGCGCGGAATACCTGCGCGTCATCCTCGCGGAGCTGACGCGACTCCAGAATCACACCTCGCTGCTCGGCTTCCTCCTCAGCGACATGGGTGCGTGGGGCACGCCGTTGATGTATGCCTTCCGCGAGCGCGAGAAGATCCTCGATCTCTTCGAGTCGCTCAGTGGTTCGCGTATGATGTGCGATTACATGCGCTTCGGCGGCTGCCGCGTGGATGCGAGCGATGTCTGGATAGCGCACGCCCGCCAAGTCGTGGACGCCTATCCGCGTTTCCTCGACGAATTCGAAAAGCTCGTCGTCTCCAACGAAATCCTGATGGTCCGCACCCAGGAGATCGGCAAACTCAGCGCCGCGCTCGCGATCAACGCCGGCACCACCGGCCCGATGCTCCGCGCGAGCGGGGTGAACTACGATCTGCGTAAAGTGGATGGCTACGGATTTTATCCGCGTTTCAAATTTCGTGTCCCGCTTGGCGATCACGGCGATTGCTACGATCGCCTGATGATGCGCGCGCTCGAGATGCGCGAGAGCCTCGACATTCTCAAACAAGCTTTCGAACAAATTCAGCCCGGCCCGATTCAGAATCCGAAGGTGAAAATTCGCGCCTTCAAACCGCCGGCCGGCGAAGCCTACAGCCGCATCGAAGGCCCAAAGGGCGAACTCGGCTTCTACCTGATCAGCGACGGCAGCGCGAACCCCTACCGCTACCGTGTCCGCCCGCCTAGCTTCATCAATCTCACCGTCCTCGAAGACATGTGCCTCGGCCACACCGTCGCCGATGTCATGGTGATCCTCGGCAGCATCGACATCGTCATGGGGGAAGTCGATCGTTAGGCAGGAAGGACCTTTCCCGCCATCTCAGGTCGCCTCTACGAGGTGCGCGAGCGGCACGACCTCGACCTTCTTCGCCAGGGTAGCGGCGTTGGGAAGTGATGACGACAAACCGAACACTAAAGTTTGCCGGGCTTATTCTCAAGGGCTCTGCTCGGAATTTCGCTACCTCCTTTCAACGAGGAAAATCCCTTGCTTTGAGCGAGTGCTCTAGCAGGATCATCTCTTGAGGACGTGCTGGAATGATTCGTAAAAGAGCGTGAGTGCCCTGGCTGATATCGCCGCGCTCATCCGCGCCAAAAAGTCGGAATTGCTCACCCAATGGCGGCGCGACGTCCGCCTTCTGCCGGGCGCGGAGCACCTCGATTCGCCGACGCTCGACGATCATATCCCGACCTTTATCGACGAGCTGATCGATGCCATGGAAGCGGAGGCCGACGAGCGGGTCGCGGAAGCGCATGCCGGGGGCAGCCCTTCGGCGCATGGGTTGCAGCGTCTCGAGGACGGCTTCGACATCGCGGAAGTGGTCGCGGAATACAACATTCTGCGCGAGGCCCTCCAGGATCTGGTGGAACTTCACGGGCTGATTTTGCGAGGCAGGGCCCCCCGCATCCTCAATCGCGTGCTCGACGAGGCGATCGGCGTGGCCGTCAAGACCTACGCCGCACAGAAAGCGGTCGAGCTGCAACAACGCCGCGAGGAACATCTCGCCTTCGTCGTGCACGATCTGCGCACGCCGCTCTCCGCCATGTCCGTCGCCGCCCAGGCTCTGAACGAGAGCCTCCCCGAGTCCGACAAGGCTAATGATGCGGCCGTCATGGTGAGGACGCTCCAGCGAAACCTCGGACGCCTCGACGCGCTCGTTACCAAGGTGATGCTCGAGCAGGTCGATCTCGTTTCCTCGGCCGGGCGCAAATTGGAGTTGCGGGAAGTCGACCTCTGGCCGCTCGTGCAAAATCTTCTGCACGATCTGCGCCCTTTAAGCGATGCCAGTCAGACCCGCGTCCTCAATCTGGTCCCGAAAGATTTCACCGTGCAGGCGGACGCCGCCCTCCTCACCCAGGTCTTTCAAAATCTTGTCTCCAACGCCCTGCGCTACACGCTCCACGGCGAAGTGCTCCTCAGGGCGCGGGTCGCGCATGGCCGGGTAGAGTGTTCGGTGGAAGATGATGGCGAAGGCATTCC
>JBDSNB010000272.1:0-18246 GCA_039915555.1 Chthoniobacterales bacterium | reverse complement strand
TGGCCGCGCGTTTCCTTCCGGTGATGGAATGGATGGAAACCTTTCGCCTTTGGTCGAAGGGCTTCGGCGTCGCGGGCATCTTCATCTACGGCGCGGTCTTCGCGCTGGTCAGCATCGCGCTCCTGCCGGTGCTGCCGCTCACCTTGCTCGCGGGATTTACATTCGGTCTCGTCGGCGGGCTGACCGCGATCATGTTCGGGATCGCACTCAGCTCGGCGTTTTGTTTTTTATTCTCGCGCTACGTGGCGCGAGAAACTGTCTCGCGGCAGATGGAACGCTATCCGCGTTTCCACGCGATGGACCGCGCGATCGCGAAGGAAGGCTGGAAAATTGTGGGTCTACTCCGGATGTGCCCGGTGCCGTTCGGGATCACGAATTATCTCTACGGGCTGACCGCGATTCCGTTTTGGCATTACATGGGTGCCACGCTCATCGGCATGCTCCCGGGCAACATCATGTTCGTTTATCTGGGCGTGATCGGGAAGCGCACCGCGGAAGGTCCGCGCGATCCGTTGGAATATGTGGCCGGGGGGCTCGCGCTCGCGGCGCTGGTGGTGGTGACACTGCTCCTGCGACGCATGGCGCAGCGCGCGGCGGCGCGCGCCGGAGTCGACGCTTAACCGGCGGCAGGGAACCCGAAAGGGCTCCGCGTGCGATACTCAAGGGTGAAACGCCCTCTCGACTTCGACGCTCCCCAGTGGCCGAAACTCCTCACCGCCGCCGCGGTCGGCGGGCTGGCCACACTCTTCATCGCGCGCAATTTTTTCCCGAACGAAAAGAAGCTGCGCCATCGCATCCACGCGCGCTACGCCGCGGGTGACGAAACTTTCGCCCGCACCATGGGCCACCTTCTCGGCCCGCCGCTCGTGGAGGGCAACAAGGTGACGGTGCTGGAGAACGGCAACGAAATTTTTCCCGCGATGCTGGCGGCGATTCGTTCCGCGAAATGCACCATCACCTTCGAAAACTTCCTCTGGAAAGAAGGCGAGATTTCCGACCAGTTCGCGCAGGCGCTCGACGAACGCGCCCGCGCTGGCGTGGCGGTGCACTTCCTGCAGGACGCGCTCGGCTGCGATAACATCCGCGGCGACGCCCTCAACCTGCTCCGCGCGTCCCCCGTGGAACTGGAGCTGTTCCGCTTCCTCAACCTGCAAATGAACTTCCGGACCCATCGCAAGATTCTCGTGGTGGACGGCAAAGTCGGGTTCATCGGGGGCGTCGGCATTTGCGACGACTGGCGCGGAGACGGCTGCACGCACGGGCTCTGGCGCGATACGCATTACAAAGTGGAAGGCCCCGCGGTCGCGCAAATCCAGCAAGCCTTCATGGATAACTGGATCCAAACCCGCGCCCGCCTGCTGCATGGCGACGACTATTTTCCAAAACTGGAACGCGCCGGCGATCACACCTGCCAGGTTTTCCAAAGCTCCGCCGGTGAAGGCTCCGATAGCGCGCGCCTCATGCTCCTCGTCTCCCTCGCGGCGGCGCGTCATCACATCCGGATCGCGAACGCCTATTTCATTCCCGATGCGCTCACCATGCGGACCTTGCTGGAAGCGCGCGAGCGCGGCGTCGAGATTCAGATTATCACCCCGAGCGAAGACACCGATGCCCAACTGGTCCGCGCGGTCGGCAAGGCGACGTGGCGGCCGTTACTCGAAGCCGGGGTCCGTTTCTACGAATACCAGCCGGCGCGTTTTCACTGCAAATATTTGCTGATCGACGATTGCTGGGCCTCCGTCGGCTCCGCCAATCTCGACAACCGTTCCATGTCGCTCAACGAAGAGGCGAACCTGAACATGCTCGACCACAGCTGGGTGCGGGAGCACATCCGGATCTTTGAGGACGACAAGCAGCACTCCCGCGAGATCACGCTCGCCGATTGGCACGAGCGGCCCTTCGTGGAGAAATGGAAAGGCTGTCTCGGTTCGGTGCTGGCGTCGCAAATGTAGCAAACGTGCGGACGCTCCGCCGGTCCGCAAAAAACGGCGCGCCTCCGTCAAGAGGCGCGCCGTGGCTGGCAAAAGAATCGTCGTTCGAGAACTAATCCTCCAGGACTTTCTCGACCTCGCCGACTTTTTCCTCGACCTTGCCGGCTGCTTTTTGCGCAGTCCCGCGCGCTTCGAGCTCTTCATTACCGAAGACTTGTCCGGTGGTCTGTTTTATTTCACCGACCGCTTGATCCTTCTTACCTTCCAATTTGTCTTTTGTGCTTTCGTCCATGCTCCTGAATCGCAACTGACGTCCTGCGGGGACGTGCGTTTTTAATCCGGGCGATCAAAGACGCGACTGAAGCGCGCGCGGGCCTGCGGGCGAAAACCATTTCGTTGGTAGAGCGCCACGGCGCGCTCATGTCCGGCTACGATTTCCAATTCCAGTCCGCGCCAGTCGAGCGCCTGTGCGCGAATCGCGATTTCGCGGAGAAGCGCGCCGCCCACGCCGCGACCACGCGAATCCGGCAGGACGTAAAGTTCCTCCAGCCAGCCGATAATCCCGCCGTGTTCGGCACTGAGATGCGCGGCAGCGTAAGCCAGGCCGACCGCGCGATCGTCCGCCCAGGCGAGGAGCATGAAGCCGTGGCGCGAATCAGCCACGACCTCGCGAACGACAGCGTGAAGCGCATCGCGCGCGGTGACGATCTCGTGTTCTTCGAGCTGCGCTTCGAGGAGCGCGACGGCGGTTTCGATATCGCGTGGTGCGACAGGCTGGATGGAAGGGGCGTCGGACATGATTACTGCAGAGGAACGGGGTCAACGGTTCCCATCGGAGTCCACGGCGTACAGCGCGCGAGGCGCTTTGTCGTTAACCAAAGCCCGCGCGGAAGGCCGTGCGCGTGCACCGCTGCAAATGAGTATTGCGAGCACGTCGGATGAAACCGACAGCGGATGAAGCGCGACGAGAACGGTCGCACGAAACGTTGATACGTCCCGATCACGGCCCGTTCGTAAAGACGCGCGGAGATTTGCTCGGGCGCGGGCCGCGTCCAATCAAAAATCGCCGCGGCAACGAGCGCTGCCGCGGCGATCACTTTGATCCAAAAACCAGGACGCCTTACGGATTCCCGCAGTGCGGACATTTCGCGCTGCCTTCCATCCGCTTTTTCTGGCAGGACGGGCAGAGCACCAGATTGCCTTTCGGACGCATCAAGAGGTAGAGAACAAGACCGAGGAGACCGGTCACCACCGTGACGATGGTGAGCAAGATCGCGTTATCCATCCCGCGGCTCTTCGCGTCTTTATAGACCCAGACGGCGAGCGCGATCCAGATACCCATGACCACGAGGAAGAAAATGCAGCCGCAAGTCCCGCCGATCAGCCCCGCCGCGGCGTCGCCCGCACTGGGGCTGTCGTCCGTGGTCTGTGCGAGAAGATTCGTGACCGCAAACAACAGAGGAACGCCAAGGAGGAATCGCTTCATACTCAAGTGACTACGGGTTTTCGCGGGTTGATGTCAACTGCCGAATCGAGGAGCGTCTGCTAGAATTCCAACGTGAGGTCTTCTTCGCAGAAATCGAACTTCACCGCTTCGGATTCTTCGCCGTCATCGAACACGGCTTTGAACCATTGCGAGCAGTCTTCGCTGTCGGTGGAACTATCCCAGACCAGGGTGACGGTCTTGCCGGGAGCGATCCCGCTGCCGATATCGAAGTTGCCGTAGGTTTTGCCGTCCTCGGAAGCGAGGAGTTTCTTGATCGTATTCTTGGTCGTGTTGTGAACCTTGAACGAGTAGCTGCCTTCCGAGGCTCGCAGGGGGGCCACCGTGAAGCCGAGGAGCGCGCAGGCGCACAGAAAGACTGCCGTCAGCCGAAGATGATTTTTCATGCGCGGGTGATGACAGAGGTCCCGCCAATTCACAAGCGGAAACCTGCGCCGCCCTTAGTTTTCTTCGTCTTTAAACCAGGTGACGACTGACTGCGCATCCCTTTCCTGCATGTAATCGGCGTGTGAAACGTAGCTCGTCACCCTCATCGAGTCGTCCTCCAGCACGACGGCCAGCGTCTTGCCGGGAAAGGCGTTGATCTCGCCCGGCGCGGTGATTTGCAACTCGAAGCTGGCGCCATCGCTCGCGCGTGTGATGTCCCGATACTTCACCGGACGTTCGTCGGCGAACTGGATCGTCTCCTCAGTGATGGTGAGCGTCTCGCCGCGGCCGTTGGACCACTCGCCCAGATAGGGAGGTTCGCTCGCGCCCGCGGCGAGCTGCGCCCAGCAGAACAATGCGCACCAGAAAACGGCGCGCGTCATTTGCCTTCCACGGCGTCGATCTTCCACCCGCCGTTTTCCTGCACCAGGCTCACCTGCAATTTCTGGCTGCCGAGTTGCCCGCCCTTCAATTCCACCTCGGCGGTGGCGCGATCGCCTTCGATGACCGGCTCGACCACCGTCACGTTCGTGGCCCATTCCTTGTCGAAATCCTGCGCGCTCAAGAAAGGATCGGCATCGAGCCCGTCGGGGCCGGCGCGCATGGCGTCGATCTCTTTAATCCAGCGCTCCGAAATAAAGCGCTCCACCTCTTTGCGCCCCTCTTCAAAAGGATCGTGCTCCGCGATCAACTCGCCCACATACCACTTGTAGAAATCACGAATCACCTGAGCCGGTCCCGCGTCTTCCGCCTGCGCGGTGAGACTAAAGCCGCAGAGCGCGAGCAGGAGAACGACGCGCGTTCCAAAGTGAGCGAGGCGCGTCTTCATGAAATCCTTTCGTAGCGTGTCGTCTGCCCGTCCGGGTCGGTCATTTCCAGCTTGTCGCCGTTCACCACCGCGGAAAACGAAAGCGCGTCCGGCACCCCCTCGAGTTGAATCTTCAACTTCGAACCATCGAGCGTATAGGTGCCGCGGATGTTTTCACCGCTCGCCGGTTTTTCGGTCACCTTGCCGTCGGCGTGAAACTCGGTCGTATCCTTGCCCTTCGGTTCCTTCCAACGCCCGACTAGAGTGGGTTTCTCTTCCGGCGCAGCGCTCGCGCCGGGGCGCGTAGGCAGGGAGGGCGGCCGCGTCGGAGGCGCCGGTGGCGGAGGAGTGGAAGAGCCGAAGCCAAAGAATTTTCTCATGCGTGTCTTTCTTAAAAACGGGTGGGGCCGCCAGCGCCGGGCGGCGATTTCGAAGTAGAGGCCACGCTACAACGGAGCGCGTAAAAATCGCGCGGTTTTTTTCGCGCATCGCACTCCCGGGCCGGCTACGGAACAGAGGCCACGCCCGTCGCGTCCTGCGCTTTTTTCACAAGCAAACGCTCGATCGCTCCCCGCAGTTGCGGCCAATCCACCGGCTTGGTGAGATGTTCGGAAAACCCGGCCGCGGAGCTGGCGCGGATATCGTCCTCCGTTCCGAAACCGCTCAACGCGACGCCACGCAAGCCATACTCCGCTTGCAGAAAACGCATCAGATCCACCCCGCTCCCATCGGGCAAACCGACGTCGCTGATCACGAGATCGAAGGGCGAGGCGGCCGCCAGTTCGCGCGCCCGCGCCAGCGAATCCGCATGAGCGGTCGCATAGCCAGCATGCTCGAGCACGCGCCGTAGCACCCGCGCCGTATCTTCGTGATCTTCCACGAGCAAAATCGAAGCCGGCTGCGTGGGCGCGGGTTCGCTGGGGAGGAAGGCGGCCGGACTTTCGAGCAGCGAGGTTTTCATCGCGGCCAGATGAACCGTGAAGGTGGCACCCTGCCCGCGACCGGCGCTGTGGGCGCTGATCGTCCCGCCGTGCAGATCGACCACGCGTTTGGAAATGGCCAGCCCCAGGCCGAGCCCGCCATATTGGCTCGTGACCGCGCGGCCGCCCTGCTCGAAAGCATCGAAGACGCGCGCCAATAATTTTCCCTCAATCCCGACACCCGTATCGGAAATCTCCACCACCACCTGCCCGGCCTCATCGTTCCATGTCCGCGCGCTGACGGTTCCCCCGGCGGGCGTGAATTTGACCGCGTTTTTGATCAGATTCCAAAACACCTGTTGCAGGCGTGCGGCGTCGGCCCAGCAATGATGCTCCGTCGCGGCCAGCTCTTTCTCGACCGTGAGATTTTTCGCCTGCAACTCTCCGCTGGAGATGGCGAAGGCGTGGGCCAGAGCGCCGTGCACATCCACCGCGCCGGGATGCAATTCCAGCTTGCCGCTCGTGATCCGGGTCAGGTCTAACAAGTCGTCAATCAGGAGCGCCTCGAGCTCGACGTTGCGCTGCAACACGTCCAGATCGGCTTGTAATTCCGTCGAGAGATCCGGTTCGCGGCGGAGCGAAGCGATCGTCATCAAGACTGGCGTGAGCGGAGTGCGCAGCTCATGCGACAGCATCGCGAGGAAACGGTCCTTCGCGCGATTGGCTTCCTCCGCCTGTTCTTTGGCCCGCTGCAAGAGGAGCTCGGCGTTCTTCTTCTCCGTGATGTCGAGCAACGTCCCGAGGAAACGCACCGCTTCCCCGGACGCGCCGAAAACGACGCGCCCTTTTTCCGCGACCCAGCGCTCGCGGCCATCGCCCACCCCGAGGGTACGGTACTCGATATCGTAACGATCACTGTTCCCGGGCTCAAGCACGCGCGCCACGGTTTCGCTGGCCAGATGCCTGTCCTCGGGATGGAGCGCCGCGAGATACGTCTCGTAACGCGGGGTCGCGTTCGGCTCCAGGCCGAACAATTCCTTCCCGCGTTCCGAAAGGCGCAGCTCGCCCGTTTGCGGGTAGTAATCGAAAGTGCCGATGTCGGCCGCTTCCGTCGCGAGCCGCAGCAGATCCTCGCTCTCTTGCAATTTCAATTCGCGTTCGCGCGCGATCAGCTCCTGCGCCTTGCGCTCGGAAACGTCGGCCCGGAAAATGACGATCCCGCCTTTCGTCGGATAGATCCGGGTATCCAGCCAAATGCCCCACGGCTTATGGAAAAATTCGCCCTGCACCGGTCGGCGTTGCTCCATCA
This sequence comes from Chthoniobacterales bacterium, assembly GCA_039915555.1. Lineage (GTDB taxonomy): Bacteria > Verrucomicrobiota > Verrucomicrobiia > Chthoniobacterales > UBA10450 > JACCTI01. The sequence goes on along the minus strand of JBDSNB010000272.1, from coordinate 11,348 downwards.
CTTGATGCGCCAGCCGGTCGAATTCCGTCCCTACAGCGTCGGGGAAAACTTCCCAGATTTTACGACCGAGCATCTTTTCCTTCGGCAGGCCGGCCATCTCCGCCACCCGATCGTTCACGTAGGTGTAACGCCACTCGCGATCGATCGACGAGAACGCATCGCTGATGCTCGAGAGCACGGTCTCGCGCTGGTCGATCAGCTCCCGCACTTCGTGCTGCCGCTGGCGTGCGCGCAGGGCCACCTTCATCGTGCTGACCAGCGTCACGCTGTGAAACGGGCGCTCGAGAAGAGTGACATTGCCCGCCGGGCCGAAAAGATCAACCGCCTGGAGGCTCATCCGTTCGCTCCCGCCGCTGCTCGTCAGAAGAACTACCGGAAGGTCGGACCAAGGCAGTTGCGAATGGAGCGCTTCCAGGAGCCGCGGCAACTCCGCAGGCACGAGAGCTTCCTCCGCGAGAAGAAGAGCGGTGGTCGCTTCTAAGGGCACACGCCCCGCCTCTGTCAGATCGGCACAGACGCGGGCGCCGATCCCGGCCCGCTGCAATACCTGGACGGTGAGAGCCGCATCTTTCCCCAACGGCGCCACCACCAGCACCTCACCTGGGAGGTCGCTCATTCGCCGTCATGACCGCCGGTGTGCTGCATGGCTGGTGGCGAATCCGATACTACCGGTGTGCCGCCCAGAACTCCGCGCAGATGGGTTAGGGGCGGTCCCACGTCGATCCCCTTCGCGGTGATCTGCAATTCGCGGATCGTGTTTTCGTGGCCGCCGGTCCGCTTTTTAATAATGGAAATCGCTTTGTGCACCGCGCCATCGGCTTCGAAGAAGCGAAGGGTCACGACCGTATCGGCGAGATAGGTCACGTCGATCGGAGTCTGCATGTTGCCGAGGAGTCCGTGCGGCGTCACCACCATCATGGTCACGATGCCGAGCTGGTTCAGGTAGGTGAGCAGTTCGTGCAATTGCAGATTCAAATAACGCTCCTCCGCCATGCAATGGAGGTAGCCGTTCAGGCTGTCGATCAGGATGAACTTGGCGCCATCGTTCTCGACCGCGGAACGAATGCGGTAGGAAAATTCGCCCGGCGATAACTCGGCGGGGTCGACCTGCGTGACGACGATGACGCCAGCGTCCACATATTTTTCCAATTCAAACCCAAGCCCACGCGCCCGCGCAAAAAGAATCGGCAGGCTTTCATCGAAGGTGTAGAGCGCCACCTTTTCGCCCCGCCGTGCGGCGGCGATGACGAAGGTGAGCGCGAGATTGGATTTCCCGGACCCAGGAGGGCCTGAGAAGAGCGTGCTCGTCCCGCGCGCCAGCCCACCGCAGAGCAGCCGATCGAGGCCCGCAATCTCGCTCGTCACATTGTCGTTCGGGAAATGGCGATGATGCTCCGCTGCCACCAACCGGGGGAACGCGACCAATCCGCCCTTCTGGATGATGTAATCATGATAACCACCCCGATAGGTAGTGCCGCGTATTTTTTGAATACTGAGACGCCGGCGCTCCGAGCCGTATTCCGGCGCCAATTGCTCCAGCACAATGACGCCATGCGCGAGGCTCAGGACATGGCCATCCATCCCGTCGAGGCTCACATCATCCAGCAGCAGTGTGGTGCAGTTCCGGCCCGCCAGATATTGTTTGAAAGCGAGAATCTGACGCCGATAACGCAGCGGGGTCTGCGAGAGCAGGCGCAACTCCGAGAGAGAATCGAACGCCACCCGCGTCGGTTTGATCCGCTCCACCGCATCGAGCAAGAGCCTTGTCGTTTCGCTTAACTCCACTTCGGAAGCGTGAAAGAGCGTGTTCTGCGATTGCGCCGTGAGCTGCTCTTCAATCGCCGAGAGCTCCACGATTTCCACGCCGTCCAGCGACCAATCGTGCGACGCCGCCACTTCCTCCACTTCATCCCGCGTTTCCGATAAGCTGATGTAGAGCACCTTCTCGCCCGCGCGCGCGCCGGTGAGCAAAAACTGCAGCGCCAGCGTCGTCTTGCCCGCGCCCGGCGCGCCTTGCAACAGATAGAGCCGGCGGGGAGGGAGGCCGCCCTTTAAAATGTCGTCCAATCCAGGGACCCCGGTCGGGACTTTCTTCGGAGCGGATGATGTCGAGTTGCTCACAGACATGAAATCTTAACGAACGGTGGATGAAGGCCAAGCCCAACCTCCTCGTCTCGTCTTGATCGTAAACGCGCCTCGCTTTGGTTGTTCGACTCAGCCGCGATCGAAAAGGCCGCGCGCGGAGGCCGGAGGTTGAAGCGGGCGTGGCGCGCGTGATGTTCCACGATGTTGAAGGGGCTCGAGGTCAACCTGGTCGTCCCCGATCTTTGGCAACAAGAAGCCGTCCGCGCGTTGCAGAGCGGCCAGGACGTAGTCGTGCAAGCGCCCACCGGTTCCGGCAAAACTTACATCTTCGAGCTGCTCTATCCGGCGCTGAAAGGGCAGGCCATCTTCACCGTCCCGACCCGCGCGCTCGCGAACGATAAGCTCGCGGAATGGCGCGCCCGCGGTTGGGATGTCGGCATCGCGACCGGCGATCTCGCGTTGAACCTCGACGCGAAAGTGATCGTCGCCACGCTCGAAACGCAGCGCACCCGCTTCCTTCGTCGCGACGGACCGAAGCTGCTCGTGGTGGATGAATACCAGATGATCGGCGACCCGGTGCGCGGTGTGCACTACGAACTCGCGCTCGCCCTCGCGCCACCGCACACGCAGTTGCTTCTCCTGAGCGGCAGCGTCGGGAATCCGCAGGACATCGTCGCCTGGTTGCGGCGGATCGGCCGCGATGCCGTCCTGGTTTCGCACGCGGAACGTCCCGTCCCCCTCGAAGAAGTGGATCTCCGCAATCTCTCCGATTCCGCTTTCATCCAATCGAAAGGCTTTTGGCCGCGCATGCTCGGCCGCGCCTTGCGCGCGGAACTCGCACCCGTGCTCGTCTTCGCCCCGCGCCGCAAAGCGAGCGAGGAACTCGCGCAAGCGATGGCTTCCGCGATGACGGTTCGCGATCCGCTCCCGCTCTCCGCCGCGCAGGAAGCGCTCGCCGGCAAGCGGCTCGCCAAACTCCTGCGTAGCCGCGTCGCCTATCATCACAGCGGCTTGAGTTACGCCGTCCGCGCCGGCCTCATCGAGCCGCTCGCGAAAGCGGGCCAGCTTCATGTGGTCGTCGCCACGATGGGTCTCGCGGCGGGGATCAATTTCTCCATGCGCTCCGTCCTCATTACCGGCACCGCATACATGGCGGGAAACTTTGAGCGCCACGTGCAGCCCGACGAGCTCCTGCAGATGTTCGGCCGGGCCGGTCGCCGCGGCCTCGACGAAACCGGCTACGTCTTGCTCGTGCCCGACATCCCGCGCCTGAGCGACGCGCGCCCGCGCCAATTAAAACGCGCCAACCAGGTCGACTGGCCGAGCTTCATCAGTGTTCTGCGCGGCAAGCATCCCTTCGCCGCCGCGATCGAGCTCAGCCATTCGCTCTACAGCGCGCAAAAAATTCCGCTCGGCGTGGAGCACTCGTTAACCGCGGGCGCGCGGCCCTGCGGCCTTTGGGTCGATGCCGAACGCGCCCGCTTCATTCGACGCCCCATCACAGAAATGTTGAACTCCGCCGGGGAGTGGGAGCCGAAAACCGAGGGCGCCATCGTGTCGTTAGGCGACTTGTGGGTGCGCGAGGCAGATCAATGGGTGCGGGCGCTCACCCTTCCGCGCATGCTCGACGGGTTGGCCTTCGGCAACCTCTGCAAACTGCGCGCCGAAGGAATCTACGGACGCGAAATTCCACTCGCCACTATTACCGGCGACAAGGTGATCCAGCCGGTGAAATGGTTGCGGAAGACTCTGCCGCAACTGCCGCTGCTTCCCCAGAATGATTTCGCAGCGGAGATGCGCGTGCGATTGCCCGCTCTCACCGGTGGCGCGCGTGTCGCGGAGATCACGACGCGCGGGCAAACGATCTCTGCCCGCCTCGATTTTTCGACTCTGCCGGCGATGGCGGTCCTCGATCGCCATGGCCGCGCTTTGCAGGATCCGCCGGAGCGCGATGCCATGCCCTTGGTCTGCCGCGCCTGCGACCAACGCGAACACGATCTCGCGGTGCCGATCGTGGCCTCGCCCGCCTACGCGTGGCGGCGGCTCGGTTTAGTCGAGGAAGACGGAACGCCCACGCGGCGCGGCGTCATTTTCTCGTTCTTCCAAGCCGGCGAAGGTCTCGGGATCGCCGCGGCGCTGGAAGACGAACGCTATCGGATCGACGAGCTCGTCTTCGATCTCGCGAACCTTCGCGGCGGCCCGCGTTTTGCCGGCGAAGACGCGCCGATGGGCGGACGGCTCGGCATTCTTTGCCAGCGAGTTTACGAGCGCGCGGATCATCCTGGTTATCTGGAAATGGGAACGCCAATGCACTACGGCTCCGGCGCGTCGGAGGTAATTCGGGAAGTCGTCACGAATCCCGGCGCGCGCTACAAACTCACGACCGATTCTCTGCGTGCGGGTGACATCGAACGCGCGCTGATGGAATGGCGCAGCCTGCTCCGCCACATCGTGCACGCGCCGGATTACGATTGGAATCGCTGGCGCGAACTCAAAACCGCCGCGCAGCATTTCGTCGAGAACTCGACTTCACCTGCGCTGCTCGATTTCCCGCCACTGCTCGCTGCGCAACAGCGGCGTGTCGGCTGAGATCGCCTAGAATAAGCGCAGCGACGACCTGGTCGGCCTTGGGGTCGGCATCTTTGAAAGGTGTGCCTCGATCTGCCCAACGTCCTGCGTTCCGACGCGTCGCGCGATTCTCGACACAGGCAGCATTTCACATTACGCTGCTGTCCATGAGCGATTCCGTTCAGTATCTCACTGACGACCGGGGCGAGCGCACGGCGGTCCTCCTGCCGATTTCCGCTTATCAGAAGCTGCTCGAGGATTTGGACGATTTGGCCGTTGTTGCTGAGCGCCGCGAGGAACCCACCATTCCGCACGAGCAGTTTGTGACCGAGCTCAAGCGAGATGGAATCCTTTGAGATTCGTTGGCGCACCTCGACGAAGAAGGACCTGCGGCGCATCCCGCGGCTGGACGTGGAGCGCCTTCTGGACGCTGTCGCCGGTTTGGGTGACAATCCGCTCCCGCATGGCAGCGATAAGCTAGCCGGCGCAGATCACACTTATCGCATCCGCGTGGGAGATTACCGTGTCGTTTACGAGCTGCTCCGCAGCCGCAACGTGGTCGAGATTCAGCGCGTCCGCCACCGCCGAGAGGTGTATCGGCGCTGAAGCGGTTGCGGTAGGGACGCCCCCATAATCATTTCAAAAAGTCCAACCACCGCCCCAAAGCGTGGGCGGCGCTAACTCCACACTGTTCCCGGCTGGATCGCGAAAATAAATCGAGCGCCCGCCCTGTTCCCACGGCACCACTTTCTCGATCGCGATCTGCACTTGTTCGAGGCGCGCGATCCACATCTCGAAATCCTCCCCCCGCAACGCGAAGGCCACATGGCCCGCGCCCGTCGTTCCATGCGAAGGAACATCACGGCCTAGCTCGGAACTTTGGGCGCGATTGAAGATCAGGAGGACGGATCGTTCGCAGCGGAACGAGACTAGTAGCTCACTGCGACTGATGATTTCTAGCCCCAGCGTTTCGCCATAGAAGCGCTCCATGGCCGCGAGGTCGTCGGCATAAAGGACGGTTTCGAAAACGCGGTGCTGCATCCTCGACGGTTGTTCTTTTGGTGGAAGCATCACCATCCAGTTTCGTCCAAACGGAAAGAAAAACGCGCGAAAAGATCGACTGTCACTTGCTCGCCGACGTGAGCATGTCATCCCGAGCCGCGAAAGCACGGTCGAGACGGACTCGCCATGCCGGTAGACGCCCCGGGCGCGCAAGCGGTTCGACCGGCTGCGAGATCCCTCGGCCGTGCTACGCCGACTCGGGATGACGGGGCGCGCTACTTCTTCTCCGTCAACGTCAGGGAGCTGCTCTCCCAGACAACATTTCCGTCGCTGTCGGTCTTCGTGGTCTTGTAGGTCTCCGCGTTTTCATCCGGGATGAGGCCGAATTCCGTGGAGTCGACGCCGCGTTGCCAACCTTCGATCGAGAATTGCGTGCCATCCTCCATCGTCACGGTGCCGCGCCCTCTTCGCGTAACGCCCGGCGAGTCACCCGGCGCCCATCGCATTTGCGCGGTCAACGCCTTCCCTTTCCACGAGCCGGTGTAGGCTTGTTCGACCATCGTTGATTCCGAAATCTCGGGTGCCGGTTCGGGTGTGGGTGACGGTGATGGGCTCGGGGTCGGCGTTGGCGTTGGCGTCGCCGCCGCGCCTTCGGTAAACACCAACTTTGCGCTCACCCACGATGTCTTCCGGCCCACGTCTCGCCTCACGAGACGAAAAGAGTGTCCCTTCGCTTTGAATTCCAGGACGCCCGACTGGCTGTTGCTGCCGGAAAAGGGAATGGTGGTCCCGTCGGCCAAGGTGATCCGCCCGTCGATCGGCCCCAGGCCCGTCCAATTGTGCCAGGTCATCCGCACGGTGCAGGCGATCCCATTGTAGGAACCCGAATAAGTTTTCGTCGTCACTTCGGCGAACGCAAAAGCTGCGCTCGCCCACAGCAACGCCACCACGATTAGATGAATGCTCAGTCTCTTCATCGAGTTATCTTACACTCCGAACCGAGCCCGGCGACAAGCGCGTTCCTTCGCGGCCTTTTTCGCGCCGGTGAAACGTGTTCGCCGTTTTCCAAACGACCAGCACGGTCGGAAACGCATAGAGCACAAAGAAGCTCCACTCCCAGCCGGTCGCGTAATCCGCCCACCCTATCAGGCCGAGCAAAGCCAGCGCGCCGAGCATGATCGACCACGGCGGTTGCCGGCGGAAGATGGCTAAAAGAGGCGGCATACGAGGAACGAGTTCTCGCGCAGAATTTGCTTGGCGACCTCGTCCCGGCGCGAGAAGCGGTGCGCCGTTATCGTTTTTTCCGGAGAGTTTGGGAAGCCTCGGTAATTCTGAACTCGTGCGCGCAGCGCAAACCGCTTCGAACTTTCGCCTCCGCGTGCTATCGCTTCTCCGATGCTTTCAACCGGCAAGACACCGGCGGCGCTCGGCTATCGCATGCCGGCAGAATGGGAACCGCACGCCGCCACCTGGCTCTCGTGGCCGCGGCGCGAGGGGATCAGTTTTCCGGACGCCTATGATCGCGTGATGCCTACCTTCCGCGCCATGGTGGAAGCGATCGCGGAATCGGAGCCGGTGAACATTAACGTTTGCAACGGCGCGCACGAAGCGGAAGCGCAGGCGGTGCTGGAGGGCGTCGCGCCGGAGTGCATCACCTACCATCGCATCGCGACGAACGAGCCGTGGTGTCGCGATCACGGGCCGATTTTTCTTGTGCGCGCGGAGGAGCCGCGGCTGGCGGTGGTCGATTGGGATTACAACGCGTGGGGCGGGAAGTATCCGCCGTGCGATCTTGATGAGGTCGTGCCGACACGCGTGGGCGAGAAGCTCGGGGTGCCGGTGTTTTATCCGAAGATGATTCTGGAGGGCGGCTCGATCGAGTTAAACGGCGCGGGCGCGCTCCTCACCTCCGAAGCCTGTCTGCTGAACCCGAATCGCAACCCATCGTTAGGGCGAGCGGAGATTGAACAACGGCTGCGCGATTATCTCGGCGTGCACGAAATCCTCTGGCTCGGCGACGGCATCGAAGGCGACGACACCGACGGGCACATCGATGACCTGACGCGTTTCGTCGGCGAGCGCACCGTCCTCACCGCGGTGGAAAAAAATCGCGGCGATTCCAACTACGCGCTGCTCCAGGAAAACCTGGAACGTCTGCGCGGCCTCACCGTCGGCGGCAAAAAGCTGGAAATTATCGAGCTCCCGATGCCCGCCAAGATCATCCGCGACGGTCAGGTCCTGCCCGCGAGCTACGCGAATTTCTACATCGCGAACGAAACCGTGCTTCTTCCGGTGTTCCACGATCCGAACGATGCGCCCGCGATCGAGATCGTGCAGGCCGCCTTCCCGAAACGCCGCGTCGTCCCGATCGATTGCCGCGAACTCATCTGGGGCCTGGGCGCCTTTCATTGCCTCACCCAGCAACAACCAGCAATCTGACGCGTCCAGATCGTGTTGTCCCTTAGGCGGGGCGAGTGACGTGTAGGCTCGACCGGAGCCTCCCCTGCTCTAGATACCGATCATCGCGCGCAGAAAAAAATAAAGCACGCCGAGCGTGACGAGCCCGAGCGGAGCCCGCGCGATAAACTTCGTGGTGCCGTCGAGGCTCTGGCCGCGGCGCGATTTCATAAACGCGATCAACGCCAGCACCAGCCCGACCGCGTAACAAGCGAGTGCAATCGCGAAGCCAGTCTCGGGATTCCCACCGAGAAAAAGACGCACCAAAGTGCCGCTCGCCAGACCGAGCCCGAGAAAAAGAAACGAGGACAGCCCGAGCTTTTGCAGATGATTCATCGTGCGCCTGTTTACCTGAGGGCGTTCGCGCAAGCAACTGCTCCCGCCGGAAGCGAGTCGAGAAATTCTTGTCGCGCCGCGCGAATCCTGAGGGTAAGGGAAGCGATCCCCATGAAAAAAATCGGCATCCTTTTCGGTCAGGAAAACACTTTCCCTCCCGCCTTCGTCGAGGCGGTTAACAAAAAAGCCGGCGGCGAAATGCAGGCGGAATTCGTCCGCATCGACAAGGTCGTGCAAGGCGAACCGTGCGGTTATGATGTGATCGTCGATCGCATTTCGCAGGACGTGCCATTCTATCGCGGCTTCCTCAAGAACGCCGCGCTCACCGGCACCGCGGTGGTGAACAATCCTTTTTGGTGGAGCGCGGACGAGAAGTTTTTCAACAACGCGCTCGCGACCAAGATCGGCGTTTCCGTGCCGCGCACGGTGCTGCTGCCCTCGCACTCGGTGCCGACGGATACGACCGACGCGTCGTTTCGCAACCTCGCCTACCCGCTGGATTGGGAAGCTATCTTCGCTTACGTCGGCTGGCCGGCCTACTTCAAACCCTTCGCGGGCGGCGGCTGGAAGAATGTCTACAAGCTGAACAATCCCGACGAATTTTTCCGCGCCTACAGCGAGACCGGACAGCTCGTCATGATGCTGCAGGAAGAAGTACTCTTTGACATGTATTTCCGTTGCTACTGCATCGATCAACGCAACGTGCGCATCATGCCCTACGAGCCGCGGCATCCTTTCCATCTCCGCTACGTCACGGAATGGGAGACGCCGCCGGAGATTTTGCAAAAGGTGCACGAAGGCGTGCTGACCTTGAATCAATATCTCGGCTACGACTTGAACACGGTGGAGTTCGCGATTCGCGACGGCGTGCCGAGGGCGATCGATTTTTGCAATCCGGCGCCGGATGCGGAAGTCACCTCGGTCGGGCAGGCGAACTTCGATTGGGTGGTGGACGCAGTTTCCGACATGGCGATCCGCAAAGCGCGCGAGCACAAACCCGATCAGGACAACCTGAGCTGGGGCAAGTTTGTGCAGGCGGGTGCGATGCAGCGCAAGTTGCACGAACTGGCTTAACGGCTCGCCGGCTTTTCGCGTCGAATTAAGCGTTCGCTCTCATCCGGAGCCGCGCAGACGGCCGAGGGATGAGAGCGCGAAGCAAGCTTGCGTGGTTCGGCGTTCTGGCGCTTCATTACCGCAATGAAGAAAGACCACGTCTTCACCCTCGGCATCGAGGAGGAGTTCCAAATCGTCGATCCAGAAACGCGCGAGTTGCGCTCGCACATCCAGCAAATCCTCGGCGACGGCAAGGTCGTGATGCAGGAACGGATCAAGCCGGAGATGCATCAATCCGTGGTGGAAACCGGGACCGACGTCTGCCGCACCGCCGCGGAAGCGCGCGAGCAGGTCATCCGGTTGCGCAGCGAACTCGGCGAACTGGCCGCGCGCGGCGGCACTAAATTCGCCTCCGCGGGCACGCATCCGTTTTCGCATTGGCACGATCAACGCATCACGGAAGGCGAGCGTTACGAGACGATCGTGAAGGACATGCAGCAGGTGGCGCGCGCCAATCTCATCTTCGGCTTGCACGTGCATGTGGGAATTCCGGATCGCGAAATGGCGATCCATGTCATGAATCAGGCGCGTTATTTTCTGCCACACGTTTATGCGTTGTCGGCCAATTCGCCCTTCTGGGTCGGGCGCAACACCGGTTTCAAAGGCTACCGCCTGAAAGTTTTCGAGCGCTTCCCGCGCACCGGCATTCCCGACGCCTTCGAAGGCCTCTCGGAGTACGAGGATTACTGCAAGCTCCTCGTCCGCACTAACTGCGTGGATAACGCCAAGAAAATCTGGTGGGACATCCGCCTCCATCCGTTTTTCGATACCCTCGAAATCCGCGTCTGCGATGCGCAATCCCGAGTCGACGACACCATTGCGCTCGCCGCCGTCATCCAGGCCATCATCGTCAAACTGCACCGCTTGCAGCGGCAAAATCTCAGCTTCCGCATCTATCGCCGTCGCTTAATCGACGAGAATCGCTGGCGCGCCGCGCGCTACGGACTCGACGGCAAGCTGATCGATTTCGGCCGCGAGCAGGAAATGCAGGCGCGCAGTTTGTTAAACGAAATGCTGGAGTTCATCGGCCCGGAGTTACAGGAACTCGGCAGCCAGCCGGAGTTGGCGCACATCGAGCGCATCATGCGCGAAGGGAATGGCGCCGATCGGCAACTCGAAGTGTGGGCCCGCACGCGCGACATGCGCGAAGTGGTGGATCACATCGTGCGCGAGACCTACGAAGGCCTCACCATCCCCGAGCCCGCTCCGGCTGCACTGTAGTGAAGTCCCGCTAGCCGCGCCGCGGCGGTAGGTTGCCCGCTGGTCGATTTCACGCCATCATGAACGCCGCTTCCCGCCATGCCCGACGACCTCACCACCCAAACGATTGATCAGGAACTCATTCCCGGAGCGCGCAACGCGATCCGCGACTGCCTGCGCCTCAAACCCGACTAGCGCATCACGATCATTACCGACGAAGCCACGCAGGAGATCGCGGCCGCCTTGCAAACCGAGGTGGAGGAACTCGGAGCCGCACACGCGGTTTTCGTGCTGGAGAATTACGCGCCGCGTCCTTTAACCGGCATGCCGAAGGAGATTCTGGAAGATCTCGGCACCTCTCAGGTCAGTATTTTTTGCGCGCAAACGCAGCGCGGCGAACTCGGTTCGCGCATGCAGATGAGCGATGTCGTGAATAAGCATCGCATCCGCCACGGCCACATGGTCAACATCAGCCGGCAGATCATGCTCGAAGGCATGCGCGCCGATTTTAAAGCGATCGACGAGCATAGCCAGCGCCTCGTGGAACGCGCGCGGTCCGCGAAACGCGTGACGTGTCGCACCGCGGC
>JBDSNB010000208.1:0-7784 GCA_039915555.1 Chthoniobacterales bacterium | reverse complement strand
GTTTGTGCCAGATCGCGCTGCAATTCCACGAAATCGCTTTCCGCGGTTTGCAGCTCTGCCGTCTTGATTCGTCGTTCATCGGGAGTCTCATCAAATATCATCGGCGGAAACATCGACTCCGCGTAGTAGGGAAGATGGCCGCTGGTGAGATACAGCTGCTCTCGCGCGATGTGCGGGGTGCGGACGCGTTGATAGCCGGCGGCAAACTCCGTTTCCTTGGCCAGCTTCTCCAGCTCCTCGATGATGGCGGTTCCGTTCGGGAGCCAGAGCGGGAGGCCGGGGCCGACGTCGTCGTCGAAGGTGAAAAGCTCGAGCTCTTTGCCGAGCTTGCGGTGGTCGCGCTTCTTCGCTTCCTCGAGCATGGCGAAATAGGCGTCCATCTCGGTGCGGTTCTTGAAGGCGGTGCCGTAAATGCGCTGGAGCTGCGGGTTTTTCTCGTCGCCTTTGTAGTAGGCGCTGGCCACGTGGGTGAGCTTGAAGGCGCCGATGTTTCCCGTGCGCATGACGTGCGGGCCGGCGCAGAGATCGGTAAATTCGCCGTTGCGGTAGAGCGAGATTTCTTCGCCCTCGGGGATGTTCTGGATGATGTCGAGCTTGAACTTGCTCCGCTGGGCGCGCCGGCCGAGGCCTCCCAGTTTTCCCGCTTCCGCGAGGGCCAAAGCTTCGCTGCGACTAGCGACAACTCGCTCGAAGGTGTGGTTCGCCTTCGTCTCCTTCTTCATCTCCGCTTCGATCTTCGGGAAGTCGTCGGGCGAGATGCGATGCGGGAGCTCAACGTCGTAGTAGAAGCCGTTCTCAACCGGTGGCCCCGCGGCAAATTGCGCCTCCGGCCAGATCTTCAGAATAGCAGTGGCGAGCACGTGCGCGGCGGAATGGCGCAGGCGTTCGATGTCGCTCATCGTGGCGCGTTGCTCGGGTGTTTTGCGGTCGCTTTCGTCGGCCATGGTTGGGCGGAGAGACTACTCCGAAACGTGGAGGCGGCGAGAAGTTTTGCCTTGTCAGCGACCCCGGGAACCGGCCAGACTGCCAGCGTAGAAGGCGATTCGCACGGTGCCATTTCGATGCGCAAGCGATTTGTGGCGCTACCGGTTGCTCGAATAGTTGGAAAACAGGGACGCGCCTGGCCCGCAGAGGAGGAATGCATGAGGAAACGATGTTCTTTTCGCTTGCGGCGTCACCACCTAGGTTTTTGCGCCACCGAGGAGCGCTGTTGTCTTTGCACCCCTGCCAAGACCGACAAACTGAGGCTCGATTCCCTCCGAACGACTTGCAGAGTGAACCGGTGACGGTCGACACACAGAAAGGAAAAAAATGAAGCTCTCCCCTCGTCGCGCGGCATACGGATGCCTTGCGTTTGCAATTACCTTTGCAATCGACCCGCTCGCGGCTCAGGCCGATGTCACACCGGTCTCGAGCGCGATGTCACTTCACTCAGACGCTTGCGACTCCAACAACAGTTGCGACCCACAGAGTCTGACCAATTCGGGCGACCAGGCGATGGTGGTCTCGAATGTTTTCGCGCCCACTTATCGAGCGCAGTCGAGCGGGGGTATCGGGAGTCAGCCCATCACTAATGGCCGGCGCTTCGGAGGCAATGGAGTAAGCGAGACCGTGGCGGGCGCAGAAGGTTCCGCGGTCGGTGAGGGCAATTCCCAAGCAAGCTTCACGGTCAGCGGACCGACGCATACGTGGTCCCTCGGAGGAGCTCTCCAGGTGCAAGGTGGGGATACAGGGAACGCCACGGCAACGTTTCGCCTCGTGTCCGTCACGAGCGGCAAGGTCCTCTACGAGGCGACGATCTCTACTCCCGGATTCCGGCAGCCACTCGGTTCCGGGGGTGAATTTGCACCGGGCACCTACCGGATCGAACTAAGCTGGCGAGCGCAGGGGAGCAACAACTCCGGATTCACAACCACGAACAATTTCCAGCTCGACGTCGTCAATCCGAACGCCACGCCTACGCCTACACCAAGCCCGACGCCGACGCCCACTCCCTCGCCGACGCCATCTCCCAGTCCGACCATTCTCTGGAATAACTCCGCCGGCGGTTCGTTCCAAACGGCGGAGAACTGGAACCCGCAGACTGTCCCGACCGCCACCAACACCGCGCGCTTCAATCTTCTTGCGACCTACACGGTCGACGTGGGAAGCGCGAACACGAGCAGACTTGAGTTGTTGAGCGGCGACATCACCTTTGCGAATGCCGCTTACACGATCGGGTCGGCCTCGCAGAGCCCGCCCGGAGTGGTCTTCGACAACGTAACCTTGACGCTCGCGAGCGGACAACTGAACAGCGTCGCGGCCTTGATCGGGCGGGACTTCGCTTCTCGCGTCAACGTCCACGCCGGCGCGGTTTGGTTTAACACCAGCACGCTCTCCATCGGCGGTGCGGGTAACGGATTTCTGGCGATCGCGTCAGGCGGTTTGGTTGATAGCGGCAACTCAGAGATCGGCTCCGGCGCCGGAAGCGGCGATGTGGCCGTCGACGGTTTGAATGGTGAATGGCGCAACGACATCCTGCACGTGGGCGGCGGTAGTGCAGGCAGCCTGACGGTCGACGGCGGCGCGAAAGTGGTGAGCGACAGCGCGGTGGTCGGTTTCGGCGCGAATGGCACGGTGAGTATTCAAGACATCGCGACGACGGGTACGCAGTCGACTTGGGAGCTCCAGAATCTGCTGATCGGGAACACCGGCATCGGCACGGTGAGCGTGGTCAACGGGGGGTTTCTCTCGACGCACGGGATCGTCGTGAACCACGGAAGTTCGCTCACGCTCCGCGGGGTTGCGACGAGCGCTGGGAACCATCCGTCCGAACTGCGCGACCTGGGCGAAGTCACCGTGGAAGGGACGCTCCTGATCGAAAACGGCGCATTCAGCCGGCACGTCTTCGGCGATGTGAACATCGGCAGCATCCTGGCCGGTGATGTGACTGTGCGCGGCTTCAATGCCACCACTGGAGCTTCGGTGATGCAGGGGATCAGCGATCTCACAGTCGGCGCGGGGAATCAAGGAACCCTGACGATCGAAAGCGGCGCGGGGGTGTTCTCAAAGACAGGGGTGATCGGCTCCACGGCGGCCTCCACCGGCGGCGTGTTTGTCCGTGGCATCGGCAACGGGGCCGACTCCTCTTGGGAACTAAAAGGAGATCTGGATGTTGGTCAGGCCGGGAATGGTGTGCTGGAGATCAGGGACGGCGCGTCAGTCGTGCTCCCGGTCGACCCAGCCCTGCCAGCGATTAGTCAGCCTGCGGTTACCGCCGGAAAAGAAGCAACCGGAACGGGAACCATCCTGGTAACGGGGCGTTCTAATCTTGGGCCATCGTTGCTTTCTGTGGCTCGCAGCCTCTCCGTGGGATTATCGGGACGGGGAAATCTGACGGTGAGCAATGGCGGTGTCGTCGAACTGCTCGATGGCCCAATGCTCGTAGCTCAAAGCGCGGCAGGGTCGACAGCGAACGTGAAGGTCGGCGGCGGTGGATCGCTGATCGATCTCAAGGGACAATCTGGAGACCTCCAGATGAGCGTGTTGTCGCCAACCGCCAGCGTCGAGATCACGGAAGGCGGAACGTTCGCTTGTCAGGACGCATTCCTGCCTGCGTTCAACGCCAACGGCTTCGCGCAGGTGCGAGTAGGGGCGAATGGCTCCGGAACGCCAGCGCGCTTCGAAGTTCGGCATGATCTCGAAGTCGGCGTCGACGGGCGCGGCGAACTGGTGCTCAATGGCGGGCTTGTCACCGTTGGCGGACTGACCACAGTCGGCGCACAAGGCTCGATCCTCGGCAATGGCACCCTGTCCGCGCCAAACCGGGATGTCATGATCGGCGGCGTCGTCTCGCCGGGGCTTTCGCCGGGCCGACTGACATTCGAAAGCAACTATCGGCAAACGGCGGACGCAAAGCTGAAGATGCAGATCGCGGGAACGCGCGCCGGAGAGTTCGATGTGCTCCATGTCACCGGCAACGCCACGCTCGATGGCACGCTTGAAGTTACCTTTCTGAACGGCTACCTGCCGCGGAGAGGCGACACCTTTAGGCTGCTGGAATTGGATGGAAGCGTCACCGGCGCGTTCGCCCGCATCGTCTTCCCGCAGCTGCTGCCGGGGTTCCTCTTCGACACTACGATCGTAGCGGGAGGGCTGCAGTTCACCGCCCTGAACGATGCTGTGCGCGCGCATCGCGCCCAGAACATCTCGACCCGGATGCGCGTGGAAACAGCGGACAATGTGCTCATCGGCGGGTTCATTCTCACCGGCAACGATCCGAAGCGGGTGATCATCCGTGCGATCGGCTCTTCTTTGTCGATCCCGGGCAAGCTCGCAAACCCGACGCTGGAACTCTTCGGCCCGTCAGGCCTGATCGCGAGCAACGACAACTGGGTCGACTCGCCCAACCGGCAGGAGATCATCGATACGACGATCGCGCCGACCAACGATCTGGAATCCGCCATTGTCGCAACGCTCCCGGCGGGTGGCACCGGCTATACCGCAATTGTGCGTGGAGCAAACGGCACCAGCGGCATCGGTCTCGTAGAAGTTTATGAGCTCGGCGCGCAGGCGGATTCCGAACTGGGAAACATCAGCTCTCGCGGACGCGTGCAGACAGGTGACAACGTCATGATCGGCGGCTTCATCGTCGGCGGCGGAGGCGGCGGGACCTTGCGGGTGATCGCGCGGGGCATCGGACCATCGCTGACCGCTTTCGGCATCCCAGAGGCGCTGCAGGATCCGACTCTCGCACTGCACGATGGCCAGGGAACCCTGATCGCGAGCAATGACAACTGGCGCACGGGCGGCCAGGAAGCTGAGATCATCGCGACCACGCTGCCACCAACAAATGACTCCGAGGCAGCCATTGTGCAGACGTTCGCGCCGGGCCCCTACACCGCAATCGTGCGCGGCAAGAATGACACGACGGGCGTGGCGTTGGTGGAAGTCTACACCTTGCGCTGAGGCGGCGGCGGTGTCGCTTGTAGTCTCGCCTTCGCCTTGTTCTTCATCTCGGCTTCGATCTTCGGGAAGTCCTCGGGCGTGATGCGATGTGGCAGCAAGACGTCGTAGTAGGAGCCGCTATCGACCGGCGGGCCGGCGGCGAATTGCGCTTCAGGCCAAATTTTCAAAATGGCGGTGGCGAAGACGTGCGCGGCGGAGTGGCGCAGGCGCTCGAGATCGGTCATCTGCGCGCGTTGGTCGGGAGTTTTACGGTCGTCGGGCATGGTGGGATCGGATTTCAAGCCACAGATTTACACAGATGAAACGCAGATACAGAAGGGGAATGGCTTTTCCCTATCTGTGGAAATCTGTGTTCATCGGTGGCTGATCATTTCCGGATCGGGATGCCAGCGTGCGGAGGCGAGGCAAACGGAAGCGCTACCGGATCTCCGCGGAGGGCGCGCAGGGTGGGAGCGAGCTTGCTATTGAGGGAGCTTTCGAAGTTAACTGGTCGCCAGCGTAGACGGCCAAATCATGATCGGATCGAACTTTGCTTTCAGTGGGCGCTGCGCGCTTTACGTAGCGCTCGGTCTATTGTGCGCGAGCCTGCCGGCGGGCGCGCAACCGGGTTCGCTCTTGAACATCTCGACGCGCGCGCGCGTGAACACGAGCGATAACCTCGATGAGATTCTGATCGGCGGATTTATTGTGCGAGGTTCGGCCCGAGTGACGAAGCGCATCCTGGTGCGTGCGATCGGGCCGTCGTTGGCGGAGCGCGGCGTTTCAGGCGCGCTGACCGATACGGTGCTTGCGATTTACGATCATGGAACTTTGATCGCGGGGAACACTAACTGGCGCGACACGCAAGAAGCCGAAATCATCGCCACCACCATTCCGCCGACGAATGATCTGGAGTCGGCGGTGGTGCTGAACCTGGCCGCGGGTGAGTATACGGCGCTGGTTTACGGGACTCGCGACACACTCATTTCGCCCGGCGATCCCGCGGGGCGCGGCGTGGCGCTGGTGGAGATCTACGATCTCGACGCGGCGTCGCCTACGCGGATGGTGAATCTCTCGAGTCGTGGACCGGTCGGCACGGGCGACGATGTGATGATCGGTGGATTCATCATCGGGAACGCTTCGTTGCGAGTATTGGCGCGCGCGATCGGGCCTTCGCTTGGGAATGGCGGCTTTCCCGGGCCGTTGCAGGACACGATGCTGGAATTGTATAACGCCAGCGGGGACTCGATCGCGTCCAACGACAACTGGCGGGACACTCAGGAGGCCGAAATCGCGGCGACGACAATCCCGCCGCCGGACGATCGGGAGGCAGCGTTGGTCGCTACGCTCACGCCGGGGAATTACACTGCGGTGCTGCGCGGGAAGAACAACACGACGGGCCGCGCCTTGGTCGAATTCTACGCGCTCGATTAGCCGACACGCGGTATCGCGCGCGTGCCTTATTTGATTTCCGCGAGCTTCTTCAGGTCGATGCGCTTGAGCCATTCCTGCAACTCGGACGACTCTTGCGCGGTGACTTCGATCTGGAGGATGTAGCGCTTCGCGACCACGAGCCAGAGGCTGCCGTGCTTCCCTTCGTTCTCGTAAGTCTCAAAGCCGGGCAGGCCATCGATCGTGATCGATTTCGTAAAGCCTTCTGCGTCGGTCGTGTTGGAGGTCCAGGCGCCGGTGGTGGCTTCGACGTACTCGGGGTTGGCAAACGAATCGAGGATGCTGATGGAGGTGGTGGCGAGCGCGTCACCTTCGCCCCTCATATAATCGCGATGGACGGTGGTGATTTGCGTGTCGCCCAAGGTGTCGGTAGACCCTTCGGCAAGCTCGCCTTTCCAGCCCTCCGGCGGCTCGGGCAGAAATGGGAGGAGTTTCTTGGAGTCGGCGGGCTCGGGCACGAGACGGGGCTCGTCCTGCGCGGAAGCGGAGAGCGCGAGCAAGGAGCCGCTGAGAAGGATCGCGCCGAGCGCGCAAACTCGGAGAGTGTTCTGTCTCATGGGTGCAATCTGCAATGGGGAGGCGTGAGACGCACCTTTTCGATGAACTTTTTTCGTGGGGCTGGGCAAGAGAGGAAGCTTTCGCGTGCTGGCGGTTTCACGCGGGGTCGTGGAATTGCGGTTGGCGTTTCGCAGAAACGCCCTACAAAAATGGGATGCCGTCCACACTTCTCATCCAACCCGCCACGGCGGCTGATGTTTCGCTGATTTTGGAATTGATTCGCGAACTGGCGGATTACGAGCGCGCTCCGCAGGATGTGATCGCGACGGAGGAGGGCTTGCGCGCGGTGCTTTTCGGCGAGAAGCCGTCGGCGGAAGTGTTGCTCGCCTTGGAGGACGGGACGGCGGTCGGGTTTGCGGTCTATTTTTTCAACTTCTCGACCTGGCTGGGGCGGCCGGGGCTGTATCTGGAGGATTTATTTGTGCGGCCGTCGGTGCGCGGAAAGGGATACGGTCGCGCGCTCCTCGAGCGGCTGGCGCAGATCGCGCAGGAGCGCGGTTGCGGGCGGATGGAGTGGGCGGTGCTGGAATGGAACGAGCCGGCGATTCAATTTTACAAGAAGCTGGGCGCACAGCCGATGGAGGAGTGGACGACATTCCGCCTGACGCGAGAGGGGATCGCGGCGCTGGCCGCGGCGAAACCATGACGAAGATCGAAGATTATGCGTTCCTGAGCGACACGCAGACTTGTGCACTCGTTAGTCGCGATGGGTGCGTGGACTGGCTTTGCTTTCCGCGGTTCGATTCCGGCGCGTGCTTCGCTTCGCTCCTGGGCGATGGGAAAAACGGACGCTGGCGCTTTTACCCGGCGGAGGAAGTGGTCGCGACGCGCCGGCGTTATCGCGGTGA
>JBDSNB010000073.1:0-25896 GCA_039915555.1 Chthoniobacterales bacterium | reverse complement strand
TGCAAGGTCTTTCTAACTTGATCGCACGCCAAAATTTCGCTGAAGCTCTGCACGAATCCGCCGGCACGCCGGGTCCAGTCGCCCGCGTGCTTCACGCCGCCATCATCCGTCATGAAATGCCTCCCGCAGAGCTGCGCGAGATCGTGCAGGAGGCGGCTCAACTGGAAGTCCCAAAGCTGGAACGTTTCCTCAGCGTGCTGGCTACTATCGCTTTCCTCACCCCGTTGCTCGGGCTCCTCGGAACTGTCGCCGGTATGATCGACGCGTTCGGCATCATTTCATCAAATGGCGGCTACGCCACCGTGACCGAACTTTCGAACGGGGTTTATAAGAGCCTGCTCTCTACCGCCGCCGGACTGGTCGTCGCCACGCCTACTTTTGTCGCCTACAGCTATCTCTCCTCCCGCGTAAACACGATCATGCACGAGATGGAACGCGCCGGAATTTCGCCGAGGCTCTACACGAATCCGCCGGCACGCCAGGGCCGGTCGCTCGCGTCATCCACGCCGCGATCATCCGCCATGAGTCGCCGCCCGCAGAACTGCGCGAGATCGTGCAGGAAGCGGGACAACTGGAAGTGCCAAAGCTGGAGCGTTTTCTCAGCGTCCTCGCCACGATCGCCTTCCTCACACCGTTGCTCGGACTTCTTGGCACCGTTGCCGGCATGATCGACGCGTTCGGCATCATTTCGTCGAATGGCGGCTACGCCACCGTGACCGAACTCTCGAACGGTGTTTATAAAAGCCTGCTCTCCACCGCCGCTGGCCTCGTCGTGGCCACGCCTACTTTTGTCGCCTACAGCTATCTTTCGTCCCGCGTCAACACGATCATGCACGAAATGGAACGCGCCGGGATCGAGATCGTGCATCTGTTAAACGATCGCGAACCAACAGGCGACATCATCACTTTTCAGCCGCCCACCGATCAGGTTGCCGGAAACCGCGAACGCCGCGCCGATCGTTAAGGCGCGCGCCCGCAAGCGTAAACGCAGACGACGATGAAGCTAGCCCGCACCCAGGAATTCCACTTCGGCTGGATCGGTGTGATCTCGATCATCGACGTCGTTTTCTTATTGATTTTCTTTCTTCTCCTGAGCTCGAACTTTATCCTCCAGCCCGGCATCGCGGTCTCGCTACCACTCTCTCGTTTCACGCTGGGTCCGCAGATTAATCCACAGATCATCAGCATCACCGGCAGTCCGGCGCCGGCTGTCTATTTCCGTGATCAAAAGGTGCCGCTGGACCAGCTGGGTCCGCTGCTCGACGCCGCCAAAACCGAGGGCCGTCCCGTCATCATCAAAGCCGATCGGCTCACGCCCTACGAACTCGTGGTCGCGGTGACGAACGCGGCGCTGGAGCACGGCATCACCTCGGTCGCGCTCGCGACTTCGCCTGCGCCGCCTGCGCCATGACACCGGGAACGAGCGCGGCGGATTTTACGCCCATCTTCGATTGGAGCGTCGGCCGTCGCAGGAAAGTTTCTCTCTTTAGTTTCATTGCCGGCTCAGTCGCCTTGCACGCGCTCTGTTTCTATCTGTTCCAAATCGTCTATCCAGTAACGGTCGCGCTTTCCCCTCCACCCGCGCGCGTCAATTTGATCACACCGGATTCGGAGCAAGGTCGTGTCCTACTGCGCTGGATCGAGGCGGAAGATCCCGCGCTCTCTTCCACCACGCAGCGACCCGCGGATTCGCTGGCATCGCTCCCGCCGGAACCGGCACATGTCCCATCCTATCTGCGCACACAACCGGCGCTGAAGCAGCTCCCCGCGTTACAGCCCGACTTGAGCATTCCAAGCGCAGAGCCACCCGGGCCGGTGCGCCTCCCCCGTCACACGCCACCTACCCCGGCGCCTCCTGTTTCGACCCGGATCCAGTTTGCCGAGGACGTACGCGCGCTCGGCAACCCTGAGTTCCCGCCGCTGAAGTTCACGGCTTCTCTGGACGAACCACCCGCCGCCGCACAGTTCCTCATCGCGATTGGTCCGCGCGGCGCGGTGCGATATTGTTTCCTGGAAAATTCCTCAGGCGATCGCGTCCTCGACGAACAGGCCCGCCACGCCCTCCTGCTTTGCCGTTTTCCCGCCGCTCCAGCGTCCGCGTCGCCTAACGATCAGTCGCTCTGGACCACTGCCACCATCCAATGGGGCAGTGACGTCATCCCGCCGTCCAGGCCTTTCCCGAATTCTCCTGCGCCGTGATTCGCGTCAGTCTGGCCGCTCTGGTCACGATCTATCTGCTGGTTTTTCTTGCGGCAGTTTTCCTCCTCTGGATAGTCGGGGAGTGGAGCCGCCGGAGGCGAGAACGCCGGGCGTTGCGTTACCGATTGCGGTGCGTGATCTGCGCCTTCGAGTTCGAGGATCGAACGCCGGCCCTGCTTCCGCGGTGCCCACGTTGCGGAAGCTTGAACGAACGATTTAAACCGGAGCAAATATAGATATGGGAATGTGGATTGGCAGAAACCGAAAAGCGCGCGTCACCTATGGGTTCGACGAGATCGCGCTCGTCCCCGGGCGCGTCACGATCAATCCGAACGAAGTCGACACCCGCTTCCGCATTTCGCGCACCGATGGCCAACCGATCGAGTTAAAAATTCCGATTCTCGCGAGCGCGATGGACGGCGTGGTGGATGTGAAGTTCGCCTGCGAGATGAGCAAACTCGGCGGCCTCGCGGTGCTCAACCTCGAAGGCGTCCAGACGCGCTACAAAGATCCCCAGGAAGTCCTGCAAAAAATCGTGGACGCTGACAAGGCAGAGATCACCGGGTTGCTGCAAAAAATCTACACCGAGCCAGTGCAGGAGGATTTGATCGCGGCCCGCATTCGCCAGATCAAAGATTCCGGCGCGATCGCGGCCGTCAGTTCCATCCCGCAGAAGGCGGAACAGTTTGGCGCCATCGCGCAGGAAGCGGGCGCCGACGTCTTCGTGGTGCAGAGCACCGTCTCGACCGTCGAGCACATCTCAACGGAATATAAGTCGCTCGATCTCGCGAAATTTTGCTCAGACATGCGAATCCCGGTCATCGTGGGTAACACCGTCGGCTACGATGTGACCCTCGCGATCATGGAATGCGGACCGGCCGCGGTGCTCATCGGCGTCGGCCCCGGCGCGGCGTGCACTTCACGCGGCGTGCTCGGACTCGGCGTGCCGCAAGTCACGGCCACGGTGGATTGCGCTGCGGCGCGGGATGCTTACTTCAAGAAAAGCTCGCGCTACGTTCCGATTATCACCGACGGCGGGATGAGCAAAGGCGGCGACGTTTGCAAAGCGCTCGCCTGCGGCGCGGACGCCGTCATGGTGGGCAGCGCATTCGCGAAAGCCTACGAAGCGCCTGGCCACGGCTACCATTGGGGCATGGCGACGCCGCATGCGAATCTTCCTCGCGGCACCCGCATCAAAGTAGGCGCCACCGGTTCGCTGAAGCAGATCCTTTTCGGCCCGGCGGAAGTGGACGACGGCAGTCAGAATTTGGTCGGCGCGATCACCACCTGCATGGGCAACGTCGGCGCGCGTGACATTCCGGAATTCCAGCAAACCGAAATCATCATCGCGCCTTCGATCAAGACCGAGGGCAAGCTCTTCCAGACCGTGCAAAGCGTCGGGATGGGAACGCGGTAGGAAAAATCGTGGATGGTGATAAGTGATTGGTGAAACGCAGCCAGCGATGCACTGAAATCCCTCCCACGGGTCACAAACAGCGATCACATGAATAACAATCGCAGAGTCGTCCTCACCGGCCTCGGCGTCATCACTCCCATCGGGAATGATCTCGCCACCTTTTGGGAGAATTTAAAGAATGGCGTCAGCGGCATCGGGATGCTCGATTCCTTCGACACGACCGGTTACGACTGCCGCTTCGGCGGCCAGGTGCGGAACTTCGAGCCGAAAGACTTTTTCCATAATCCCAAGGACGTCCGCCGCACCGATCGTTTCGCGCAGCTCGCGATGGCAGCCGCGAAGATGGCGATGACGGATTGCGGTATCGATCTCGAAAAGACGAACCGCGAACGTTTCGGCGTGATCGTGAGCAGCGGCATCGGCGGCCTGAAAACGCTCGAAGATCAGCACTCCAACGTGGTCAACCGAGGACCGAGCCGCGTTTCGCCTTTCACCATTCCTATGCTCATCAGCAACATGGGCAGCGGCTTGATCTCGATGGAGTACGGACTCAAAGGT
Source organism: Chthoniobacterales bacterium (assembly GCA_039915555.1). GTDB lineage: Bacteria > Verrucomicrobiota > Verrucomicrobiia > Chthoniobacterales > UBA10450 > JACCTI01. Next base: position 21,722 of record JBDSNB010000073.1, on the reverse strand, counting down.
CCAAACTTTTGCATCGTCACCGCGTGCGCCACTTCGAACAACGCGATCGGTGAATCCTGGCGCATGATCAAATTCGGCGACGCCGACATTTTTCTCGCGGGCGGCTCGGAAGCGTCGCTCGTTGCGATCGGCGTGGCCTCCTTCGCCGCCATGAAAGCGCTCAGCACCCGGAACGACGATCCACAACGCGCCTCGCGTCCGTGGGATCGCGATCGCGACGGCTTCGTCATGAGCGAAGGCGCCGGCGTGGTGGTCGTCGAGGAACTCGAACACGCCAAAGCACGCGGCGCGAAAATCTATTGCGAGCTGGTGGGCTACGGGCTCTCAGCCGATGCGCACCACATGACCGCGCCGCCGCCCGATGGCGAGGGCGCAGTGCGCGCCATGCAGATGGCGTTAAACCACGCCAGCCTGCGCCCGGACCAGGTCGATTACGTCAACGCCCACGCTACCTCCACTGGGCTGGGCGATCTCTGCGAAACGCGCGCCCTGAAAACCGTCTTCGGCGAGAACGTGAAGAACGTTTCCATCAGCTCCACAAAATCGATGACCGGCCATCTGTTAGGCGGCGCCGGCGCAGTGGAAATGGCGGCCTGCGCGCTGGCCATGCGCGACTCCGTCATCCCGCCTACGATCAATCTCGAAAACCCCGACGAAGGCTGCGATCTCGACTACACGCCGAACGTCGCGAAAGAGAAAGCGGTCAAGGTGGCGGTGAACAATTCCTTCGGTTTCGGCGGGCACAACGCCACTCTCGTGGTGCAAGAATTCAAGGACTGAGGTCGCGGCGGCACTTGCCACGAGATGCCAGTCGGCCGCAGGCAGGCAGGATGCCTGTCCTCCGCTACGCGGCAGGCGCGGGCGTTGGATCGGCAAAGACGGTCGAGGTCACGTCCGAAGCCTCGAACGAAAAACCGTGGCCGCCTTGCGAAAGATTTTTCATCAGGGCGCCGATGGCTTGTGCGGTCGTGGTGGAATAAAAGCGCACCAGCCCAACCGTCGTGCGATGACCGAAGACGGTGATCATGATCGATTCGTCATCGACCGAATTCATGAAAATGTGGCTGCCGTTTCCTTGATGGTAGAGGGCGTTGAACTCCACTTCGCCGATCCGTCGCGCCAGTTCGCCGGTGGCGGCAAACGAGCCCGCGGCCAGCGCCGCGATGATCGTCACGTCCATGACCGAGATGTCGCCGTACTGCGAAATCACATTCCCGCCGCGGTCGATCACGACCGTCAGCTCGGCTTCCGATTTTTTCAGAAAATCCGCCAGGATGCCGTCGAGCGAAGCGACATCGTCGATCGTTAAACAAGGGATCGCGTTCATACCGCGGCCCCCTCAGCCGATTGCACCACGGGTTCGACGGGGATCGCGACCGGAGCCGGCGCCGTCTTCGGGGCGTCGCTCTGTTTGCTGAATTTATGGAGTAAAGTTTGAGAGACGGCGTTGAGCGAGGCGAACACGTTCTGACCCGTGCTCGAGATGACCTCGAAACTCTGCACGCGTCGTTTCCGATTGTTCAAAACGTATTCCAGGTAGTTGACCGGGGCGACGTTATCGAGGTCGCGTTTGTTGTACTGGATGACGTAGGGAATTTCGTCGATTGAGATGTTCTGCTTCGCGAGGTTGTCCTCGAGATTCTTAAAGCTCTCGACGTTTTCCTCCATCTTTTCCCACTGCGAATCGGCCACAAAAACGATGCCGTCCACACTGCGCAGGACGAGCTGCCGGGTGGCGTTGTAGATGACCTGACCGGGGACGGTGTAAAGCTGGAACTTGGTCACGAAGCCTTTGATCACGACGGCGTTGAGCGGTAGAAAATCGAAGAACAAAGTGCGATCTGCCGCGGTCGCGAGAGAGACGAGATCGCCGCGATTCTGCGGACTAATCCGCTGATGGATGTATCCGAGGTTCGTCGTTTTGCCGCAGAGCGCAGGCCCGTAGTAAACGATTTTGAACTGAATTTCGCGGCTCGCGTAGTTGATGATCGACATTTGGGAGTGGCTCCTAAGCGGGATGGGAATACTTGCGGGATAGCTCAAGCAGCACGCGCGCCAGACGTTCGCGAATCTCTGCGGAAAGTGCTTCTTTCTCGTGCATGGCCGCGAGGCAGAGGTTCTCGTGCATGAAAAACGTCACGGCCGCGCCGGCGCATTGCAGGGTCATCGATTGGAGCGCACCGAGCTTCGTCTCCACCATGTGATCCTGGATGCGGCTCAGAAAGGAGGGTGCCATCGCGCACAAACCCTCGGCCTCGTACTCGGCCGGCAAATCGCCCGCCAGGGCCAGGCCATCGCCAAACATGATCGCGCAGGCTTTCACCCCAGCCATTTTTGCCACCTTCGCCACCGCCGCCTTGGCGTCGATTTCCTCGTCCGCATGCTTGGCCGCCGGAGCGACCGGAGCGGGCGCGGCAGGAGCTGCCACGGCCGGAGCCGGAGCGACGGGCGAAGGCGTGGGCCTGCTCGACATCTTCGCCACCGGCGCGGCTGCTTCCGCGACCGTCGCGGGAGCCGCCATGGGCGCGGCCATCTGCGCCACGGGACCGGGCGCGTTCTGGAAACGCTTCGCGTCTTCCTCCGCCTTGGCGGAAAAAGGCGTCACAAAATTCTCCCCAATCTCCGGCTGGACCTGATCCGCCCGCACCTGCAGCGAGGCTCCCGGCAGATTCTTCAAGACTTCCTGGAGCGGCAAAACGACTGGCGCATCGATTGTCGTCGAGTCGAAGAAATCGCGATATTGCTCCGGCAAATAATGCGCGAACTCCCCAGCCAGCAACGAAACGCGACCGGCCGCAAGCTGTGGCTCGACGAGCGAAAAAGGAATTTCCATCCGCACGTCGTCCGGCACTTCGGCGAGGTCGCGTGCCAGTTGTTGCGGCATCACGTTTTGCAGGATCGGCTTCAGCAGCAACGCCACGCACGGGGCCTTCGGCGCCGACTCTTCGTCACCCGCAAAATTTCCTTTCGTCAGCCACGGTTCCGCCTTCGGACGCGCTTCCTCCGAAGGAGCCGAGATCTTGAACGGAATTCGGGTTGGAACGGACGGCCCGCTTGAGGCTGGAACTCGCTCAGGGGCGGACGCGTCCGTTCCTTTCGGTGCAATCTTGAACGGGATCCGGGCGGGCGCGGCAGGCTTTTCCACGGGCGCGGCGGCGGCCGCACCGTTGCCATTGCTACCATCGCTGCCATTGCCTTGCGGATTCCTGGGCGCCGGGAAACGCATCGCCGGTAACGCCGTCACCACAAACTTCTCGCCGGCCTTTGCTTCCGGTTCGGCCGCGGCCAGCGTTGCCGCGGTCGCTAATTCCACTCGCACCGGCGGCAATTCCTCCGCGTCCGGTCCCCGCATCGGCGTCACCGTGCCGAAACGCGCGTCGTCTTCCAACGTCACCTTCAAGAACGGCGTCTCAAGCTGCGGCACCGCCTGCTCGCAGCTTTGATCCGCGCGCACGTGCAGCTTGCTGAATTGCTCCATCACTTTCTGCAACGGGAGGATCACCTCCGTCGTTTCGTCGCTCGCGATCGTGCGCATGAACACTTCCGGCACCTGCTGGAAGACCGTCCAGACCGAGACACTCGGCTTGCCTTGCGCCATCCCGCGTTCAACTTCCGAAGCTTTCAACAAGATGCTGTGCGTGGCCTTGGCATTCTCCAACGGCCGCACCAAACCTTCCGGCATATTGCTCACCACATCCTGGAGCTGGAGCGAGATCGTCCGTTCTACACGCGGCTCGAGCGCCAGCGCCACGGCCGGCGGCAAATCATACGACTTCGCAGACGCGCTCGATCCACCAAAAGAAATCGCCGCCCGCGGCGCGGGCGTCGGGGTGGACCGAATGTCCAGATTCCCCACTGCATCCTGCAAGCCGACCGTGCGGGTCGTATTCGGCATCACCGTCTTGCTCATCCGGTCGCCCTCGGCTTTCGGGGCCGGCGGCGCCACTTGCACCTGCGGCGCCGCGGTGGGCACCTTCGGGCTCTTCTTGAAATATTGGAGGAATGGAATCGTCATCTCTAATGGTCTTCTGCGGTGACACGCCAGATCTCTTCCAGCGTGGTGATGCCTTCGAGCGCCTTGTCGATGCCGACCATGCGTAACGTTTTCATCCCTTCATTGACGGCCTGGTTTTTTACCACCGCCGAGGAAGCGCGTTTGATGATCAAACGCCGGATCGTTTCCGTCACCGGCAACGCTTCGATCAAAGCCACCCGGCCGAGGTAGCCCCGGTTCTTGCAACGGTCGCACCCGGTGCCGTGGAAAAAGACCGCGCCTTCCACCGGCTCCATCCCGAGGCGCTCAAAAATTTCCGGCTCCGGCACGAACTCTTCGCGGCAATTCGAGCAAATCCGCCTCACAAGACGTTGCGCGCAGGCCATGATGACCGAACTCGAAATCAGGAACGGCTCGATCCCCATATCGTCCAGACGCGTGATCGCGCCCGCCGCATCGTTCGTGTGCAAAGTACTCAAGACCTGGTGACCCGTGAGCGCAGCCTTGACCGCGATGTCGGCGGTTTCGTTGTCACGAATCTCACCCACCATCACGATGTCCGGATCCTGGCGCAGGATGGAACGCAGCGCGGAGGAAAAATCGAGCCCGATATCCGAGCGCACCGCCACCTGGTTAATGCCGGCCAGCTCGTACTCGATCGGGTCTTCGACCGTCACGATGTTATACTGCGGATTGTTCAACTCCTGCAGCACCGAGTAGAGCGTCGTCGTTTTGCCCGAGCCCGTCGGGCCCGTCACCAGGATCATGCCGTGCGGTGCGTCGATCGCCTTTTTAAATTTACCCAGCGTTGCCTCATCCATCCCCATCTGGTCGATGCTGCCAGTGAGCGCGCCTTTATCGAGAATACGGATAACGATCTTCTCCCCGTGCGAAGTAGGCAGGATCGAAATACGCAGATCGACCTCCTTACCCATCACCTTGATCCGGAAACGTCCGTCCTGCGGAAGACGGCGCTCCGCGATGTTCAGGCCCGCCAAAATCTTAATGCGCGAAGTAATCGCAAGCTGCAGCGCCTTCGGCGGCGACTCGGCCATCACCAATTCGCCATCGATGCGATAACGCAGCTTCACCGTGCGCTGGAACGGCTCGATGTGAATATCCGACGCCTTCTCCTTGATCGCCTGCACCAGGATCAGGTTCACGATCTTGATCACGGGCGCGTCTTCCGTGTCGGCCGAAAGACGATCGATATCGATCTCCTCGTTCCGACCGCTCTGCACCTCCACCTCGCCTGCGTTCGAAATATCTTCCGCCACCTGCTTGAGCACCGCGCTCATGTTCGCGCTGCCCGAGTGCACGCCCGCGAGCGTGTCCGCGACCGCTTTCTCCGTCGCGATCATCGGCACCACTTCCATCTGCACGCGCCGCTTCACGTCGTCCACCGCGAGCACGTTCGTCGGGTCCGCCATCGCCACGAAGAGCTTCCCCGCCAGGCGCGCGATCGGCACCAGCTTGTTCGTCTTCGCCATTTCGCGAGGGACCAGCTCCATGATCTCCTCCGGCACGCGCAACTTCGATAAATTGATCGGCGGCGTATTCAGGCAGCGACCCATGCTGAACGCCATGTCCTGATCGGTCACAAACTGCCGATCGGTCAGAATTTTTAAAAGCCGGCCGCCCTCCTTCTGCTGCACGCTGACCGCTTCATCGAGCTGGTTCGGCAAAAGCAGACCGTCCTCAATCAGGACATCGGCAATGCGTTCCGCGAAAGATTTGCTTCTCATCGCTGCTGCCGCCACTTAGCCGCGCCCCTCCAGCCGGTAGATATCCTGCAAAGTTCTTTCGATCGCGCCCGGCCGCGCCAGATACCACGCCACCGTGTAATCAAGCGATTGCTCCACCGCATCGCGCCCGGCGGCGTCAAACGGATTGCAACACGCCACCATGATCGTGCGACTGATCAAATCGAACGGCACCATCAACCGATTCAGCGTCAGGTGATCGGGCAACATCCGCGCCACCTGCCGGTCCACGTCGTAATATTCCAACGGCACAAACGCGAACTTCGTCCGGTCGATCAACTGCGAGAGCGCCTCGTCCAGCCGAGCCGTATCCTGCCGAAAAGCTTTATCGAGAAGCGACGCGCCCAGATCCTGACCGTTCAAGTCCTTGTTCAAATGCTTCGCTGTCTCCAGCGCCACCCGCGCCTCCTCCTGCGAAATCAATTGCTGCACCACGAGAAAGCGCGCCAGCTCATCTTCGCCCCGGTCCTGCAACGGCCCGATCCGTTTCCCCTTCTCCAGGCTCACGAGTCCGCCATTCTCCGCCGTCCCGATTCCGTTTAATTGCGGGGCCGCCACCAGACCGCTCTTTGCCGTCATGATTGATTGCCCCGCCGCCTGTAAACGCGACTCGATCTCCCCCAGCATGGCGAGAATCTCCGGCGCATTCGGTTCCTTCTGCAGCACCACCTCGCACTCCTGAATCGCGAGCGTGTACGAGCCGCCATTGAAATACGCCTCCACCAGCTTGCGCGAAATGCGGAGCGACTCCTCCGGTTCCTTCACCTTCTGGTAAGCGTCCTTCAAGATCTCAAGCGATTGATAATCGTCCGGCTGCGTCTGAGTAATGACCTCAAACATCTCGATCGTTTGCACGATCTGACTGCGCTCTTCGTCGGTTAATGAATTGTGTTCCAGCACAACGAACGGTCTAAAAGCTAGAAGCATGCCCCCATTCTGGAGCCGCCAAGAAACCCGCGAAAAACTTCCCGCGTCGCGAATTCTTCCTTCTGCTCTTGCTCGTGCTCGGGCTCCTAATGGAATCTCGGCCGCGTCGAGCACGATCATGAGCAATGGCACGGAGAGACCCGCGTTGAAAGTTCAGCGTTCGGCGTTCGCTATCCTCCGTCCGCAGTTTTTCCTCCCGTCTCCGCGTTTCATCCGCTATTTAACTGACCGTTCCGTCTATCGTCCCTCCGAATTTGTCGTCCGTGATCCCACCCCGCCCGTCTTCGATTCGTTCCGCCGCATTCACGCTTCCTCAGATGCGTGAGCGCACTCGCGCCTTTACGCTCATCGAGCTGCTGGTCGTGATCGGAATTATCGCGATTATGCTCGTGGCATTGATCCCGGCGGTGAACTCGCTGTCAAAGTCGAGTGGCAGAAAAGGCGCAATCAGTAATTTGACTACAATCATCGAGCAGGCGCGCTCGCTGGCTTTGGCCGATGCACGAAGTACCTACGTCGCTTTTGCCACCACACTTCCCGGTAGTCCTTCGCCTGCCATCAGCGACGAGTATTCATACCGTGCGTATGCGGTGTTCAAAGACAACGCGAACGGCGCGCCCCATGCCATTCAAGTGACGAAGTGGCAAAAGCTCCCCGAGGGAATCAGCTTTCGAAGCCAGGCTGAACTCACCGGACCCGGGACGTGTTTGACCAGCGACGCCAATACCGCCACTACCCCGTTCGCTTTCGCCCCGACCGCCGGAACGATCACAGCTCCCTATCTGCAGTTTGATTCGACGGGCTCGATTGTTCATCCAACGAGCGCTGCACCCATGCGTCTCATCATTTTCGAGGGTCTTGTCCGGGACGGGAATGAAGTCGCAACCGCACAAGATTCTTCGCAGCAGCCTGTGCGCGATGAAGTCGCCATTGGTCGCTTCAACGGCAGAGCGAAATACGTCGTCCGATGAAGCGTGCTAACGCCGCGTTTTCACTCGTTGAAGTCGTTCTTGCCTTGGGCGTGATCGGTTTCGCGCTGCTGGCCATCATCGGTTTGCTCCCGATCGGATTACAGTCGGGGCGGGCCAGTATTCAGGAAACCCGCGCAAACCATCTCGCCGCGCAGATATTCGCGACGCTGCGATCGCAACCGTTTACAGCCGTGAATTTCACTTCGCTTGGCGGAAACACGACGATCAATCTTTCCTCCGAAAACACTACCGCTGGCCCGCCAACAGCACCGCCCATTGAAGTCTACGCGACCTACGAGGGCGCCTTTGTTTCCTCACCTGACTACTTCAAGATCGAAGTCCGGTTTCGCAACGCTCCGGACGGTCTCATCCCGACGACAGCAAATGAAGTGCATCTTCGAATTTTGCCTCGGGAAAGCGGCGCGCAACCGATGACGTATGCCACGATTATTGCCGCTCAATAACTTCAAAGTGGCACGAGCACGTTCTCTCCGAGGGTTCACCCTCGTCGAGTTACTGGTCGCCGTGGCGATCGTCGCTTTTCTGATCGTTGTCCTGTCGCAAATCATTATCTCCGCTCAGGCAATCTGGCGGCACTCCGAAGCCCGGACGGACGCGTTTCGCGATGCGCGCGCAGCGCTGGAATTAATGTCGCGCGATCTGGCCTTTGCGCTCACGGACAATCGCGCCCCAGTCTTGGCTCTGACTAATCTGTTTTCACAATCCGACGATGCTTCGGCGGGGCCGACCCACAACCAACAGGTTTTCGCACTCATCCCGATGCGAAATACCGGGGAACCCACCCCCAGCCCGACGCCAACCCGGACCGATATTTGCGCGGTCGGTTTCTACTGCAGCTGGGACCCAAATCGCCGCGCCTACGTCCTGCGTAGGCACGTTGTGCAAAGCAATCCCACATTCACCCGCCTGCAAGCCGCCTTCGGGGCTCCAACGGCTACCCCTTCGCCGTCTCCATCTCCCGCGCCAACTGGCCCTCCGATCGCTCCATCCGAGGTCTTTAGTCCCTCAAACCCGACCGCAGCCCCAAGTGAGGACGAGGACGTCGCGGCCTACGTTTGGGATTTGAAGGTGACTGCGTACGAGAACATCGCAGGCGTACTCACAGCACAGAATTACCCGATCATTTACCGCTCCACCCCTCCTCAGTTGGTGAAAATCTCCTTCAAGGCATTCAGCCCACAGGCCGCCCGCCAACTGGAAGCACAGAACATCGGACCAGAAGTTTGGTTCGAAACCACCAGTGTAATTTACAAAAACCAAATTGCCCCTCACGTGCAGGAATTTTCCACTCTGGTAAAACTCGAAAATGCGCGCCAACCATGAGGAAACTTTCCGAACGAGGTCCTAAACGGGTTCCGACCCATGAGCGAGCATTTGCCCTCACGATCTCGCTCATCATCATCGTCCTAGCTACGATCATCGTGGTCGCGTTTCTCACCACGATTTCCACCGAGCGGACGACCGCAGCGGCCTACGCTCGCGTAGAAAAAGCAGAGCAGATGGCCCAAGCCGGTGTTGATGTAGCGATCGCGCGGCTGATCACGGAAATGAAATACCGCCCATATCATGCGATCGGCTACCGCAGCGTGAACACCGGCCTGAACACACAGGTGGTTCCAGTCATCACCGGGCCGCGCTCGACGGATCCCGCAGTCCCCACCTATAACACCGCTCCAAATGCGACCGAAGATGTGTATCTAGTTTCAGTCACGGGTGGCGCGGTCCCGGGAGCGACGCCCCCCAACAATCTGACTGTCGACAACTCTGTCGACTTGAATCGAAATAATCTCGCCTCCGAACCGAACGGTTGGATCGGCTCACCTTCGCCGGCGACTCCGGCTCCCACGCCTTACCGCGCGCCGTGGGTCAATATTCTGAGCGACCCGACGAAACCAGAACAGCCCGACCCTACTCAGGGCAACTACAACCCTCTTGTCGGTCGATACGCATTTTGGATCGAAGACGAATCTTCCAAATTGGACATTTCGACCGTAGGCAACACCCGCAATGGCGGCGGATTTCAGCGCGGAAACGGGGCCGACGTTAGTGATCTGGATATCGGAACCCTGCCCATAGTTGGGGGGTCTCCGCTGCCCGCATCCGATCCAGCTACCAATTCAGCCATCCTCAACCTTCGTGCTCAGTTGCCGATGTTGGACGGGCGATTTCTGAATCGGGTAGGAGGAACGGTCTCGAATGATGTCCACGAGACGACGAAATTCTACGCCAGCGCCTTTTCCCTTTCCGACGAGTTAGCCGGAACCGGAAGACGCCGCGCCAACATCAATGCTTTGGTGACCAGTCCGCCAAATTCAAACACGGCCGTCCCGGCAGCAACCATTGCGGCAAACGTTGATGACATTGTCTACGTCATTTCTGGCACGCACCTCGTCGCAGCTGGCTTGGGCCCTCCCCCTCCCGGCGGCACGCGAGCCTTCGAAGCCGGACCCACTTTTGCAAACACCTTAACTAATTTTGGCGGCCGCTTTTTTGCCTCCGCCACGGCTGATCAAAAAAATATCTATCTTGAAAAACTCGCGGCCAACATCCGCGATTACATCGACACCGATTCGCAACCCACGATCATTGACGCTGCTGGACCGACTGTTCGCGCCACCGCGATCCCGGCTCACCCCATTCAAACCAGCGGGGGCGGAACGTCCGGCACGAGCGAAATTGTGGCGCTTGGTAAGGAACGCGTTCCCCTGATCCAGGAATATGCTCTGCGAATTCGCCAGATCGCCTTCGGTCCCAGAACTGGCGCCTTAGCCAATTACACCATCGCGATCGATCACTACATCGAGCTTTGGAACCCCACCAATCGCGATATTCAACTCTCCGATCTGGGCCCCAGTCCTTTCTTGTTAATCGCTAACCAACCAGGTTGGGATGCAGGCTCCTTCACCAGCATTCCCGAAGGAGGTCCGCGCGATCTCCGGCTCTACCTGAACGCAGCCACAAATGCCTCCACCAATGCGCCGCTCACCTCTTTCCCCGCAGGCGGCGTCGTCGTTCTTACCACCGATCCGACTTTACTCCCCGCTTTGACGCCTGATCCGACCCGCGTCTTTCGTATCGCGATTACCCCGGACAACAACTTCAGAACGTATTCCGGGCAGACGAATCGCAAGAGCGGCAGCAACCTTCGCCTGAATATGGTCGACCGAACGACCTCCAGCAGTGATTACGAAACTGAAATTGCGCTTGGAAATAACTTCGGGCTTCTTGAATCCGCTTGGGGAGGAGGCGCAATTGCCTCCGCTATTTCGGTCAATATTGACGGTCCGGAGAATCGGCTCGACGACACGAAGTATCACTTTCGGGGGGCGTCATTGCGAGGTAACAACTCGCCCCCTTCTAATGCAACCACTGGCGATCCACGAACGAACGCTGAGCAGCTCAGATTTGATTTAAACGGAGGAGCAGCGGCTAATGACAAAACGCGCTATTACAGCAGCGGATTGCAGGATAACAACATTCCCAGCGGCAGCACCTTGGGCGCCCCGAATTCAAACTACGTTCTTCCCGCAAACTGGATCGATTATTCAAGTATCATCCAATCAGCCAACTCCGCACCGGCAGTTGTCGCGAACGCATCGCTCACATCCATCGGGCAACTGGGTGACATCTTTGATCCGATACGCACAGTCGGAGACAGCGGGGACATCACGCTGAGTCGCAGTGGTGGACGTACTTTGAAAATTGGCCAGCCGGATGTTGTCAATGGCGTTGCGGCCGGCGCGAGGACATTCAATGCCAACTGGTTTAACAGCGCGTGGCGCCTCGCCGATCTGTTCGACGCCTTTCCGGTCACCAATGCATCCCAGCCGCCACAGCCTCTCGAAGCGGTTACTCCCCCCACCGCAAGAGGCAAGATCAATATCAATGGTGTTCTCCGTGACGATGGGACCGCATTCCGAGCGGCATTACGCAGCTTTAGCTTCGTCCCGGCACCAGACAGTGACCCTCAGTTGAATGGGCAACCGCTCTCCACAGGCGACGTCGACAATCTAATTGCCAGCGCTAAAGCATACTTGACGAACAACGGACCCTTGATGGAACGCGGCGAGCTTTCGCAACTGTCTTTCTTCAACCCGACCGCCGGCAATGTCGCAGGACAACCGTTCAGCACGACGAATGATCGCGGTCGCGAGGAAATTTTTCGACGAACGATCCAGATGATCACCACGCGCAGCGCTTCTTTTACCGTGTACGCCATCGGAGAAGCGGTCCGCCAAGAGCGGGGACCGGGAGGAACTTGGCGAGCCGTTACCACGGGTCAAAAACGCCTTGCCATCACCTTTCATCTTGAACCGCAGGCGACAAGCGCTCCTCTAGGTAATAGCGCACAGCCCCACGCCGTCGTGGATTCCTATAGAGTTCGAAAAATTTATGCACCAAACTAGAATCCTCCTGCTCTGCCTCTTCGCGACTGGGCTCACGCTTCACGGTCAAACACCGGCTCCCAAAGTCGGGTATCTCCGTTTTTGGAACATGCTTCCGCCGCAAAACGGCGACTTTGAGTTATGCAAAGCCGGTGCCCCGGAGAGCGAAGGAAACCTCCTCAGCGGAACCGCATACCGATATTCTAGCTACGCGGAATTTCCTTCGACCCGATATCGTCTTGTCGTCTTCAAGAAGGGAGATCGGACGACGCCGCTTAAAACGTTCGATGTCGACCTTCGGCCCAACACCTTCTTTACCGTTCTGGTCTCACCGCAAGGAGGCGCGATCAACGTCGAACTCCTCAACGACACCCTCGACCCAAAGGCAGAGTCGGGTACCCTCACCGTGAGGAACTACTTTCCGGGATTGACCGTCGCTGTTTTGTCCGAAACGCGAAAAGTTGTGGATGCCCTGCCTTACGGGAATACCAATTCCGTGAACGGGTTTCCTCTCTCGCGAGTGCCGCTGACCCTGCAAACCCGGCTACCGAACGGAACCCCGGCGGAATCAGGCACGGAAGCCGACTTCCGAGCGTCCAAACGGGCGACGCTCCTTATTATCCCAGATTCATACGGTCGCTTCCGACCGCGCGTCGCAATTGACGGTAAGAACCTCTAAACCGTGCGCAGCGCTTCATGAAAATCGGTCTTCCGTCCATGGGTCCGCGGTGTCGCTGAAGTTGCGCCCTTCCCACAAGCCGAGTCTATCGTCACCGCAAACTCGATTTGGCGGACAAACTTCGGGATGATGACGCAGACCGCGTTTCAAACCCTCCAGTACTTACGAGTTCACCTTGAACAGCACGCACGACATTGGCTTCGCCAGCAAGCAAAGAGTGCCGCTTTGGCCGGTGCAGTTCTCTTTCTCGACAAATTAATCAGAATCCGGTGTGGCTGATTTGCCCCGACGGTCCGGTAGATCCGCGATCAACTGTTTCCCGATCGCAGGCAGGAATTCTTTCACTTCGCCGGCGCGGGTCAGGATGACGATGACTAATTTGCGGCCGCCCGGCAATTCCACGTAGGCGGCGTCGTGGCGCACTTCGCTGGTCTCGCCGGATTTTGACCAGAGCTTTGTGCCCGGCGGGAGGGATTCGCCGAGGAAATCTCTTACCTGGTTTTCTTCGGGGCGCGGCGGGTCGAGCGGGCGCTCGATCAAGGCGAGCATGGCTTCGGAGGCTTCCGCGGAAACGGCGCGGCGGCGCACGATGGAATCCAGGAGCGCGGCCAAGGCATTCGCGCAGGCGCGGTTTCGGTTTTCGCGCTTTTCACCCACCAGTTGCATTTCGCGCCCGTAGGGGCCGAAGCTCCATGGTTTCATCATCACGCTGATGTCGTAGCCCAATTTTTCGAAGGTGCGGTTAAGCGCGCGGCGGCGCTCGATGAACTCGGCGAGGGCTTCGCCTGCCAGTTCCGGGCCGGCGGTCGTGCCCGTGAGAACGTCGAGCAGGTAGGCGGTGGCGTCGTTGTCGGAGACGCGGATCATTTCGCGCAGGGCGCGCTCGATCTCGGGCGTGTGTTTTCCCTGCCGGAAGGTCTCGACCATGATGAAGAGCTTCATGACCGAGGCGGGATAAAATGATGTGTCGCCGTGGTAATCGGCGCGCATCGGGGCGGCCGGGTTGGTCAGGTCGATCACGCTGAGCGCGAGATTTTCGGGGGTGAGCTTGGGGAAATCGCGCAGGGTCGCTTCCGCGGTGCGCTGGAGGGCGGCGGCCAACGTTCCATCGAACGGGATCTTCTGGAATTCTTGAAAATCGGCGCGCGCCGTCATGATGAGGCCGAAGAAAAGCAGCACGAAGATTCGTTCGCACATTTTCCCGAGGCGCACAGATTTCTGATAAGGGAAGGCCAGCCGCACTTCGAGACAATAGAAGAACGCGCGTGGTTTCCCAGCGCGCCAGCTCGGTGGAGATTGCAATCGGCTCTCTTCGCGGCAAACATCAGTCCCGAATGCGCGGCGCGACCTTTTCTCTTTTCGCGCCGGTGGCGCGCGCGGTGGTCCTGATCCTGGCGTTGGGCGCGCTCGTCATCGCGCTCTGGGTTGCGGTCGCGCGCAATCTCGATCTTCCCTGGACTTCGATTCGGCTCGCGCCGGCGTTTGCGTTTGCGCGCGGGCTGCCGCTCTTCACCATGCCGGACCAGCCGCCGTGGGTGATGGTCGGTTACGGTCCGCTCTATCCGCTCGCTTATCTGCCGGCGGTGTGGGCACGGCATCCCGCGCCGGCGGTGGTGACGGCGACCTTGCTGGCGCAATTTTGCGTGCTGGCGCCGGTCGGTTTGCTTTGCTCGCTTCTGCGTCATCGGAACGCCGCGCCAGCGGGCGAACACCGCGCGCCGTGGTTGGCGATGGCGCTGGCCTTCGCTCTCATCTCGCACCTGGTGCCGTCGCTGGCCTATGCGACCGCGGGAGTGCACGCAGACGCGCCGGCGTTTGGTCTGCTGCTTCTCGCCTGTTACGCCGTGCTGCGAGCGGGGCGCGCGAAGGAAAGCAGGATGCGGCGGTGGCTGCTGGGCGCGGGCGTGGCGGTGGGATTGAGCGCCGCCTGCAAATTGAACTTCGCGGCCGGCATTCTGGCGTTGCTCGTCTGGGTGCTGCGTTTTCACGGGTGGAAACGCGGTGCGGAGTTCTTTGCGGCGAGCGTCGTGGCGGTGATGGTCGGCTACGGCTGGGAAGGATTGCGCGACGGCTTTACACCGCTCTTCCTCAACCTGACTCTGACCGGCCCGATGCCGTGGTTCACATTTTCCGATACGGAAACGATGGCGCTCAGCGGGATCAGCCCGGAATTCTCCGACAAGCTCCGCACCTTCCTCGCGTTCGGGCGGGACTACGTGAAGGTTTACGGTCCGTTGGCGCTGGCGATTGCGGTCCTGGGCGCAGTTCGCGGCAAGAGCGAGGACGAGGCCGCGAACCTGCGGATCGTCTGGCTCTTCTTCTTTCTCGCTCTGTTTCTGACGCCGATCTCGATCGCGAGCGTGGCGAAGTACGGCGGCGATGTGAACAGTTGTGCGCTGGTCAGTTTACCCCTCGCGCTGGCCGCGCTCTTCGCGCTCGCGAGCGTGGCGCGAGCGGGCCACGCGGTCGCGCGATACGCGATCTACGCGGCGCTCGCGGGCGCGAGTTTCATGATCGCGCTCCCGGCGCGGGATCATCGCGCGAAGCTTTGGCCGAAGACGACGCCCACGATGGTGGAAGCGTATGAGGTGATTTCGGCCGATCCGACGCGCTGGTATTTTCCGTACGATCCGCTCGCGCACTTGTTAGCCGACGGGAAATTTCGTCCGAACATCGACGTCGTCTACACCTACGCGGTCACCGGCCATCCGGTGGACGAGGCCGCGTTTCGCTCCGTGCTGCCGGAAGAGTTGCGGTATCTGGCCTTGCCACCTTCAGGGACGGAATGGGGCGTGACGGAGTTGAACCGCCTCCTCCCGGAATACAACCAGCCGGCTCCGGGTTTAACTTTCGAGCGGCATAGCGTCTACACGAGGTAAAGGCGGCCCCAAAATCACGGTGGCGAATGAAACCGATTCTTTGACCAGACACTTGATGGCTTCACGCCAGCGCTGAAACTCCCCTGCGCCATAATCTGGGCGACGGCCAAAACGGAGAACTGCCTCGTGGTTTCGCGCAAGACGACGCCGCCTCTTTACGTCCAGTCTCCGCGTTTACGAAAACCGATCTTCCGTCCAAGGATCGGCGGTGTTGCTGTAGCCGCGGACTTCCCAGAAGCCGAGTTTGTCTTCGGCCGCGAATTCGATCTGGCGGATGAACTTGGCGCCTTTCCACGCGTAGAGCTTCGGGATGATGACGCGGGCCGGGCCGCCGTGATCGCGCGGGAGCGGTTTGCCGTCGTACTTCGTCGCGATGAGGACGTCGTCGTCCATCATGTCGTAGAGGCGAACGTTGGTGGTGTAGCCGTCGTAGCTGGTGAAGAGGACGTGTTGCGCTTCCGGTTTCGGCTGGACGAGCTCCGCGAGAGTAAAGAAGGCGACGCCGTTCCACTGCACGTCGAATTTGCTCCAGGTGGTGACGCAGTGGAAATCGCTCACGTCTTCAAACTGCGGGAGGGCGTTGAATTCCTCCCACGTGAAGGTCTTTGGTTGCGCAACCGCACCGCCGATTTCGAGGCGCCATTCGGTGAGCGGGACCTCGGGTTTGATGCCGAGATCGAGAACCGGGAAACCGGGGGTGAGATGCTGACCGGGCGGGAGACGATCGGCGGAACGGACGGTGGGTTTCGCTTTCCCGCTCATCTTGCGGGCGAAGCGTTCTTTACGCTCGATGTAGCTGGGTTTGGTTTCGCTCACGGGGGAGAAGATTAAACGCGAATGGAGCGGCTGCCGCCAATTTTTCGAGCGCTGATCCTATCTTCCGGCATCGAGCTGCACCTGTGCGCGGTGCAGGTTGTCGCGCGCGACGGTGAGTTGCGGCTTCAGACGCAGGGCCTCGGAGAAATGCGGAACGCTGGCGCGCGCGTCGCCGCGGGCGAGGAGGATGAGGCCGAGATTGTTATGCGCTTCGGCGCTGGACGGGTTGAGGCGCACGGCTTCGTGCAGATGCTGGAGGGCTTCGGTCATTTCGCCCTGACGCGCGAGCATAAGGCCAAGGTTACCGTGGGCGTCGGCCTCGCGCGGCGCGAGCTCGAGCGCGCGGCGGAATTCGCGCAGCGCTTCGGCTTTTTGGTTTTCCTGCGCGAACGCGAGGGCGAGCTGCGTGTGCGCTTTGCTGGAGCCCGGTTCGACGCGCAGGGCGCGCTCCAGATAGGGCGTGGCTTCCGCGGCGCGGCCCATTTCGATGAACGTGATGCCGGTGTTGATGAGGGCGTCGAAGAAGTCGGGCGTGATCCGGAGAGCTTTCGCGAAATGCGCGAGCGCTTCGTCATACTTGCGCTCCTGCCCGAGGACGTGGCCGAGATTGTATTCGATCGCGAGATTATCGGGCGTGACGGCCAGAGTGTGCGTGAAGAGCGTGATGCTATCACGCCAGCGGCCGACCTGCGCGTAGGTGCAGGCGGCGCACGCCAGCAGCATGACCGCGCTTGCGATCGCAATCGGCACGCGACCGAGCCGCAGGTGCGCGACCAATTCAGCGAAACCGAAAACGAGTGCCACGAAGAGTCCGATCGACGGCAGATAATGGTAGCGGTCGGCCAGCGCCTGGCCACCGACCTGCACGAGGCCGATGACGGGAACGAGCGTGCCGAGAAACCAAAGCCAGCCGACCAGCAGCCAGGGCCGGGCGCGCGCTTGAGACAACGCGAGCGCAGTCAAGGCGACGAGAAGAAGAAGCGCGCCGATGATCTGCCACGCTGGAATGCCACCGACCGGGAATGGATAATAGACCGCGAGATCGGCCGGCCAGAAAGTGGCGAGGAAATACTTCGCGTAGGAAACGATGGAGTTGGAAACGCGCAAGGCGAGTGGCGCATCGGCCAACGCGCGGACTGCGCCGCCGCGGGATTGCGCGACAAAGGTGACGACCATGGACGCCACGACGACGGAGCAGAGCGCGAGTTTTTCGCGCACGAGCGGCCAGACATCGCGCGCGAAGCGGTGGCTCCCCTGCTCCGGGTCCCACATGAGGCGGCGGAGTGGCCAGTAATCGAGCAGGAGGAAAACGAACGGCCAGGTAACGAGCATCGGTTTGGCCATCAACCCGAGGGCGAGACAAAGCGCGACGAGCGCATAACGCGGCCAGGATTTTTTTTCGGTGTAACGGGCATAAGCGAGGAGCGCGGCGAGACCGAAGAACGCGGCCAGCGTGTCCTTGCGTTCGGCCGCCCAGGCGACCGATTCCACATGCAGCGGATGGAGCGCGAAGAGCGCGGCGACGAGCGCACTGGGCCAGCGCGCGCCGGTGGCGCAGCGGAGAAACCAGAAGAGGAGACAAGTGTTCGCGACGTGGATGAGCGCGTTCACGAGCAAATGTGCGCCGGCGTTCAAGCCGAAGAGCTGGCAATCGAGCATGTGCGAAAGCCAGGTGAGCGGGTGCCAGTTGGCGGCGTGGAAGGTAGTGAAGGCCCAAGCGATGCCGGAGAGGGTCAGCCCGCGGGCGACGATCGGGTTATCGCTGATGTACTGGTCGTCATCGAGGCTGATGAATTGGTGGCCGCGCACCTGCGCGTAAAGGGCGAGAGTGACCAGAGCTAGCGCGAGGGCGATCATGAGGTCGCGCCGCCCGAAATCGTTGGGCGCCCGTCGCTTCGATTTAACCTTGCGCGCCATTTTTGCCCTAACGAATCTGCGCCTGCGCTCGGGCCAGATTTTCCTGCGCGGCCGTGAGGTCCGGCTTCAGGCGCAACGCGGCGGAGAATTGAGGGATGCTCTCCGCCGGCCGGCCGGCCATCAGAAGGACCAAGCCTAGATTATTCCGCGCCTCGGCGTTTTCGGGAAGGATGCGGACGGCCTGCTGGAGTTGGGCGATCGCCTCGGGGAGCCGGCCACTTTGCGTCAACCGGAGACCAAAGTCGACGCGCATTTCGAAATTGTCGGGAGCCAGCTCGACAGCCGCGATCATCTGCCGCGTAGCCTCATCCGCGCGGCCCAGTTCGGCCAGAACGAGACCGTGTTGCCAGCGCACTATCGCCGAGTCGTTTTTGACTTCGATGGCCCGCTCATAATAGCCGAGTGCTTCCGCGCGCCGGCCCAATTTTCGCAACGTCATGCCCATGTTGACCAACGATTTCAGGTGATCGGGTTTGAGCCGCAACCCCTCGGAAAAGTGGGGCGCGGCTTCCGCATAATCCCCGCGCTCGTAGAGTGCGCACGCGAGGTTGTACTGCACGAGCATGTTGTCGGAGGTAACGGCCAGGGTCCTCCGCAGCAGAGTCACGCTGTCGCGCCACCAACCAACCTGACGCGCCGTCAACGATGCTAACGTGAACAGCGCGATCGCGGCCACCGTCGCGCCGACGGAACGCGGGATCCGAAAGCGCTCGGCCAAGTTTCCCAGACCGAAAACTAGCGCGAGGAAGAGTCCAACGGAGGGGATATAATGATAGCGGTCGGCCATCGCTTGCGCGCCCACCTGCACCAAGCCGATGACCGGGACAAGCGCGACGAGAAACCAAAGCCAACCGATAATGAGATACGGTTGCCGACGAGCCTCTCGCAGCGCGACCAAGCTGATGCCAGCCAGGACCAGAAGCGCCGCAGCCAACTGCCCTCCCGGCACGCCCGCAAAAGGAAACGGATAAAAAATCCCGAGATCGACGGGCCAGAAAGTCAGGCCCAGATAATTCGCATATGAGACGAGCGCGTTGGCCAGGCGTGTGGCGAACGACTCCGCCGCCAGATCGGCGACGGAGCCGCCCTTACTTTGCGCGATTTGCGTCACGATCATCGACGCAAGGGCGAGGCCGAAGAGCGGCAGCTTTTCACGAATCAGCGGCAGCCAGTCTTTCGTAAATCGCCGCAGCCCCGCCGCCGTTTGCCACTCCACGCGGTGGAGCGGCCAGTAATCGAGCAGGAGCATCAGAAATGGCCACGAGACCAACATCGGTTTCGCCATTAATCCCAGCGCGAGAGTACCGGCCACCGCGAGAAATTTCCTCGGCGCGGGACGTTCAACATAGCGCGCGTAGGCGAGCAGGCAGAGCAAACCGAAAAACGTGGCAAGGGTGTCCTTGCGCTCGGCAGCCCAGGCAACCGATTCGACGTGCACCGGATGGAGGGCAAACAGCGCGGCCACGATGGCGCTCTTCCGGCGCACAGCGGTGACGCGCCAGAGGAAAACGAAGAGCAAGCACGAGTTCGCCACATGAATGACCACATTCACGAGCAGATGCGCGCCCGCGTGCAAACCGAAGAGCTGGCAATCGACCATGTGCGAAAGCCAGGTGAGCGGATGCCAGTTCGACTGGGTAAATGTGGTGAAGGCCCAGACGAGTCCCGGCGCGGTCAGGCCGCGACTGACCATCGGGTTGCGCGAGATGTAGGCGTCGTCGTCGAAGTTGATGAACTGGTGGCCGCGCACCTGCGCGTAAACCGCGAAGGTGCCGAGCGCGAGTGCGACGATAATCCAAACCTCCGTCTGGCGGGCGCGAGCCGCGACGGACGGGGATGACTGTTCGCGATTTCGATTTTTCTTCGCCACGCGCGTGGAGATTACACGGCGGCGGAGAGTTCAGACAGGATTTAGCTCTGCACTTTTTGCAGGAGCTTGATCTTGTCTCGCAGTTCGGCGGCGCGCTCGTAGAGCTCGCCCGCGATCGCCACTTCCATCTCGCGTTGCATGATCTCGAGCTTGGAGAGCGGACGCTTCGAGCTGACTTCTTCGAGCCATTCTTCGAGGAAGGCGATCTCAGAACTTTTCTGCGCCATCTCGGGGAAGCTGGATTGCTGGAAGAACTCGAGGATGAGATCGCGGCCGCGCTCGATCTCGGCCATGGCTTGCGCAAATTTTCCATCGGCGAGCAGGATGGAGGCTTTGGCGCGCGTGTTCATCATGAGCACGTAGGGACGGAACTGCTGGAAGGTCCAGACCAGCTCATCGCGATCGGTGTGCGTGGCAACGAATTCAAAGAGGTCAAGATTCCGCTGGGTGTCACGGATGACGGCGGGAAAATCGTTGATCTGAAAGAGGCTCAAGTAGCGGTGATAATACTGAATGCCCTCCTGCTGCAGTTCGCTGCATTGCTCGGAGGCGAGCTCGTAGGCGTCGCCGCGGGCTTCGGCGCGGGCGGCGCGACGCTGGTGGTATTGGAGGAGCGATTCGGAATTATGCGGACGCTGGCCATCAGGCCGGCCGGTCATTTCCATTTGCAGCAGGCCGAGATCAATCCGGAGCTGCAATTTTTCGCGGCCGTCGAGGCCAAGAATCTTGCGCACTTTGATGGCGCCGGATTCGTGTTCCCAGTCCTTTAAAAGTGTATTCAGGTCGAGGCTCATTGCTTATTCAGGTTCGGACAATTGGTCTCCCTTTGTCAATCGCTGCTCACAGGCGGAGCAGTTGCAAGGAATTGTTCGTTTACGGGGAAGGGAGAGATGCAGGTGAGACGGCGCGGGTGGGGCCGATGTTCAATCTCAAGCCGCGGTTTCCCGGTTTCCAGATCCGGCGCGAGATGGCACGCTGTCGCATGGAGCCGGAGATCGATTCGTTCATTCGCTTTCTCGCGACGGAACGGGGGCTCTCGGAGAACTACCAACTCTCGACCCGGCGCTCGCTGACGGAGTTCGCCACCTGGTGCGCTGATCTAAGGAAAATCACGGCGGTAGGGAAAGTAACGCTGCCGCTGATCAGCGATTATCTGGCGACGCAGAAGAAACGTGGGCTGGCCGCATCGTCGATCAAGCTGGCGGTGGTGGCGTTGAAGATTTTCTTCCGCTTTCTGCTCGCGAAAGGCCGAGTCGAGCGCGATCCGACCGAGACGCTTACGCTGCCGCGGATCGAGCGATACCTGCCCGAGACGCTGAACGAACTGCAGGTGCAGCAATTAATCGAGAGCATCGACACGACGAAACCGCGCGGGTTGCGCGATCGGGCGATCATCGAGCTGCTCTACGCGAGCGGGCTGCGGATTTCGGAGCTGGCGAACGCGCGGCTGGAGAATTTCAGCGCGGAGCAGCGCATCCTGCGCGTGACCGGGAAGGGAAA
>JBDSNB010000033.1:0-7095 GCA_039915555.1 Chthoniobacterales bacterium | reverse complement strand
AAACTGTGCGTCCCGCCCGCGATCTCCTGCCCGCGATAACTGCTCCGACCGTCCTTCAGCCGATGCAAAAAATAACCCATCACGGTGGCGTGATTCCCCCACCCTTGCGCGGCCGGCGTGAGATCGTCGTCGCGATGCAAAAACCCCCGCCAGTTGTCGCCGTCGCGTCGCGCCAGGCTGATTAATTCCGCGCCTGAACGCGAAACGACCACGCGCGTCCCCGCGTCTTCGTTTGTTAAAACATCCAGTACCCGCTCGCCCCGCCGTTCCTCGCGATACGAGAAACTCATCGCGCTTAAGGGAACAGACCGCGCGAGTGTTTCGCTTTCATCACTCGCTCCACGCCGATCGCCATCGCCGCGGTACGATGCGAGACATTGTCCTGCTTCGCGCGCTTGATCACTTGGGCGAAGGAATGTTGCAGAATGCGGAAAAGTTTGTCGGTCACCTCCGATTCCGTCCACGGGAAGCTCTGCAAGCCTTGCACCCATTCGAAGTAGGAAACGATCACGCCACCCGCGTTGCAGAGAATGTCTGGAATGACGAAGACCTCGTCCCTACGCTTGTTCAAAAGCAGATCGGCTTCCGGCGTGGTCGGGCCGTTGGCTCCTTCGGCGAGAATGCGGCATTGCAATTTGTCCGCGTTCTTCACCGTGATGACGCGATCGACGGCCGACGGAACGAGGATGTCGCACTTCATCGTCAGCAAGTCGGCTGGATCCACGCGATCGGCTTCCGTAAACGCGCGCAGGTTTCCCTTTTTCATCACGTGCTGATCGGCGGCCTTAATGTCGATGCCCTTCGGGTTGTAGAGCGCGACCGTCGCATCGCTGATCCCGACAACTTTGACGCCGACTTTCAACGCCAGCGCCAGCGCTGCGACGGAGCCGACGTTACCGAACCCTTGCACAATGGCCGTGCTTTTCTCCGGGTCCATCTTCAGCATCTCCATCGCGCGCTCGATCAAATAGACAACACCCCGCCCAGTCGATTCCCGCCGCCCTTCCGTGCCTCCTATCGTCACCGGCTTGCCGGTCACAATTTCGTTCACGGTGTAGCCTTGGAAAATCGAATACGTGTCCATGAACCACGCCATGATCTGCTCATTCGTGCCCATGTCCGGGCCCATGATGTCGGTATGCGGACCGACGAACGGAATCATTTCCTGCATGTAGCGCCGCGAGACGCCTTCGAGTTCGCGAACGGAAAGCTTGGTCGGATCGCAGGCCACGCCGCCTTTCGCGCCGCCGTAGGGCAAATTCGCGAGCGCGCACTTCCAGCTCATCCACATCGCGAGCGCGGCCGTTTCACCCATGGAAAGACTGGGCGCAAAACGCGTGCCGCCTTTCGTGGGGCCGAGCGTGAGGTGATGCTGCACCCGGTAACCCTGAAAGGTTTGCGTGCTGCCATCGTCCATGTGCACGGGGAGCGTGACCGCTACCGCGCGCTTCGGATACATGAGGCGATCGCGGTCGTTCGGATCGATTCCCAGGTAGTCAGCGATGACCGCAAACTGGTCGCAGGCCATCTTGAAAACTTCGTCGTTATAGATGCTCATAAATCGAAAGCCGGAGCGAAAAGCCGCGGTCGGAATTAAGAGGGTATTAGGGGCCGGGCGCGCGGAGCCGTCAAATCGAATCGTTCGATTCGCTCCCTGCCCAGTCTTGCTTGTGATCGTCATCGAAAGCCGCGGATAAAGCAGGATCACGGGCAGGAGGAATCGTGCAGGCTCGCCAGCGTCCGGGTTTTCGCTTTCAATCCTCTCCAATGCGCATCGAAACCCTGGCCGTGCACGCTGGACATTCCGTCGACCAAACCACCGGCGCGGTCGCGGCGCCGATCCATCTTTCCACCACTTTCGAGCGCGAACCCGACGGCAGTTACGCGAGCGGCTTCGTTTATTCGCGGAGCGATAACCCGAACCGGCACGCGCTCGAAGCAGCGATGGCCGCGATGGAGGATGGCGCGGAAGCGGCGGCGTTTGGCTCCGGGTTGGCCGCGACGGCCGCGGTCTTGCAGGCGTTGCGGCCGGGTGATCACGTCATCGCGCCCGCCGAAGCGTATCACGGCGCGCTGAAGCAACTGCGCGAGATCTCCGTGCCGTGGGGGTTGCAGGTGGACTTTGTGGAAATGAACGACGTGGCTGCGGTGTCGGCGGCCGTTCGTCCGGAAACGAGATTGATCTGGACCGAGACGCCTTCGAATCCCCAACTCAAGATCACCGACCTCGCCGCGGTGGCGAAGATCGCGCACGACGCCGGGGCGTGGTGCGCCTGCGACAACACCTGGGCACCGATCGTGCAAAAGCCGCTCGCGCTCGGCCTCGATCTGGTCGTTCACTCCACCACGAAATACATCGGCGGGCATAGCGACGTGACCGGCGGGGTGGTCGTCACGCGTCCGGATTGCGAAATATTTCCGCGCATCCGCAGCATTCAAGGCCTCGCCGGGGGCGTGCCGTCGCCGTTCGATTGCTGGCTCACGTTGCGCGGCTTCCGCACGTTGCCCTGGCGGATGCGTGCGCATTCCGAGAACGCGCTCAAGGTCGCGGAATTTCTCGCGGCGCATCCACGCATCGCGCGCGTCAATTATCCTGGCCTCCCATCGCATGTCGGCTACGAGATCGCGCAGCGGCAGATGAGCGGGTTCAGCGGGATGCTCTCGTTCGAAGTGAATGGCGGACGCGAAGCCGCGCTCGCGGTCGCGGGGAAGGTGCGCATCTTCATCCGCGCCACCAGCCTCGGCGGCGTCGAGAGCTTGATCGAACACCGCGCTTCGGTGACCGGCGAAAGCCCCGATACGCCGCAGAGTTTGCTCCGCGCCTCGATCGGCCTCGAGCATTCCGACGACCTGATCGACGATCTCGCGCAGGCCTTGGGCTGAATTCCGCTCACGCGCGCCTTTCATCCCGAGCCGGCGCACGGCCGAGGGATCTCGCAATTCGCTCTCACGCTCCCCGTCTCGGAACGCGTCCACTGCGGTTGACGTTTTTCTGTCACAGCGTGTCGAAAGCTCCGTCGAGGAGATCCTCGACCGTCCTTCGGCGGCTCAGGATGACGCCCGTGGGGCACCCCCTAACGCTTCAGCTTCTTCCGCAGCACTCCCGCTAAATCCTGCAGCTCCGCGACGCGCAAAAAGTAAGCGACCACAAAGAACACGAGCGCCCCCGCCGAGACCGTGGTCAACACGCCGACCGCTTTCCACCATTCCCGCTGCACCACGCCGTCCGGGAAAAAGTAGCGCGCACCAAACCAACACACCACGCCCAAGGCCGCGCCTGCCACCAACAGTTTCATCAGTGTGGTCAGCAGCGCTCCCGTTTCCAATTTCCCCGCGTAACGCCGCATCATCGCGTAAAGCAGAAGAAAATTGACCATCGCAATCGCGCTCGTCGAAAGCGCCAGCCCGCGATGCCCCAACCCCATGCGAAAGGTCAGCACGTAGTTGAGTCCGGCGTTCAATCCAATCGAGAGCAAACTGACGACCATCGGCAGATTCCGCCGATCCAGGGCATAGAAGGCCGGCGCCAGCACCTTGACCGAAGCATAGCCGACCAGTCCGATCGCATAAAACTGCAACGCGCCCGCGGTTTGCTGGGTCGCGGCCGCAGTGAAACGTCCGTGCTCGTAAATCAAGCTGATGATCGGCCCCGCCAGAATCATGAGCCCGATCGCGGACGGGATCGTGAGCAACATCACCAGCCGCAAAGCATGCGCGAGCGCGCCGCGGAACTCCTCCTTATTCCCCTGCGCCGCGCTGCGCGAAATCAGCGGCAGCGTCACCGTCGCCACCGCCACGCCGAAAATTCCGAGCGGCAACTGCATGAGCCGAAACGCGATGTTCAGCCAGCTAACCGCGCCATCCTGCAAATAGGAGGCGAAGATGCTGTTGATGAGCACATTTACTTGCACCGCACTGGCCGCGATCACCGCAGGGCCCATCAACTGCAAGACCTTCCACACGCCCGGATCGCGCCAGCTAAAATCCGGCCGGAAAACGTAGTCCAGCTTAAAGAGCGACGGCACCTGCACCGCGAGCTGGAGAAATCCGCCCACCAGCGTCCCCATCGCCAAGCCGACCAGCGCGCGCGTTCCGAAGTTCGGATCCATCCACCAGGCCAACGCCACGCCACCTATGATCGATCCGAGATTAAAGAAACTCGACGCCATCGCGGGCACGCCGAAGACATGCTTCGCGTTCAGCATTCCCATCACCAGCGCCGCGAGCGAGACGAGCAGGATGAACGGATACATCACGCGCGCCAGCGTCACCGTCAGCGCCGCCTTTTCCGGATCGAACCCCGGCGCGAGAATGCTCACGAGGAATGGCGCCAGCCACACGCCCGCCAGCACCACCAGACTCATGAAGACGGTGGTGAGCGTCGCGATCTTATTCGCCAAACCCCAGGCAGATTGATCGCCTTCCGTCTCGATCTTCTTCGCAAAGGTCGTCACGAACGCGGTCGAAAGCGCGCCCTCCGCGAACAGATCGCGCAACATATTCGGCGCGCGGAACGCGGTGAGAAACGCATCGAGATTCCGGCTCGCGCCAAAGAGGGACGCGATCACCATCTCGCGCACGAGCCCGAGAATCCGGCTGCAAAGAATCGCGATGCCCACGACGCCCGTCGCCCGCGCGCTCACCCGCCGATTCGTGTTCGCTGCCATTGGCGAGGAAGAACGAGCGGGCCACTCTTTTTGCAAAGGGAAAACTGTGTCGGCGCAGTTTGCAGCCGCCCCGTCAACGTGGACTTCGCGAGCGCGTCCTGGAGTGCGCCAGTGCCCTGGCGATTTTCCCATCGGCGGAGGGTTACAACGCGCTGACACCGTTAGGGACGCCCACGAGCCCGGCCCGCACCGACAGCTTTTCCTACGACGCGTTGGGCAACCGGCAGGGACTCAATTATGTGGCCAGCCGAGGGCAAATGAACTTCGTGCGCCGCGACAACCAGCTCAACCAGTACACCAGCTGGGGCGACCAACTTCCCGACCAATCCGGTGCAATGGGGCTCGGCCACGCCCTACGACGACAATTTCGACCTCGAACCAGCCAGCGCGAAAATCGCGAACATCTCCACCCGCGGCCGCGTGGAAACAGGCGATAACATCATGATCGGCGGGTTCATCATCGGCGGCGCGCAGCCCACGAAAGTCATCGCGCGCGCCATCGGCCCGTCGCTCACCGGCCAAGGAGTAGCCGGCGCCCTTGCCGACACCACGCTCACCCTCTACGATGGCAACGGCGCGCCACTCGCCGAGAACGATAATTGGCAAACCGATCAGAAAGCCGAAATCATCGCGACGCAGGTGCCGCCCACCAACGCGCTCGAATCCGCCATCGTCCGCACCCTCCAGCCCGACAACTACACCGCCACCGTGCGCGGCAAGAACTCCACCACCGGCGTGGCTTTGGTGGAAGTTTACAATCTGGAGACGAACTGAGCGCCCGCGCTTAGAGTCCGCTCATGAAAGCTTCTTGGAATGGCGTCACGCTCGCGGAAAGTGACGACACCGTCGTCGTGGAAGGAAACCATTATTTCCCTAACGAGTCCCTCCGGAGGGAGCACTTTTCGCCGAGCGAAACGCACACCACCTGTCCGTGGAAAGGCGAGGCCAGCTACTACCACGTGCAGGTCGACGGCGAGACGAACAACGACGCGGCCTGGTATTATCCCACGCCAAAGGACGCCGCGGCTCAGATCAAGGATCGCGTCGCCTTTTGGAGAGGCGTCACCGTGGCGTCAGACTAGACGCGCTTAACGTCTTCGGGCGCAGAAATCGTTGGTAAACAAAAGACGCCACGATCATCACTATTGCCACTCCCACGGTCGCGCCGATCCGGTAAAGCGGCCCGAGATTTGGGAAGTCGTGCAGGAATAATTTCGCCAGCGTCACGAGCAGCAAGCCGGCCCCGGCGTAACGCACCATCTTCATTCGCTGCCGCATCCCGAGGAGGAGAAGCGCAAAAGCGAAGAGCGCCCACGCGATCGAGTAAGTCATGTCGTGCGCGAAATTGCCCTCGAAAGAAAACGTCAGCGTCGGACCGACCGAAAAATAATCGGCGATCTCGATGTTCAAGAGCACGAACAACAAAATCGCGCCCTGCGCATACAGCGTTTGTGGGATGACCCGACCGCTCAGGCTCTCGCGATACGACGACACCGCGCGTGCCCCTGCGAAGAAACAAAAAGACGCGATTCCGTAAACGTAAAGGTACCAATTCCAAATCCGCACCGGCGCGCGGCGATGATATTCGAGCACCGCCGGATTCAGCGCGAGACGCGCAAACGCAATCCCCAGCAAGCCCGCGCCCACCACCCGCAAACCCGCGTGGCGCACATAGCGAAAGAGGACGAGCAACGCGAGACCCTCCACCGCCCAGCCGAGCGTAATCCATTCGCGCTCGAATTGGATCGGAAAGATCAGGCTCACGAAGAAGAGCGCCGCTCCACCCTGCCACGCCAGCCGCGCATCGTCCGAAGCCGGCACCACCCCGCAGCGCCGGATGAGATAGAAAACACCGAACGCGTGCGGAAGGACGAATAGCGCGGGCAAGAAACCGTTGCGAAAAGCGGGATAAGCCGACTCCACCAATTCGTAGACCACCCAGAAATGCAGCACCCCGGCAAGCGCCCCGAGCGCCCACGGCACCGCGGAAACAACGGTCAGCGTGTCAGCTGATTTCGCCGCGACCTCGCGCCGCTTTTCGAAAAATGGATACCCCGCGAAGAGAAGCAAAAACGCCAGATACCAGCCCAACGTCTCCAGCGTCGCGCCCGACGAAAGACGCCAGGAGTGCCAACCCCACTCCAACGTCCAGGTCAAGACCACCGCCACCGCCACGCCCGCCATCGTCGAGAAACTCGCCCAGCGTTTTCGCTCCAAGGCCAGCGCGAGCAATCCAATGTCCGCCAGGAAAACGAAGCCAAAGAAGAAGCCCGGCCGTCCGGCAAGCCCGCCATTCTCCAGGAGCCAGAAGCCAAAACCCAGCGAGGCCCATCCCACACTGAGCGCGGCCGGCATCGACCAGCGCTCCTCGGGTTCCATACGTTGACGCAGCAACGCGATGAGCAGGAACTGCAGTTGCAAGCCGAGG